>DATERL010000160.1:0-6101 GCA_035271585.1 Prolixibacteraceae bacterium
GCTCTATAATCTCCTTTATTGGTCTATCGGTATTGGTTTTATAGTTATCAATTATCCCCAGGGTTAATCCCGATGTACATCGGGACGGGCAATTCATCCTGTTTTGAACTGAAATTCTACCCTTTTTTAGTGCGACTGAATGGTTACCTAATTATTTAAGTGCTTCCTATTTTTGTATTTTAAAATTTCACCAGTACCAAAAAATGATTGTCGGCTTCATTAAGAGTGTTTTTTAGTTGATTCAGCTCTTCTATTTTAGCAGGTAATTTCACCTCTTTATTTTTGAACTTGTCCGAATTGAGATATTGCTTCATTTCAAGTGCAGAAACTAACATTATTGCCGAGCTATCGTTGGTTAATATTGGCCTGAAATTGGGGCCTCCAGTGATGTCATTGACAAAGCCACCCTGTTGGGTTTCTTTTGTAGCTATACCTTCTTTCGTTTTTTTGTTGTACAAAACCAATCCTTTTTCAATCATTTCTGATTCTGGTTTGTTTTGATCGAAATGATAGCCATAAGAGATAAACAAATAATTTGTTGTTTCATGCACTCCTGTCCAGCAAAGGCCATCGGGCAATCGTTGCTTCCATTTTCGCTCATATATTAAGTCATCGGGGAGTTTATGTTTTCCTAAATCGATAAAATATTTAGGCACGAATATGTTGTTTTCGTCATAGGTGTAAACTGTGTCGTTATAACATCCTTTTAAGTGAAGCTTGTTCTCAAAGCGATATGAAAAATTTTGCTCATCAAAAGGCGACATTTGAAAGGGGTCGGCTTGCTCGTTAACGCCAAAGAATATATGGTTTTGAATTGTTTGCAGGGTGTCGCCCTGTTCGTTATGCTCAATAAACACAAAGGGTTCGTTACCTTCAACCGGTTCAAAATAACTGAGCAGCATACTATCTCTGGCCCATATCCAAAATTTCATCGTACGCTCAAGAGCAGGGTTTTTGATCGTTTTAATGTATTTCCCTTGAAAATTATAGACCAATATGCTCGACAAAGTTGTATGTACATATACTTTCTCGTTTCCTTCGTCGATGCACATTTTCATGCACATTAGATATTCTTCTGGTCCCTTTCCCAGTGACCCGATTTGTCGGATCAGTTTCCCCGTGTGGGAGAATTGTAAAATAGCTTGATCCCAACACATAACGAAATAATAATCCCGGGTATATTCAATGTCCTCAAAAGTTCCAAGAAATGCTTCTGGAGTGTTTTCAAACTGAATGAATTCAACATCTGTTGCAAATTCTGACAATTTAACTTCCCGTTTTGTTTTGACAATTTCGTTGAAAGGGATGGTGTAAAATGAATTATCTTTAGGCGTTACATTCTTATGATCTTTACTACATGAAAGGCTGAATGTAAGGATTATGAAAAGCATCAATCTTACCTGAACAATAAGTTTTAATTTTTTCATATCTGTTTTATTATGATTCCTTATTATGTTATGATGTGAAAATATTTTCTTCTGAAAGTATTTCTTTCTTTACAACAATACAGTAATTTAACAAGGCCCATGCAAAACCAATGAATGTGTAAAAACATATAAACTGAAAATTCTTTTTCAATGGCTGCCATGGGTTTTGAATGTATTATGCTTTCACCGTTTTGGAGTAACACTTGACAATAACTTCTTTGTGCTTTAATAAAAATGATTTCTCTTAATTGAACAACATTTACTTTCTTCAGATCACTCAGATAAATAACAGGTTCTATCATTTTAAATAGTGTTTAGTTAATTTAAAAAATCAGCTAATAATTTTTCAACTATATCCTATTCCCTGTCCCCCTAAATAAATACCCTTTGAAAATTGGCGTTTGGATCACCGTTTGTGTTTTTCTGCAACAATGATAAATAACATATTTTAATTTTACAATACCCATAATCACTTTTTTAGTAATTTATAATGATGTTAACTATCCCCCCCCCACTTACATAGTCCTCTTATTCAGCGAGTTGCCTTAGCAAACAATAAGTCGTATAAGAATATGTTTTACAGCAGATTAAATTTCAACTCACACTACCTTACGTTCATTTTTGAAAAATTGAAATATTCGCCAAAAACATTAACTTTGCAATCCAAATTTTGTAGCATGGCAAAAACAGCAGATAGGTATATGGCACGCGGGGTTTCGGCCTCGAAAGAGGATGTGCACAAGGCAATTAAAAACATCGATAAAGGCTTGTTCCCAAAGGCTTTTTGCAAAATTGTACCCGATTACTTAGGCAACGACCCCGAGTATTGTAACATTATGCACGCCGACGGGGCAGGCACAAAATCGTCGTTAGCCTACCTGTATTGGAAGGAAACAGGCGACCTATCGGTGTGGAAAGGCATTGCACAGGACGCGCTTATTATGAATATCGACGACCTGTTGTGCGTGGGTGCTACCGATAATATTTTACTATCGTCGACGATTGGCCGTAACAAGAATAAGATTCCCGGCGAAGTAATTGCCGCTATTATTAATGGTACCGACGAGCTGTGTACCGAACTAAGTAAAATGGGCGTTACCGTAATCCCAACAGGAGGCGAAACTGCCGACGTGGGCGATGTGGTGCGCACCATCATTGTCGATTCGACCGTTACTTGCCGCATGAAACGTTCCGATGTAATTGATGCCAGCAACATAAAAGCCGGTAATGTTATTGTGGGACTTTCGTCGTTTGGCAAAGCCACTTACGAACATGGTTACAACGGCGGCATAGGCAGCAACGGACTAACCTCGGCCCGCCACGACGTATTTGCCAACTACTTGGCTCAAAAATATCCCGAGAGTTACGATCCCGAAGTTCCGGCGGATTTAATTTACTCGGGAAGCTACAAGCTAACCCAAGCCATTGAAGAAATTGGTGTTGATGCGGGGAAAATGGTACTATCGCCCACCCGTACTTATGCTCCCATTGTGAAAAAGGTGCTCGATAAGTTCCGGGATAAAATCGATGGCATGATCCATTGTTCGGGAGGCGCCCAAACCAAGGTTTTGCATTTTGTCGATAATGTTCACGTAATCAAGAACAACCTCTTCCCCATTCCACCACTTTTCGAAATTATTCAAAAAGAATCGGGCACACAATGGAAAGAGATGTACAAGGTATTCAACATGGGGCATCGTTTCGAATTCTACACTACGCCCGAGGTGGCCGCCGAAATAATTTCGATATCAAAATCGTTCGATGTTGATGCTCGGATTATTGGAAAAGTTGAAGCCAACGAAGGTAAAAAATTGACCATTGAATCACAATTTGGAATATTCGAATACATATAGCTTGTGTAAATTCACTTAATGAATAAAACACAAAACAAGCTATAACAAGTATCCAAAAATTAGTAACAAGTATTAAAATTTCAAATTATGACAGACAATAGAATTATCGAAAAATTCCAAAATATACAATACCGTTTCGAGGAAGTTGGCAAACAAATTAACGACCCCGAAGTGATGAAGGATATGAAACGGTACGTGAAGCTCAACCAGGAGTACAAAATGCTCGATACGCTGGTTAAAACATTTACCGAATACAAAAACATTCTCGATAATATTACATCGACCAAACAAATGTTGGCCAACGAAACCGACGATGAAATGCGCGAAATGGCCAAAGATGAACTTGAAGAACTCGAAGATCAGATTGAACCAAAAGAACAAGAAATAAAGTTTTTACTGATTCCGGCCGATCCAGAGGACAGTAAAAATGCAATTCTAGAAATCAGGGCCGGTACTGGTGGCGACGAAGCCAGTATTTTTGCAGGCGACTTATTCCGCATGTATTCAAAATTTTGTGAACGTAAAGGATGGCGCCTCGAAGTAACCCATTACACCGAAGGTACTGCAGGAGGATACAAGGAAATTGTTGCCAATGTGAGCGGCAATAATGTTTATGGCGTTTTAAAGTACGAATCGGGGGTACACCGGGTACAACGTGTACCACAAACCGAAACCCAGGGCAGGGTGCATACATCGGCAGCATCGGTAGCTGTTTTGCCCGAGGCTGACGAATTTGATGTTGAATTACGAAACGAAGATATTAGGCGCGACGAGTTTTGCTCATCGGGACCCGGCGGCCAATCGGTAAACACCACCTACTCGGCCATCAGGCTCACACACATCCCATCGGGTATTATTGTGCAATGCCAAGATCAAAAATCGAAGCTTAAAAACCTCGACAAAGCAATGGTCGAATTGCGTACACGTTTGTACAACATGGAGTATCAAAAATACATCGACGAAATTTCCTCGAAACGCAAAACCATGGTTTCGACCGGCGACCGTTCGGCAAAAATACGTACTTACAACTGGCCACAAGGCAGGGTTACCGAACACCGCATTGGACTAACAATGTATAACTTACCAGCAATAATTGATGGCGATATTCAGGAAATAATAGAGAAGCTACAAGTTGAAGAAAATACTGAAAAGCTGAAGCTGAGCGAAATTTAAAATATTTATGATCGTGATTTCTGAAGGGTCAGAAATCAAATATACTCGATTCGATAATAACAACGATCTCGGATAAACTTTTCGTTATTTTGTTTGAGCCAATTCCTTTTAGTGGCGATTCAAGTTTACGATCAAACGCTCCAAGGTTCACCTTAAACAATCGCGAATTATCATAAAAGTCAACAATTTCGGTATATTTAAGCTCAAGACCTTTGTAGGCACAAACCCCAATCAAGTTGGCATCTTTGTCAAAAACGGGGCTTCCGATCATGCCAAAACGAAAAGGCATTTCTAACAAACGATAGCCAACCGACATCGACGAAGGCAGTACCTTTCCTTGGTATACCTCGGGCGCCATATAAACGCCACTGATTGCATTAGAAAAACCGATCGAGAACACTTCTGAATCGCTTACAGGCATAATATCGGAATAGCCAAAAGGCAATTGGTCAAAGGCTTTAAAATCGGGATCCTCAATTTCAATAAGTGCTAAATTATTAGCTTCGTCAACCCTCAGCAGTTTAGCCGAAAGCAAAACTGGGTTACCATTTATCATTCCCTTAACTCTAAGGCGCTTGGCATCCGAAACCACGTCAAATGTGGTCAAAATTCTTTTGGGAGTAATAAAAAAACCTGTCCCTTTCCCGATCCAAAAATTTTGATGAAAAGCTGATTGATTATCAATATCGTTTGTGAAAAGGAAATTACTAAAATAGGATTCACCTTTAGAACGGGTAACCAAAGCAATTTTATTACTACTAAAATGAGGTGTGGGTATAATTGATTCTAACTTACCATTTACTTCAAGCAGGAGCGTCTTTCCGTTATTCTTTAAAACCAATGAATTGACTATCTCCCCGGGACTTTCAATTTCATTCCTACCACCACCTATTTCTCTCTGTTCACCATTTTCCCACAAAAAAACATTAAAATACTTGCCAAAGGAAACCTCATACAACAAGAAATTATCAGCATCTTTCCATCCAAAAGCTATCCCTTGTTTTGCTGAATTGCCTTCAACAGGGATATCAATACTAAATGAAAACAAGTCGTTGATATTGATGGGAACAGTCGGATTAAAAATAGCATAGCCCAATAAAGAACTATTTTTAAGAATCATTTTATTGTTAAAGAAGTTAATATCACTACACTCCCACTGCTTATTCAACGAACTAAAACTATCGCTCCAAAAAGCTTTACATCTTTGCTCATAATCGCAGCTAATATCAAATAAAACATCGCCTTCGATTAAAGTAGAATAATCAGTGAGGTTACAATTATAATCGAAATGAGCAACTCTTCCCGTAATTTTTCCTGTTTGTTGCTTAATTTCTCCATTGACAAATGCTTTCAAAACATTGTCGGTATAATATTGAAAAAACATATTCGAATCGATAACAGTTAGGCCATTATCGTAGTAATTCATACGCGATAAACGCCCCTCTTTGTCAAATATCGAACGCCAACCAACACGCACTTGCCCCAATGAAACCATGGAGCAAAATAGACACATCATAAGTATTAAAAATCGCCACATATCCTTTTAACAATGTTGCTCAAGGTAAAAATAAAATATTTAAAACTGACATCTTATTTCAAACAAAATAAAAGGATATTTTTAAAACAGAAACATTAACATAAACAAATC
>DATERL010000161.1:0-23633 GCA_035271585.1 Prolixibacteraceae bacterium
TCATAGGTGAAATGATTAATAAATTATCGAACGATTTTTTTTCAAAATACGAATCAAATTTTGATTGGTTGAAGGCGAAAGGATTTAGAAATATAATTGTTCACAACTACTTTGGAATTGATGCAGAAGAAGTTTGGCAAATAATTCAAACTACCCTTAAAGAATTAAAGGCAGTTACAGTAAAATTAACTACGTAAATAGAAAAACATAAAATAATGGCAAATTTAACCACCCGTTTTTTTGGTTTAGAGCTGAAAACTCCAATTATTATTGGAAGTTCAGGTTTATCGAACAGTGTAGAGAAAATAAAGCTACTGGCGCAAAACGGTGCTGGAGCCATTGTGTTAAAATCAATTTTCGAAGAGGAAATCTACAACGAATACCAACACGAAATAGACAAACAACTGGCCATAAAAAACAACATCGAGTACCTCGACTATTTCGACTATGAAATTAAAAACGATCGGGTAAAAAATTACCTCGAGCTGATTAAAGGAGCAAAAGAAGCGGGGGTTGACATCCCGCTGGTGGCCAGTATCAACTGCTCCACTTCGAGCGATTGGGTTTTCTTTGCCAATAAACTGGCCAAAGCCGGTGCCGATGCATTAGAGCTCAACCTTTTTGTTTTACCCTCCGACATTGAACGCTCGGCCAACGATGTACGCGAATATTATTTCAGCACCATCAAAAAAGTTATCGATACGGTTGACATTCCTGTTAGCGTAAAACTTTCGTACTATTTTTCAGACCTAGGCGCCATGATTAAAGATCTCTCGGAAATTGGATTGGCCGGCATCACTTTGTTCAACCGCTTTTACAACATCGATATTGACATTGAAAAACGCCAACTACAACCAGCCAAGGTGTTGAGCCACCCGTTCGAGTATCAGAAATCGCTGCGCTGGATAGGCATTACTTCGGGACGCGTAAATTGCGAACTTGCTGCAAGCACCGGTGTTCATGACCACCTCACCGCCATAAAAATGATTATGGCTGGAGCATCGGCAGTACAGATTGTTTCAGGTGTTTACAAATACGGCTATAAGTTTGTTCAAGAAATGGCCGACGGACTAAATAATTGGATGGACAGCCACAATGTAAAAACCATCGACGAAATAAAAGGAGTAGCCAACATGCAAAAAGTTAAAAACCCTGCCGAATATGAGCGGGTACAATTCATGAAATACTTTGGTGGTTACGACCAGGATATCGACTAAGATTTTAATGAAACATTGCACAAATAGCCCAACTTGAATACATCGAATAATTTCAGGTTGGGTTCTTTTTTGTTCAAACATGTCAAGAGTCTGGACTCTCCTACTCTATAACACCAGGCAACAATAGGTACTAAGCCCATCGAACAAATAATGCGATAATATTTAACCAGCTTAACGTGACGGGCAAAATCTTCGCGATTATTAGTATTTCGGTATAAATAAATTAAATTTTCGATTCCAGCCTTAGTTTTCGCAATAAAAGTTTCATTGGACTCAATTCCCTCATGAAAAACCGGGTTGTCAATATGTTTTATTGCTATTCCAAGCTGCTTTAATTGTATTCCAAACAAGGTATCTTCGTGGCCGTATTGAGTAATCGATTCGTTAAATTTTATTCGTTCAAAAACACTTTTTTTCACCATAAAGTTGCCAGTCATAAAGGAAGCATAAGGGTTTTGCACTCTTAAAGAGGCTTTTATTTCTTCGCGCCTCCTACCATAATTCCAACGTAAGGAACATCTTTCATCGGGCATTTTATCTCGATAAGCAATACCACCAACAACTACATCACTATCAGCCTCCAGATAATAATTCAACAAAAAATTGTCGTTTACCGGACAAGTATCACAATCGAGAAAAAGCAAAGAAGGATATGAAGCCTTGGACGCCAAAAAGTTCCGAACAAGCGAACGGCCACTATTTTCATCAAGCCTTATAAGCGATACAGTATTATTATCGACCAATTTTTTGTTTCGTTCAAACAATTCCATATCCGACGAGCAATCGTCAACCAATAATACCTCGCAGATTAAATTCTCGTGTATTATTTGTTCCTTTAAAGCCGAGACCAAAAAAGTAACATCGTAATTATATATTGGGATACAGATTGAAAGCATTTTTCAAAATTTGAAAATAATCAATTAAAAATATCAAAAAAAACTTATCAAAGTTTTAACTTTACGAGTTAGCGGCCCATAATTATTTTATGGAATAACAAATAAACCTCGAAAACATATTACTTTGCTTAGCTGCTCAAAAATAAGAATATTTAAAACACTATAAGAGATAAACGAACAATCATTAAAAAACCACACACCATGAAAACAAAAATCTTTTCGACATGCTGCTTGCTATTTTTGGGCATGAGCCTGTTTGCGGCCAAGCAAAAACCAATAAGCATTGAAAATAATCAAGTTAAAGCCGTTTTTCTACCCGATGTTGGTGGTCGTATGGTGTATTTTGCGCCAATAGGTGGTGAAAACTTTTTATACTCCGACAGTACATTGTGGAACGAACCTGAAACAGAAAGAATAAAACCAAGCGCTGACGCAAAATTCAAACCCTATAACGGTTTTATCACTTGGGTTGGTCCACAAAGCGAATGGTGGACTCATCAGAACCTGATGCCCCATAAAAAAGAACGTGCCGATGTTTGGCCGCCCGATCCTTATCTCATTTATTCAACTTGCGAAATCATTGAAAAAACAGACACATCGATAAGCCTTGAAATTAAGTGCAGCCCCATAAGCGGCATTTCATTAATTAAAAAATTCACGCTAAACGATAACAAACTAATTATTGAGGTTACAGGTAAAAACTGCCGTGAAACAAGTATTTCTTGGGATTTATGGTCGAATGCCCGTTTCGATGCCTTTACACCTTTCAAAGTACCGGCCAACGACGAAAGCATACAAAAAATACAAACCGAAGAAAACAAGTTTAAAGAAATTACTCGCCATAAAATTGAAGGCGGTTATTTCACATTTATACCTGAACTACCTAACGACAAAAATAAACAGCGCATTTCAAAAGCGTTTATTTATCCACTTAGGGGAGAATTATTAGTCGAAAAGAAAAATCATCAGCTAAAAATTGAATTCGAAAAAGTTCCTAAAGAAAACATTCATCCAGAACAAGCTCTGGTTGAGGTTTACAATTGCGTGTCGGCAAGTGGCATTACCAACATACTTGAATTAGAACACCATTCGGCTTATCAAACTTTAAAACCCAACGAAGAAATCAAACTCGTTGAAACGTGGAGCATAATACCGATAGAAACGAATTGAGCGTTCCCAACATTATCAAACAAAAAAAGGACTTCCTTAAAAAATTATTTTACTTGGAAACAACCCACTATTTATAGTGAGTATTTCTTCAAAAGTAAAACCACACTAATTAAATAACGGTTCGTATTCTCCAGATTACTTCACCTTAAAATGAATAATTGGTTGATTTTTTTCAATAAAGCATTAAATGTTATACTATTTTTATATGTTTGCCTCTGTTTATTAAGTCTATTAGTAAACAGGTTAATAGTTAGATTCGGAGCTGTCAAGATTGACAGCTCTTTTTCTTTACCCCAATCGAGGTACTCAAACATGTTTTAAACCTTCGTTAAATGAATTTGTTGTACTATTAAACCAATCAAATGAACTGTCATGAAACAAGAAGTAAAAATTTTCGATAACACGAACGAAATTTCAGAGAACATAGCATCAATGCTAATAGATTTATCGAAAACAAAAAGTGAAAAATCAATCCACATCGCACTCTCGGGTGGTTCCACTCCAAAAGATATTTTCAATTATCTCACCGTAAATTATGGGAAAGATCTCATTGACCCAAGGTTTAATTTTTGGTGGGGAGACGAACGTTGTGTGTCACCAAACGACGACGAAAGCAATTACTTTTGGGCGAATAAACTTTGGCTTTCACCTTGTGGGGTTAAGCCTCAAAACATTCACCGAGTAATGGGCGAAAATCGACCAGCAGAAGAAGCAGCAAGATACGCCTTTCAAATTGACACGTTACTTAAAAAAAACCTTGAAATACCCCAATTCGATTTAGTGCTACTGGGATTAGGCGACGATGGGCATACCGCATCCATCTTCCCCAGTCAAATGGAATTACTAAAATCGGAAAAACTTTGCGAAGTAGCCGCCCATCCAATCAGCGGTCAAAAACGGGTTACATTTACCGGTAAATTAATCAACAACAGCAAAACCATTGTATTTATTTCAACAGGAGAAAATAAAGCCTTAAAAATCCATCAAATAATTGATTTGAGAGACAAAAGTTTGCCGGCGACACATATAAACCCTATTAATGGGAAGCTTATTTGGATTATTGACAACGAAGCAGCACAAAAATTGGAAAAACGCTAACTATCGAGCCAAGTTTTAAAATGTTTAACCTTTTCGCGGGCGACCAAAAAATCATCATCATCATCATCATCATCATCATTCGGATGAGTTACTATTAACTTCAACCTTGAATTACTGTAAGCACAAACTTTTACAATAGCATTAATGGAAATAAGATATTTGCGGTTAATCCTAAAAAAACGTTTGGGATCAACTTGTTGTTCAGTTAATTCGAGTGTTTGATCGAGCAAATAATTCTTATTATCGATTGTTTTAATGTAGCTTCCTTTTTGATAGCTGTAGAAATAGAGTACCTCGTCAATATCAACCGATTTTAGCTGGGTTCCAATTTTAATCAAAAAACGCTTTTTGTAATCAGGTTTACTCAACGATTCGATTAATTGCCGGAAAGAACTATCGGCCAAAGGTATCGCAAGTCGCTTGACACTATTCTTCTCGAATTTCTCAATGGCAAGGAGTAATTCGTCGTCGTTAATTGGCTTTAAAATATAATCGACACTATTAACTTTAAAAGCCTGAATAGCATACTGATCGTAAGCCGTGGCAAAAATAACTGGCGCATCGAAATCGGTTTGTGCAAATATTTCAAAACTTAAGCCATCGCCAAGTTGAATATCGAAAAAAGCAAGGTCAGGGGCAGGGTTATTTTCAATCCATCTAACAGTTGACTCAATGGTGTCGCAAACGGATAACACAAGTGAATTGGGCCTTAACTTTAAAATTAAAGCACTTAATTGAGCAGCAGCCAAAGGCTCATCTTCGACTATCAATATACGTAATGATGCTTTCATACTTTTATAAAATTAAAATCGCACAAGAGGTATGGTAACCCTGTAATAGTCTGCATTATCTGTTATTATCATTTGTTTGCCAGTTAAATATTCATATCGTTTTTGAATGTTTTTCAGTCCAATTTGGTTACTTCCATCAACCGCCTGTTTGACTTGCCTATTATTTTCTACAAAAATTTGATCGCCATCAAGTTTACCTATTAATACTTTCAAAGGCTTATCTTTTGATACAATATTGTGTTTCACCGCATTTTCGACTAACATTTGTAACGACATTGGAATTACTTCTCCCTTAATGGTTTCACTTAAAAGAATTTCAACTTCAAAATTATCTCCAAATCTGATTTTCTGAAGAAAGATATAACGCTTAACAAACTGGAGTTCATCAATTAATGGAACCAACTCTTTATCTTTAAAATGGAGCAATTCACGATAAAACAACGATAGTTCTCGTGTAAAGAGTTTTGCTTTTTCACTGTCGATATCGATTAGTGAGACTAAAACATTAAGTGAATTAAACAAAAAATGAGGGTTGACCTGATTCTGCATAATTTGATACTGCAAAGCAATAGCGCCTTGCTTCAATTGTTCGCTGTTAATAACTTCGTTCCGGTAGGCCCTAAAGAAAGAACGTATATATAATATCAACGAGATAACAACAAGAATGAGATATTCGCCAAAAATTACATACCAACCACCTTTTATTTCTGAAATGGTTTCAGCTTCGTTAAAAATAACAACATACCATAACCAGTTGATAAAAAATATAATAAACGATGAGTAAACCAAATGTACAATAACTGCAATTATAATACTCCGAACCGGAAATTCAATCCACGAAATGAAACGTTTTTCAACTAATGAAAAAACCAAGCCATTGGCAAAAAGGCCCAAGCCCAATACGGATGAATATCCTGCATTTATCAAATAATCGACAAAAACAAACGATTTACATTGAGTGAAAAGCATTAAAAATAAAGTGCCAATTATCGACGAAATAATAATAGCAATGACTGTGTTTTTAACGAACGATCGAAGTGTTACAATGTTTACTGGCATATTTATACATCAATTAAGTTGAGCAATTTATCAAATAATTCGATACTTGGTAAAAATGCCTTAATGCTGTATTAATTGCAATAAAAAAACACTAAAATGACGAAATAAATGGATGAACCGTTGTAGAAAAATATTTTTCACTAAACAAGATTACTCAAGCACGGGTAAAACATCACTCGATTTATTGGCATTGATGTTTTCTGATAAAACTTTCTTTGAAGAATAATCAATTTTAATATTTTGAATTTTTCGGGATTGCGCTGTGCTGATTTTCTTTCGAGAATCTTTTTTCTCGCGATCGAGTTTAATTGTTAATTGATAGTTTTCAGCCAATAAAACTTCAATCGTTTTACTGTAGTATCCTGGCGACGAAAACGCAACATTATATTTTCCAGTCGGTAAGTGCAAAATAAAGTCTCCGTTTATATCAGTTAAGGTACCCAACTGAATGGATTCTACCCATAAAGATACATTTTCGATAAATTCGCCGTTCTTATTATCACTAACTTGACCCGAAAAGGTGGATAAGGTTTGTGCACTTACCCAAAAAGGGATAAAAAAAAGCAGTAATATAAGTAAGTGTTTCATGGCTATAATTGTCTTAAGAAATACATGACTTCTTTATTGACAATTAACCCCATACAATGGTTGCACCAATTTTTAAATATTAACAAATATTAAGCAATCATGGTCGGTTTAAATAAAACACTGGCTAAAGCGAATACGATGCACCGAATCCGAAAATATGTGAGTTAATAGGAGAAACGATGTTAAACTCATTTTCGAACATATAAAATGCATTGAGCGATAAAGCTTTTGATACTTTGTATTTTGTTCCGGCTGAAAAACGTTGTTGATTAATAATGCCGCCTTGCGGATGATTAACATGAAAAAAGAATTCATATTTAGCATAGGGTCTCAACCTACTTCCAAACCAGTCGTAATCAACTTGAACCGAATTTCGATTCACCAAATTATTTACTAGAAATGACGATATGCTGCTAATATCATCGAATCCATATTGCAACACTGTGCGAAAGCGAATCCTAAAATCATCCACTTTAAAACGATACTGCAAATAAGCACTGGTTCTATATTGATATTTACGTTTTCGAACAACATTATCGCTTAAACCCATACGACACGAAGCACCTATCCTATACTGTTTATTAAAATCGTACGAAAGCGAGGGTTCGAAAAATGCTTTATCGAAAGCTGTAAGGTTTTTATTGAAGCGATGTTCATACTCCAAACTCACATTAAGGTCTTTAACAATCTCTTTTTCAAGCTCACCAAAAAGCCTTAACCTCAAATCGGTTTGCTGCGAAAATGCAGTATTACCAATCAACAGTAAAGATAAAATCGAAAAAACGAAATAAGTAAATGGTCTAGTCGTCATCGTCTCCCAACAACATATTAGATTCAAGGTCGGCAATATTCTCATCTTCGAGGTAATACACATTAATATTAGCAGTATCTCTTAAAAAGCTAATCTTACCAATTTCGATACGATTGATAACTAAGCCAGTTCGTTTTTCGAGATCAGCTTTTAATTCGGCGCGATTTTCGGGCTTAATCAACTCGATATTTTCATATACAATTCGTTTGCGCGTTTCATGGCGCAGCATCATCATACGCTCTAAGCCGTAGGTAACAGCTAATAACAAAGCATTGGTAGCAAACAACTCGGCATAACTAATTTTTTTATTAGCCAATGCGTTGATTACCGATATTCCAATTACCAAAAAAAGATAAGTCATCTCTTTAATTGGGATTTGAGTTGTACGATACCTGATGATGCCAAAGATGGCAAACAACCCAAGGGCGAATCCTAATTGTAGCTTCACGCTTTCGAGCAAGAAACAAAGTAAAAACACAACCGTCGAAATTAGAATAAACGTGAACATATAATCGCGACGCCTGCGTACTCTAAAATACAATACCCTTATGGCAATAAAAACGACCACAAAATTGAATGTGAAACGAACAAGGAGTTCCAGGAAATCTCCTACGTCAATCAAATTGATATTAAATAGCTGCATATCTGTAATTTATATTATAATTTAACAATTGATCTTATTTTTGCTTTAAACAAATTTTTCTTCACTTCGGGGTTTAACATGGCCATACCAATGCAGTACTTGCTAAATCCCATTGAATTAATACGCATTTCTTTCAAATAATTAATAAAAGGAGAGCTGCGGTTATCCCGTTCCTTTTTTATTTCGGCAATACATATACCGTTTGTTTTGATTTTAAGATTATGCTTTAGGTCAATGAAATTTATATCGTAATCGAGGGTTATTCGTTCTTTAAAATCTTTGTTGACTAAAGTTATTCTTATAAATCGATTACCGAGTGTCGGCACCAAATCTTCACTATTATAAGGAGTAAGTTTTTCAACAAACAAACCCGATTTCTCATCTTTATTGATTGGTGAACTGTTAAAATGTTCGATGCGTTTTTTTATGGTTTCACCCTTGTTGTTTTTTTGTTTAACTTCTAGAAACTCCTTTTTTGAATAAATATATCTTCGAAGGCGGATTTTTTGTCGGTTAAGTTTACCATTATGATGTAGTTGGTACATGGCATAATCGGGTGTGTCGAAATAGGTTGTTTCGTAAATCTGTTCGCGTTCGTCTTTAATCTCGACCATAAAATAATGATCGACCGCTTTGCTCAGCAACTCGGGCAAAAAATCGACACTAAGAACAAATTTCGTGTCGGTTCTTCGCATTAAAGCAACCTTATCCATTTGTTTTAACGAAATAGGATCGAATTGTGCTATTATCTCTTTTATATTACTTTCTAAACTCATATTTATAAAAACGCTTTTGGTATAAACGGTCTTTGTCGTCGTAATACAACTTTTCAACCCTTAGGTCAGTGTCGTATTTATATTCCATCCGGCGCAACTGTTTGCCTTTGCTATCCAACTCTGTCTCTTCAATCAAATTACCTTTTGCATCAAATTTATACTTTATCCACAAATCAATTTTTTTACCTTTATCGGAGTATTCTTTTATTTCAACCAATTCACCCCTAAAATCGTAAAACTCTTCTTTGAATATCGAAGGTTCAGAAGTTCCATCTTTTAAATTTTGTTCGAAATAACGTTTTACTTCGATACCATACTGAGTTGCTTCACTTTTTTTAATTTGTGCAAAGCCACTAAGCGATATGGTAACAAAAACAATTAATAATAGATGCTTCATACTTTTTAAAATTTATCAGTTATAATATCGTCCAAGACTATAACTTCGCCCTTTTGGGTAATTTCTACCGTAGCTTTCTTAACAATGTCAGCTACACCACTATTGGAGTAAACATCTTCTGAATATACAAATACGACATACTTCCCAATTAGTAAATTTGAAAAGACATAAGTACCATCGCCTTGTGTGCGAATACGTTCACAGTAGAAGTCTTCATCGTTATATATCAGGTAAACTTCCTTTTCTTGTGCACCAAATATATCAGAAATTTCGAGATTGGGGTAAACCGAACTTTTTTTATAGTTTTTCTCAATAATTTTCCCCTTAATTTTAGCAGTTCCTTTATTCCAATTTAATGCTTTATAATTGTAAAGAATACCTAAATCGAGCGTTTCGTTTCTTTTAATCTCAATACTTTTTTGAATTGATATATCGTCAAGCGAATTGCCCGTAGAGTCGTTGGTTTCATAAAATAGCCTATAATTGCCTGGCCACAAGTATTCAAATCTAAAATCGCCATTAAAGCTCGATCTGATCCTGTCGCCAACTACGCTGTCGCCACCAAAAACGATAAATATATTTTCATCAACAGCAGGTTCCTCGCCTTGAAAAACAGTAAAATCATTATTGTAGTAACGAGTAACCAGTTTACCTGTCAGACTACTACTACCACCAAAGCCTTCGTCCTGAGTACAAGATACTGACACCAAAACTAAAAAAGCAGCGAACAAAAAACTTACACTTCTTAATTTCATACGTTATGATAATTTATTCGTAAAAGGTTAATTTTTAAAGTTGAACTCATGAATGCTTCGCATATGCCTTTAAAACATTCCAAAGTCTATACTACATAAGGTGTGCGAACTCCCCTGTTAGACTTTATCATTCATTATTAGTTTAAAATGAATTAATAAAAAAACCACATAAAAGTTTGATCCCCCTAAAAAAAGCTGACATTTAAAATATCAACTTGTAAAAATATACTATTTTTTTGAAGTAACCCTACAATCTTATAACATAAATAATGCTTTCAAACATCCAAATCATCATTACTTAATACAACTAAGCACACAACATAGTGCAAATAATTGAGAGAAAAAGCCTCAACACGCAACAACTTCCATCCCAACTCGCTCGTTCAATGTGTAAAATTGAAATGACGCATTCAAGTTGAGTGTTTCAGAATTACCCTTATATTTGCATTTTTAAAAAACCAATTTATTAAATAAACGTTTTTTGTAATTCCGTTTTAAGCAATCAACTGTCTTGAAATCAATTACAAAGACAAAAGAAAAAAGGAAAATATGAAGTTCTGTAAAGCATTAATTCTGATAGCAAGTCTGTTACTTGCAATTTCCATTAGGGCCGATGAAGGAATGTGGCTTCCTTCATTTTTAAACAAAGTACAGCTTGATAAAATGCACCAACTGGGTGCAAAATTAAGTGCCGAAGATATTTACAGCATTAATAGTTCAAGCCTTAAAGATGCTGTAATTTCGTTAAATGGTGGTTCGTGTACAGGCGAAATTGTTTCAGCTGAAGGCCTATTTCTAACCAACCACCACTGTGGTTATAGCCAAATACAGCAGCACTCATCCGAAGAACAAAATATTTTAAGAGACGGCTTTTGGGCAGCAACTAAATCTGACGAACTGAGCAATCCGGGAATGTTCGTTTCATTTTTAATTAGGGTTGAAGATGTAAGCGAAAAAGCACTAGAGAACGTGACTCCCAACATGACCGAACTTCAACGCAACAACAGCATTAACGCTACTATTACCAATATTGTTAAAGAAGCTACCGACAGCACTCATTATAATGCTACTGTAAAAGCATTCTACAATGACAACCAATACATTCTTTTTGTTTACGAAACATTCAGAGACATTCGCCTTGTTGGCGCACCCCCTCACTTTATAGGGAAATTTGGCGGTGACACCGACAACTGGATGTGGCCTCGCCACACCGGTGATTTTTCGATGTTCCGCGTTTACACAGCGCCCGACGGCACACCTGCCGAGTATGCCGAAGAAAATATTCCGCTGAGCCCGAGGCATTTTCTACCCATATCGTTAAAGGGATATACTGAAGGCGACTTCGCCATGATTATGGGCTACCCGGGCTCAACCAATCGCTACCTCACTGCCGATGGTGTTAAATTCACTATGGATATTGTAAATGCTACCCGCATAACTGCAAGAGAGCCTAAGCTTCAAATTATACGAAAACACATGGCAACCAGCAGCAAGGCAACCATTATGTACGCATCGAAACATGCTCGCAGTTCAAATTACTATAAATATAGCATTGGCCAAAACAGAGGCATCGAAAGGCTTAATTTGGTTGAACGTAAACGAAAAGTTGAAGATGACTTTTCGATCTGGGTCAGCCTTGATAGCGCTCGCATCGAAAAGTATGCACAAGCACTTCCCTTGCTCAGTGAAGCCTACCAAAATACAGACGACGACAAAGCTGTAAACTTCATTTATGAAGCATTTTTATCGGGTCCCGAAATTTTCGGGCTGGCTTATCAATTTGAAACCTTATCAAAACGAATTTCGATTGATAAAAAGAACAACAAAAATAGCGTTAACAATACCATTGAAAGCTTAAAAGAACGTGGCGAGGTATTCTATAAAGATTATCATTCGGCCACCGATCAATCAATTGTTGCAGCCCTCACAAAAATCTATGTTCAAAATGTCGATCAAAAATATTACCCTTCATTTATTACCCAAATTAATAAAAAGTATAAGGGCAACTATGAAGTCTGGGCCGAAAAGATTTTCAAAAACAGTTTATTCGGCAACTACGATTCGTACATGCGCTTTTTAGAAAACCCAAAAATAAAAACACTTAAAAAAGACCCAATATTCCGGGCTTCGTCCGAAATCTACAAAACACTATGGAGAGCGAGGGCCGAGAACGAACAAGACAACAACAAGCTTAACCGGGGCTATCGCATATTCATGGAAGGCTTACTCGAAATGAGCAGCGACAAAAACTACTATCCCAATGCCAACTCAACTATGCGATTAACCTATGGCAGCATTGGAGGTTACACGCCTGGGGATGGAACACACTACGATTACTATACAACTCTAAAAGGTTATATTGAGAAGGAAATACCTGGAGACAGGGAGTTTGATGTATGGCCACGATTAAAAGAATTGTATTACGCCAATGACTTTGGCGACTATGCCAACGAAAACGGAATGCTTAATACTTGTTTCATTTCAAACAACGACATCACCGGAGGAAATTCAGGCAGCCCCGTTATTAATGCAAATGGCGAATTAATTGGTATTGCCTTCGATGGTAACTGGGAAGCCATGAGTGGCGATATTGTTTTCGAAACTGAATTACAAAAATGCATCAATGTCGATATTCGATATGTAATGTGGGTTATCGACAAATTTGCAGGCGCCACGCATCTTATCGAGGAAATGAATTTGATAAAATAGATAACGATGTAACTAAGTTTTAATTTTCAAAATCATTTTTGTTTAAAGAGATAATATAAACCTATCTTTTTTGATAAATTTGCCTGCTAATTTTAGCAAACAGGCTTTTACCTGCACACAATAATTAAATGTCGCATAAAATAACAATTTATACCGATGGTGCTTCAAGAGGCAATCCGGGACCAGGAGGTTACGGCGTTGTAATGATGTCGGGATTGCATCGCAAGGAACTCTCGGAGGGTTTTAATTTAACGACCAACAACCGCATGGAATTGCTGGCAGTTATAAAAGGTCTCGAAGCATTAAAAGTTGATAATTGTGATGTAACAGTTTATACCGATTCGAAATATGTGGCCGATGCAGTAAGCAAAGGCTGGGTATTCGAATGGGTAAAAAAAAGGTTTAAAGGAAAAAAAAATCCCGATCTTTGGATGCGATTTTTAGAAATCTACAAAAAACACCAAGTTAAATTCATCTGGATAAAGGGACATTCCAACATACCCGAAAACGAAAGATGCGACCAACTTGCAGTCGAGGCTTCGCAAGAACAAAACAAAAACGACGACATTGGCTATACAGCCAACAATTAACATTTAATATGAAGATAGTATACAATATCGGGATTTACACACTTTACCTGCTCACATTAATTGCATCGCATTTTAATCCAAAAGCCAAACTTTGGATTCGCGGAAGAAAAGGTCAATTAAAAAAGATGAAAGCTGTTTTTTCGGGATCCGATCAAGTGGTTTGGGTACATTGTGCTTCGTTGGGCGAATTTGAACAAGGCAGGCCAGTTATCGAAGAAATAAAAAACCGCTTCCCTCATAAAAAAGTTTTACTCACCTTTTATTCCCCCTCGGGATACGAAGTGCAAAAAAACTATTCAAATGCCGATTTTGTTTGTTATTTACCACTTGACACCCGTTTTAATATCAAAAAGCTGATTAAGTATGCAAAACCCGAAATGGTTTTCTTTATAAAATATGAATATTGGTATAATGTTCTTTCAATTTTAAATAAAAAAGCAATACCTGTTTACTTCGTTTCAACAATTTTTAGAGAAGACCAACTTTTCTTCAAATCGTATGGAAAATGGTATCGTAAAATGCTTAGCAAAGCAAGCCATTTCTTTCTTCAAAACGAAAGCTCGGCCGCACTTCTCGACACAATCAATATAAAAAACCACACCATTACTGGCGATACCCGTTTCGATCGCGTAGCCAACATTTTAAAAAATGTAAAACCGCTCAAAATTGTCGAAGCTTTTATTAACGGCACACCAGTAATTATAGCCGGTAGCACATGGAAATCCGAAGAAGCCTTATTGCGCCAATTTGTTTTGAAAAACCAAGGCATTAAAGTTGTTTTGGTGCCTCACGAAATCGAAAACGGGAACGTCGACCGCATAATGCAGAGCTATGGCGACAAAGCCATCAAATACAGCGAAGCTACAAAGGCTAATCTTAAAAACAAACAAGTGTTGGTAGTTGACTGCTACGGTATTTTAACCTCATTATATCAATATGGGCAAATTGCTGTAGTTGGTGGAGGTTTTGGTGCCGGCATCCACAACGTGCTTGAACCGGCAACTTTTGGTATGCCCATTATTTTTGGCCCCAACTACGAACGTTTTCGCGAAGCCATTGATTTAGTTAACCAAAATTCCGCATTCCCTGTAAATAACATTGAAGAATTTAACACCGTTTTATACCACTTGTTAGCCAACCCATCAACAACCGAGAAAATTGCCACCCAAGCAGCCCAATATGTAAAGAATAATGTTGGAGCTACACAAAAAATTCTCGACAAAGTTTTTTAACAATCAACTGTTGATTGTTTATGGCTATTTTATTTTAATTAACACTTGACTTTCTCGTTTTTTATTAATATGACGAAGTCCCAACTTTAGAAACAAGTGATTTTTTTGGTAAACTTTTCACATTTTTGAAAATTACAATACCCTGCATTCCAAATACTTGATATCCCGAAGTTGATAACTTTTTAATAACTTCCCACGCAAGAGTTCTCCATATGTGCGCATTCTGTACTAAATTCGGTAACGAAAAATTAACTATAAATACACGAAATAACAACAACCATATTTTTAAGTGGAACCCCTTTTTAATCATTACTTATGGAGTTGAAAAACATTGAACTTGTGACTGCTGATTGTAAAACTTTTACTACTGACGAAGCATTTCAGGCATCGTTAAAATACTTTAAAGGCGACGAGTTGGCCGCCAGAGTATGGGTAAACAAATATGCCCTGAAAGATTCGCACGGCAATATTTACGAGTTGACACCCGACGACATGCATCGTCGTTTGGCAAAAGAAATTGCACGCATTGAGCGTGGGTATAAAAATCCGTTGTCGGAAAAAGTAATATATGAAGTACTAAAAGACTTCAAATATATTATCCCCCAAGGTGGCCCAATGACCGGTATCGGGAACGAATTCCAGGTAGCTTCCCTTTCGAATTGCTTCGTTATTGGCAACAACGGAAACTCCGACTCGTATGGTGGGATATTGAAAATTGACCAAGAGCAGGTACAACTAATGAAACGTAGGGGCGGCGTAGGACACGACCTGTCGCACATTAGGCCAAAAGGCTCACCAGTAAAAAACTCAGCCTTAACCTCAACTGGTCTGGTCCCTTTCATGGAGCGTTATTCAAATTCGACCCGCGAAGTTGCCCAAGACGGACGACGTGGAGCACTCATGCTCTCGGTGCTTATTAAACACCCCGACTCGGAACATTTCATCGATGCAAAAATGGAGCAGGGCAAAGTAACCGGCGCTAATGTATCGGTAAAAATAGACGACGAGTTCATGCGCTCGATTGAAACAGGAAAAGCTTATACCCAAAGCTACCCGGTTTATTCAAAAAACCCGGTTTTTACTCGCGATATCGATGCGTCTAATCTTTGGAAAAAAATTGTTTATAACGCTTGGAAATCGGCCGAACCAGGAATCCTCTTCTGGGATACCATAATCAAGGAATCGGTGCCCGATTGTTACGCCGACCAAGGTTACCGTACCGTTTCCACTAACCCTTGTGGCGAAATACCACTTTGCCCTTACGATAGTTGTCGCTTGTTAGCCATCAACCTCTATTCGTATGTCAATCATCCTTTTACGAAAGAAGCCAGGTTCGATTTCGATTTATTCAAAACACATGTCCAAATGGCTCAACGAATCATGGACGACATTATCGATCTCGAACTTGAGAAAATTGACCAAATACTTGAAAAGATAAACATAGACCCCGAGAGTTCTGAAATCAAAGCGAACGAAATCAATCTCTGGAGCAACATTCGCCAAAAAGCACAAGAAGGTCGTAGAACTGGTGTTGGCATTACTGCCGAAGGTGACATGCTTGCCGCTTTAGGCTTGCGCTATGGCAGCGAAATTGCCACCGATTTTGCGGAAGAAATACACAAGAATATCACTCTTGAAACCTACCGATCGTCAGTATTGCTGGCAAAAGAAAGGGGAGCATTCAAAATTTACGATTCATCGCGTGAAAAAAACAACCCTTTTATTAATCGCATTAAAAATGCCGATCCGGAGTTATACTCTGAAATGGAAAAGCATGGAAGAAGAAACATTGCTTTATTAACAATAGCGCCTACCGGAACAACCAGCATCATGTCCCAAACAACATCGGGGCTCGAACCAGTATTTATGCCCGTTTATAAACGCAGGCGAAAAGTGAACCCTAACGACAAAGACATACAAGTTGACTTTATTGACGAATTAGGCGATAGCTGGGAAGAATACATTGTTTTCCACCATAAATTCAAAGTATGGATGGATGCAAACGGCTACGATAGCAAAAAGCGCTACACTCAAGAAGAACTGGACGAAATTATCAAAGAATCACCTTATCATGGCGCTTCATCAGCCGATGTTGACTGGTTAAACAAAGTACGCATGCAGGGACGTATCCAAAAATGGGTCGATCACTCTATTAGCGTAACCATCAACCTCCCCGAAGACGCAACGGAAGAACTGGTTGGACAATTATACATGGAAGCTTGGAAATCGGGTTGTAAAGGTGTAACAGTGTACCGCGAAGGTTCACGCACTGGCGTGCTAATTTCCGACAAAAAGAAACAAGGCAACAACAAAGACACTTTGGGGAATTTCCCTTCGAGACGCCCTGAAAGCCTCGAAGCTGATGTGGTTCGCTTCCAAAATAACCGTGAAAAATGGATTGCTTTTATCGGTCTGATCGACGATCGCCCATACGAAATATTCACCGGGCTGGCCGACGACGAAGAAGGACTACTTATACCCCGATCAGTTGATAGCGGAACAATAATTAAGGTGAAAATGGAAGAGGAAACTCGTTACGACTTTCAATACACCAATAAACGCGGTTATAAAACCACCATGGAAGGCCTTTCATTTAAGTTTAATCCTGAAATGTGGAATTATGCAAAACTCATATCGGGAACACTTCGACATGGCATGCCGATTCATAAAATAGTTGAGCTCGTATCGAGCCTTCAACTCGACAATGAATCGATTAACACATGGAAAGCGGGCGTTGCACGTGCATTAAAGAAATACATACCCGATGGAACCAAAGCCGAAGGAAGCGAATGCACACAATGCGGCTCAACTAACATTATTTATCAAGAAGGATGCCTCACTTGCCCAGACTGCGGTCATTCAAAGTGCGGTTAATCATACACCTCAATTTATCAATCAATTCGGAGCCGCCCCTATATAAGGGCGGCTTTTTTTGAAAAAAATATTCTTGGAAAAATTAAAGAAAAAAAAAGTGAGTTACAATAGAGCGATTCAGCTTAGAGAGAATAAAAATAAGGCAACTTATATAAATAGAAAAAGCCCAGTATAATACTGAGCTATTTCATTCCCCTCTTAAACTAAAACACCACCAAAAAAAAAATCTTTATTTCTTAATATCTACTCTTTGATATCTGTGACAAATATAAATGAAAAATCATTACCACCAAAACTTTTAACACTTTTTATCAATTCAAAACGTCATTTCATCAACACTAACATGACATTCGTCATAATTCGACCTAAATAATAGCATTTCGAATAATTTTTTCGTAAGTGGTAGACCTTTTTACCTATTCACTTTTAAAATAAGCGAACACTTTTTTGATTGTATCTCCAATTTTCCACTTTAGAATACCACTCAACAAATAACTTACTTCAACCATTTATCTAACCAATTAAAAAAGGTGCGATGCCACAATAAACCATTTTGTGGCTTCAATATCCAATGGTTTTCGTCGTGGTAGTGTAAATATTGAGCAGGAATACCTTTCATTATTGCCGAATTATAAGCAGCCATTCCCTGCGTATAAGGAATACGAAAATCGTTTTCACCATGTATTACCAAAATTGGGGTATCCCATTGATCGACAAAATTATGGGGAGAGAAGGAATAGGAACGCTGTGCTACTTGATTGTTTTTATCCCAATAAGCACCGCCCAAATCCCAATCAACAAAAAACATTTCTTCGGTTGTGGCATACATTTGTTCAAAATTGAATATACCGGCATGCGACACAAAAGCCTTAAAACGTTTTTGATGATGGCCAGCCAAGTAAAATACCGAAAAGCCACCATAACTGGCACCAATTGCACCTAAGCGATTCTCGTCAACATAAGGCTCTTTAGCCACATTGTCGATAGCCGATAAATAGTCATTGATGTTTTGGCCACCATAATCTTTGCTAATTTGCTCAAGCCACTCCATTCCAAATCCAGGCAAGCCCCTCCTGTTTGGTGCTACAATAATATAATCGTTGGCAGCCATGAGTTGAAAATTCCACCTGTACGACCAGAATTGGCTAACGGTGCCTTGTGGCCCGCCCTGACAATAAAGCAAAGCAGGATATTTTTTTGCAGAGTCGAAGTTAGGTGGCAAAATCACCCACACCAACATATCTTTACCATCGCTTGTTTTCACCCATCTCTTTTCGACCGGAGCCAGTGCCAATTGATCAATTATTGGTTTATTAATAAAAGTGATGGCTTTGTCGACACCAGTTATTGGATCAACAAGAAATAATTCATCGGGATGCGACATTGATTGTTTGCGGGCGAGCAATTGATTCCCTGCCAACTGTAGAGATTTATAATCGTGAATACCATTGGTTATTCTATCAATTTTTGAAGTAGCCACCTCAACTTTAAAAATCTCGTCGGTCGCCTTTATATCACTTATAAAGAAAATAAAATCACCATCTTGAGACCAAACTAAATTCTGAGCGCTTTCTTCAAAATTAGAAAACAAATTGGTTTTTTCTCCGCTGGTCAAATCAGCAACCATTAAGCGAGCTTGGTCAGCTTCATAACCATCGCGGGCCATGCTAGTCCAGGCAAGTTGAGTACCATCGGGCGAAAAAACAGGATTCATGTCGTAACCCATATTCCCATTAGTAAAATTGGTCACAGTACCGCTTTGAAGATTATAAAGCCAGATTTCGGAATTTGTTGAAAAAGCATATTCTTTACCCGTACTTTTTTTACAAACATAGGCAATAGTTTCACCATCAGGGCTCCACGCAATATCCTCCATGCCTCCAAAGGGTTTTGTTGGGGTGTCAAACGGTTCATCTTTCATAATGTCGTTTACATCATGAATACCATTTTCGTTATAATCAGTTACAAAAAGATGATTATAGGTGTAGTCGTGCCAAGTGTTCCAATGCCGATACATGATATCGGTTTCGAGCCGTGCATTGGCTTTTGGTAAATCAGGATAAATATCGTTTACACTTTGATCAAGCTTCACTGTTTTCGAAAATATGATTTTCGAACCTTGTGGAGAATATTTAAACCCAGTTACCCCTTCATCGATAAAAGAGATTTGTTTGCGCCTAGAACCATCGGGATCCATTTCCCATAATTGGTTAGTACCCGACTCTTGGCTAAGAAATGCAATTTTTTTACCGTCGGGACGCCACTGTTCACTTCCTTCGTTAATTTTGGTATCGCTTATTCGAGTTGTAGTATTTTTCTCAAGATCGAGTAGGTATAAATCGCGATAACCTTTATCTTCTTCAACCTTGTAATAAGTAATGCCAAAAAGCACTTTACTTTGGTTAGGCGATACACTTTCGCCACTGATGCGCCCCAACATCCACAATACTTCAGGGGTAAAACGATTGGATTTCAACTCCATCACTTCGGGTGTAAAACCACGTTCAGCAGTGGTTTGGTGGTTACATGATGCCATCATAACAGCAAATAAAATAATTAATGAATACTTCAAACAATTCATTTTAAAGGTATAAATGGGTTAATAAATTTTTTAAATCGTACAAATTTAAACAAAATGCGTTGCAGAATAAATGATAAAAATACCATTCTGATGACACAGATTTAATTTAAGTGAATAATATATGCTGTAGAACATGCAACTGTTAAATATTTTGAATTTTTACAGCATAATAAAAGGAAAAACAGATTGAAAAATCTACTTTCGGAAATCAAAAAGAACAAGATTGAAAAATCAACGTCATTTTTTGTCTAATTAGATAACTATCAGATCATCAATTCTAAAAATGAAAATAATCGTTTTATTGATTGTATTAACAGGTTTTATGAGTTGTTTTCAACCTAAACAAACCGAATTAACTGACCGTTTAACTTATAGCAAGTCAGATTCACTAATTGTAATCAAAAAAATAAAAACTTTTTCAAAATACCAGTCAGCTCCTACTCAAAAAACATTTGAAAATATTGCACTATCGTTTATTGGTACTCCGTATGTTGCACATACCCTTGAAACCGATACGAGCGAATCGCTGGTAATCAATTTGAACGCATTCGATTGTACTACATTTATTGAAACATGTTTGGCGCTTAGCATTACGGTTAAAAACAAGAAAGCAGGCTTTAACGACTACACCAATAACTTAAAACAAATAAGATACCGAAAGGCCAGTATCGACAACTACAGTAGCCGATTACATTATTTCACAGAATGGATTTCAAAAAATGCTCAAAATGATTTCATTATTAATATTACACAGGAATTAGGAGGAGTTGCCTATCAAAAGAATATCGATTTTATGAGTACACATTCGTCAGCCTATCGGCAACTGACCAGTGATACAACATTGATTCCAACAATAAAAGAAATAGAAACCCAACTAAGCAATTGCGAACAGTATTATATCCCCAAAGAAGATATTGAAAACATAGAATCGATAATTGAAAGCGGATTAATTGTAGCTTTTACAACCAGCATTAATGGGCTAGATATTATACATACGGGCATAACAACACGGGTTGGGAACGAAGTTAGGTTATTACATGCTTCATCGGATTTAAATAAAGTGACAATTTCGGAAAAAACACTGGCACAATACATTATTGGTAACAAACTACAAAGCGGTATTATGCTTATTAAAATCGAATAGGCACCATTACTACAAGTCCTTAGCCGACCTGAAAAGGCAGTTTGCCATGACAAAAAAACCTTTAAATTTGCAGCAATAAAAAATGACATTAAAAATTGTCAAATTAGGTGTCAATATGTCTGAATAAGCGAAATGGCAGAAAATTTGTATTTTTGAAGCCTATAAAAAAATAGAAGAAATATGACAAGTAAAAAAGATAAAATCAAGGAAGAAGAAATAGTTTCTGACACTGGTGATCAAACGACAACAGTTAACGATGTAAATGTCCAGAATGAAAAGGAAGAAAAAGCAGGAGGCACTAAAAAAACATCGAAAAAAGGAAGTAAATCTAAAGAGGCAGATAAAATAGAAGAACTCGAAATTGCTTTGGCAGCAAAAGGCGACCAATTCTTACGCCTTCAAGCCGAATTTGATAATTACCGTAAACGTACCCTCAAGGAAAAAATGGAGATGATCAAAACAGCAGGAGAGGGTATTATGCTAAATATCTTACCTGTGATTGATGATTTTGAGCGTGCCTTACAATCAATGGAAGATGCTAAAGACGCCACAGCAGTTGCCGAAGGTTTAAACTTGATTTACAAACGTTTTATCGACTTTATCAAACAAAACGGATTAAAAGAAATTGAAGCCAAAGAACAGGAATTTGACACCGATGTGCACGAAGCAATTACTAAAGCAGCTGCACCAAGTGAGAACCTGAAAGGCAAAATTATTGATGTGATCCAAAAAGGATACCTGTTAAACGACAAAGTAATTCGTTTTGCCAAAGTTGTTATAGGAGAATAAATAAGAGAAAAATAAAGAATGAGCAAACGCGATTATTACGAAGTACTTGGAGTTACTAAAAACTCGACAGCCGAAGAGATTAAAAAAGCCTACCGACAAAAAGCGATTCAATACCACCCCGATAAAAACCCGGGCAACAAGGAGTCAGAAGAAAATTTCAAGGAAGCTGCCGAAGCTTACGAAGTGCTGAGCAACCCCGATAAAAAACAACGTTACGATCAGTTTGGCCATGCAGGCATGAATGGTTCATCGGGATTTAGTGGGCAGAACATGAACATGGACGACATTTTCTCAATGTTTGGTGACATTTTTGGCGGACACACTGGAGGCTTTGGAGGTTTTGGAGGGAGCAGAGGTTCTCGTGGTCAACGTGTTTCGAAAGGACAAAACCTTAGGATTAAAGTCAAACTCGACCTTAGCGAAATTGCAAACGGTGTTGAGAAAAAAATTAAAGTCAATAAATATATAGGCTGCTCTGCTTGCAATGGAACCGGAGCAAAAGATGGTTCATTTTCCACTTGCTCAACCTGCCACGGTTCGGGACAGGTAACCCGTATTTCAAATACATTTCTTGGACAAATGCAAACTGCATCGGCCTGTCCGACATGCGGTGGCGATGGTAAAATTATTACCAATAAATGTACTGTGTGTTATGGCGAAGGCATTGTAAAAGGTGAAGAAGTGATAACCATCAATATCCCCGCCGGCGTTGCTGAAGGCATGCAACTTTCGATGAGCGGCAAGGGAAATGCTGCCCGCAGGGGTGGAATCAATGGCGATCTCATCGTTTTGATCCAAGAAGAAGAACACCCAGAACTAATCAGAGACGAAAACGATCTGATTTACAACCTTTTTATCACCTTCCCCAAACTGGCCTTAGGCACTACCGCCGAAATACCAACTGTTGATAGCAGGGTGAAAGTTAAAATTGATGCTGGCACACAACCCGAAAAGATTTTGCGTATCAGAGGCAAAGGCTTACCCGATGTTAATGGCTACGGAAAAGGCGATTTATTAGTCAGAATTCACTCGTGGGTTCCCGATAAACTGAACTCAGAAGAGAGAAAAATATTGGAAAAACTCGACCAACAACCTAATTTTCTGGAAGTGCCAAAACACCGAATAGATAAAAAAGACTTTTTTAAAAAGATGAAAGGGATGTTTGACTAAACATCGACTACGATATTAAAAAGCTGTTCTCAAAAAGGACAGCTTTTTTTGTGGAAAAAAGATTAAAAAAATATGCCCCACCGAAAAAATCCGACGGGGCACATCAATCACAAACAAATATTTTAACCCAAAAACGAAATTAATACACCGGCAGCTACTGCCGAACCAATAACACCCGAGATGTTACTGGCCATACAGTATTGCAACACGTGATTTTGAGTATCGTATTTTATAGCTATCTCGTTAGCAACGCGCGAGGCCATTGGCACAGCGCTTAAACCTGTAGCTCCAATTAACGGATTAATCTTCTTTTTGCTAAATACATTATAGAGTTTTACAAAGG
>DATERL010000162.1:0-4730 GCA_035271585.1 Prolixibacteraceae bacterium
AAGTTTCGATTACGTTAATTTGATTGCAAGGACAAATGTAGAATTTTTGAGATTAAGCGGGTTATTATAATTAAAAAAACAGCCTTTTTAAGCCCAATACAACGAAAGTTCGAACATTCGGGTTATAATTTTTATCAACATTATTTGGTAGAGCTTAAATTTTTAAGGTTTCATTTTATATATTTGCAGCCGTTAACATTTTGGAATTTACCAAAAAAACACAAAAGGTCTTGTAGCTCAACTGGATAGAGCAGCGGCCTTCTAAGCCGCAGGTTGTGGGTTCGAGCCCCGCCAAGATCACTTCAACAAAAAACACCTGATTAATTGAGAATTAATCAGGTGTTTTTTGTTATTTATTTAACTTTCGAACTTTTTAAATGCTTATTCTCGACATATTTTATTGAAATATTTTTTTGAAGAATAACTGTATTAGGAATAGTTATCCGCTCTCCGTCCAATGTTTTTATATGAACAAAAAACGAGGTAATATCGTCAATGACACCTTCGATCACAAAATCTTTTTCCAACACTTTTATTTGATCGCCAATTTTCATTGGATGATTAAAAAAGAGAATAAAAGCAGCTGTTATATTCGATAATATTGACCATTGGGCAACAAATGCAACACCAATAATGGTTAAAACCGACGAGATAAAAAGAATTAGCCGTTCTTTATCGATACCCCAAATGCCCAATAAAATAAAAACAACACTGATTAATAAGAAGAAATTCAATATTTTGACCGTCATACGCCTTCGCTGAATGCTAAAATTAAACTTTTTCAATGCCCGATTAATCGAATTCCTGGTTATAAAGCGAATCACTACTAACAAGGCCAGAACGATAACTGTTTGAATAATCTGAACCCTATAATACACTTCTAATTCTTCCATGTTGCAAAACTAATCTATAATTACTAATCATTCATTTTTCTATAAACAACCCGAACGGTTTGAGGTTCGCTTTTATCTGACTTTACAGTTAAGAGGTAAATTCCCTCGTGTAAACGCGAATGGTCGAAACGTAACTGGTGGGTTGATGTTCCGTTAGGATAAAGTTCAATTTGTTCAAGCAGCATTCCGCTTGTAGTAAACAATTGACATGTAATTGCGCTGGTTTCTACCCTTTGGGTTTCAATGTACAAACGTTCCCCAAAAGGATTAGGATATACCCTCATGGTTAAATCGCTACTAAAGGTAGTAATTGAGTTCAATGGATTAACCACCAGTTGTACATCGTCAAAACTGCTTGCTATTCCATCGGAAACCTGCAAGCGCAAAGTATAAAGCCCATCTTTATCGGGTATAAATGTTGGTTCGGCTATTGCGTAATTGCTTAACGAGGCCTTGCTGTCTTCTGGTTTGGTGATAAACGTCCACAAGTAGCTTAATTGAGTTCCATCAGGATCGTAAGAGTTAGTGCCATTGAAGGTAACTTTTTGCCCCTTGTCGATTTGAAGATTTTCGCCTGCATCGGCCACTGGCGGATTATTATTAATTACCGTAACCATTGTTTCCACCGCATCGCTTTGATTTACACCATCGGAAACAACAAGGCTAAATGTATAAACACCTTTTGAGTCGGCTATAAAAGATGGCGATTTACCACTATTGTTCGAAAGCACTAAATTACTGTTAGTGGGTTTCGACAGAACAGACCAGGTATAACTGATGTTTTTGTCTTCGGGATCATAAGAACCATCGCCACTCAGCTGAACCAATTCGCCAGTATAAACCTCCTGATTGACATTAACAACAGCCACCGGTTTTAGATTGATACCCACTTCAACAACGGCCTCATCGGGCGCGCTATTCGAAACGCCATCGTTCACCACCAAGTGTACACGGTAAATACCTGCCATATCGGTTACTAGCAGGGGCTTTTCAAGTTTAACCCCATCGATATAGGCATTACTTCCCTCAGGTTTTTCGACTAATAACCAACTAAACTCAATTGCTTCGCCTTCGGGATCATAGGAATTACTTCCATTTAAAATAATCTGATCGCCCACCTTTTTCTGCTGATCGTAACCGGCATTGGCAACAGGCTGGCTATTGGTAACTACAACTTCCACAATAGCTTCTTCGCTCGAATAAACCCCGTTATTTACAACTAACGACAAGGTGTAAGTCCCATAAGAATCGGGAATAAAAGTAGGGTTAGCAAGGTATCGATTCAATAAATCACTATGGCTGTTGTTGGGTTTTGAAACGAGACTCCATTCGTAGTTAAGGTTTCGGCCATCGGATGAATAACTATCGAAGCCGAACAATTCAACCATATTATTAATTATAACTGTTTCACTTACATCAGCAATTGCAAAGGGCACAGTGGCTTCGTCGGAAGCTGTGCGGTATTCGATACACAACTGGGCTGCACCTTCAGGATCCTTATCGTAAGCCACGGCAACGCGAGTTCCTGTTCCGCTAATAATAAAGGCCATGGCATTTCCACTTTGCCAATTATCGTGTTTTACTACTTCCGAAACCAAGGCACTTAAATTGGGGGTTTGTTGTTTTTCCGAAGTTTCACCAATCATATTCCAAGCTTCGGGCTCCCAATTCACCGAAGCGCTGGTAAGTACACGTGAACTAATTAAGTTCGAAGAACTGAAAGTTGAAGGGTTAGAAGCGGCTTCGGCATTAACAACCAACGAAACAGACTGACTACTAACCTGATCGGATTTAAACTGAATATAGGCACGGGTGATAATAGCACCAGCCGGAACTGCAACTTGCGCAAACCTAAATCCCACAATTTGATCACCACCTGGATTCGGGTCATAAACCATTTCGATATCACTACTGTTTGCCCAAAAATTGTGCGAATAAATATTCTCTTCAGCATCGTCGGATGCTTGCGATATACCAACCAAAACATTTCCGGTAAGCACTTCGGGTTCAACATTGATGACCACTTTTGCTTCGGCTGTTCCTTTATAATCAATAATTCGATAGGTCAATTCATCGGTACCAGTAAAACCATTATTAGGTAAATAAGTAATCGACTGATCCTTATTAATTTCGAAAGTTCCATGTTTGGGATTACTCACAACGTTCAAGCCCCATTGTGCTTTTTCACCATCGTTATCAATGTCGTTTTCGAAAACATACACCGTGGCGCTAAACAATTCCTGGGTCGAAATGGTATCATTCACTGCTACAGGCAAAGTATTTACATTTACATTGAGTGAGATTTCAATTGGCACATCGACACCAAACTGATCGGCTACCAGCATTTTAAAAGAAAACGCTCCATTTTGAACAGGAATACCTGAAATAGTACCCTTGCTAGCGTCAAGTGTTAAACCCGTAGGCAAACTACCCGCAACAATGTTCCAAACGTAAGGCGATAAACCTCCACTGGCTAAAAACTGGTGTTGATATTGAACGCCTTCAACCGCATTGGCTAAAATAAAATTCTGAACAGAAATTCCTGCCGGCAAAGCTATCCAGTTGGCTGGATCGTTGGCATAACGGGTTTGAACTTTGCGTTTCAAAGCAAAACCATTGCCATCGGCATCGGGCCAAGGCGCTTTATCGTTATAATTAATGGTTTCGACAACAACATAAGGATAAACAACATAAGTAGTATCTTCTTCAACTTTAGTATACGAAGGAGCTGGCTTTCTGATTTCAATTCGTTCGCCGGCATTATCCAGTTTCCCAGAATAATTAAATATTTGAGTTTGTTGGCTGATGCCCATCATACGCCTAAAATCCTCGGGATGAATGGCCGATTCGGTAAGATAAACCGACTCGCCAGATTGAATCGAAACGCCACGGGCAAAATCGAAATTAACACCCGAAACGCGCCATCCACGATTGATACTGAGGTCAAACAATTCGACTGCTGTGTCTGAAACATTAATCAACTCGATGTATTCGAAATGATTATCGACCGGGTGATACATAATGCGATTAACAATTATTGGCCCTACTTTGGGATGACTATTCGCCGCACCCAAAGTTTGATTTTCCATTAAAACAAAGTGTATATCCTTTTCCGAAGTAGTGTACTTACCAAACGAAATACTGTTTTCACTTTCGCCAAATTCATAGCCGTGTTCATATCCGGTGAGGCCTCCACTGGCATTACCCGAAAACAAATAAACATCGTCGCCATTCGAACTGAATGAAAAAGCACTTCCAAAATTATTGGCTGTATAAGTTTTGGTTTCACCGGCATAAACCCCTTCGTAAAACACCAAGTATTTTCGGGCAGGAATAACCGTACCCGCAGGAATTTGCCATTTTTTAGGCAGCTTACGGTTATCAGACAAAAACCAATGGCTAATGTCAACATCATAACCATTAAGGTTATACAATTCGACGAAATCGACCTCTGGTTTATCGCTACTGGCAAGCACTTCGTTTACCCAAACTTCAGGAATATCACTCCCTTGATCGTCGGCACCAGGCGTACCATGAATTACCGACGAAGCGCGCCAGTTGGCGCCATCGTTCCAATCGGTATCGGGATTATTTGAAACCGGGACTATTGAAAAGCCCAGCCCATCGGCACTTGTTGGCCAAGGCAATTTATCGTTGTATTTTACGGCAGCAATTATTTGGCCGGTTGCACTCACTAAAGTAATTTGTTCGCCACTGTTATCGAGTTGCCCACTGTATTGGCCAAAAGGGTCGAAACCATACCTAAGTTTGAAAGTATAGGGCTGTGACGCCAACACAATAAACTCACCGGGATTTAGCATTGTTTCGGTATTGAAC
>DATERL010000163.1:0-4650 GCA_035271585.1 Prolixibacteraceae bacterium
GACAATGAACAATTCGCATTTCAAAATTATAAAAAATGAACAGATTTCATTTCAAAAGGAATTTAAAATATTAGCAACCATTCAATCGGTTTGAATTATAATAAGAATTTTAATCGAAAGAATTGTTTTATACGGATTAGCAAACAAAATGTCGCCTATATTCGCTTCGCGTTATAATCTCCTGTGTTGATCTATCGGCATTGTTTTTTAATAATCAGCGCATTATAGTTTTCAAATATAACTCACTCTCTTCCTAATTATCAGTATATTCCGTCTTGCTGTAATCCGAATATCTAATCCCAAAAACTATCGGAACTAACAATCTATTAAATTCACTATTCGTCAAAAAAAGCTTCAACACCAGGATAGTAATATTGTTCACGCGCCACTTTTTCGGGAAAAAGGAAAAATTTGAGCACCCCCTCGGCATATATTACCCCATCTATTTCAATGCGGGCGTCGATAGTTGCCATGCGATGCGTTTTTTCTTGTAATTTGCCAATTACTTTAATTGGGCCGAGATCCATCATCAGTGGCTTTCTAAATTTAAGGTTCATATTGGCGGTAACGCCGGCAGTAGCGCATTTCACATAAACCACCCAACCCGAAATTTCGTCCATTAAAGTGACCTGTATTCCACCATGCACAACATTTACCCAGCCCATTAAATGAGCTTGGGGCTTCCAAATAGCGAAAACTTCGTCGCCATCTTCCCAGAATTCGAGTTGCAATCCATTTTTATTATGTGGAGAACATCCAAAGCAATTGTACAATTTTGGATCTTCGTGTTGATGTACATTTTTAATTTTTCTCATTATATAAAAGTATTTAGACACAATAGATTGGTAGATTTCGAGACATGAGTATTTAGACAAATAGTAACAATCTAATTATCAGCATTGAATTCTCCCCCACTTAGCTTCATCAACTCATCGCACAAAGTGGCAGCTACAATCATCGACAAGCGTTTACAATCGTTACTAGAGTAATAACAAACAATGGGTAAAATCCATTCGAGCAAGGCCATGTAGTAGGCAAAAACCGGATCGAATCCAATTGTTGACTGTTTTGCATATTGTCTCATTTTTATAGCCATGGCCATGTTTTTACTCAAAACGCTACCGGCAGGCAACTCACTAAGCAACAAGGCATCATCAAAATTTTCGGATGAATAAAACTTGCGATAAAGTTGCACTAATCCTTTAAAATTGCCTCCTTCGTCAAGCGGAGCAAAATCGACCATAAAAATAGCTTCCAAACGGGCAAAATCGGAAACAATAGAGCGTGGTTTGGTTTCAGAAAAATCAATCAAATAAACATTCATGGCCTCATCGAGCAGGATGTTTTGCATGTTCAAGTCGCCATGGCAAATCGAAGTCATAAAATTGATTTTATGTTTGTAATGTTTCGGATATTCGTGTTTTAAAAACCAGTATGGGTTGGTGAGTTTTTCGCCTGTTTCGGCTATTGTAATAAAGGCCTCATTGGCCGAAATCCCCAACACTTTTTCGGCTTTGTCGAAAATATGTGGAAAAAAAGTACGGGTAGGATCATGTTCTAAAAACGGATAAATGGCTTGCTTCACCGGTTGCCCATACCAAGGATTCAGTATTTGTAAGAATATTTTATCGAACAGCGGTTCGAGTTGCTCAAAACTCCATTCCTTATAATAATGTGTAAGCCATTTCAACTTTGATTGCTCGCCACCAATACCCACAAAATTATAGCGCAGCGCACCGGTATCGCCAAAAAAGACTGCTCCAAGCACCATGGCGCTGTTGTTGAAAATATAAGGCATGGCGTGTTTCTGGCAACTTTCGGCCTCGCGACTAATCATGGCTTTCGATGCTGTTTTCAAAACCGTTGGGCGCATTTTTCTCCCTTCACTATCGAACGAAGCAACTGCAAATGTTTGAGCCGAAAAACCGCCATGCAAGGGGCTTAACACCACGCTCGACGAATCGTTATACAGTCTGCGAATGAGAAAACGGGTCGATTTTGGAATGTCAATACTATTATCGTATTCGATTTTAAGCTGTTTGCTTTCAGCATTTACAAAACCATTTGGGGCCAACACCCAAACCGTAGCGTCGAGCAAAACCGAATTGACATCAAAAAGCTTCACTTCGCTAATGTTTTCGAGGCTTAAAGCTTTACTTAACGAATTGATTAACTGAGCTCCGTGTTCTAATTTGCGATTTTCGAAAAGCTTAAATGTAATACCTGTCCATTTTTGGCCTAAGCCCGAAGCACTGTTTTTGCTAATGGCATTATTTAATTCATCAGCATTTTCAATATCGGTAAGTCCCTCGTATTGTACACACAACGAAACGGCAGGTGCTCCTTCAAATTTTGATTCAATAAGACAGGCTTTTAGCTTAATATTCTTCTGAATCTGGCTACTTAGCTCGTCGATAAGCCCGGCCAGTTTTGGGAAAATAACGATTGATGCCCTTTTAGTGCTTAACACACCAGCATACGATTTTCCAAATGAAACGCCCAAGCCAACCCAAGTAGCCACGCTATTTTCGTCAATTGAAATTCGAAAATCGGGTTCGTGGTTCGAATTATCGGGGATAAAACCCACACATTTTCCCAATGTAAAGAAAAGCCCCTTATTGTTTTCGTTTCCCGATTCAGCCAGAGCGCCAAGCCCAAATGAAAAGCCCAACTCTCCAAACGAAGCATAATCGTCACGAAAAACCACCGCTTCGGAAGGTAAATTATCTAAAGGTTGATAGGTAAATATTGAATCGTCGCCCGATGCAAAAGTAATTGAATCGCTTTTAACATTTGCAGTCCGAATAATATCAAGTGCCTCGGGTAAAGTATCTAATATCTCAAAAATAGTATGCAATCCCACCATTTCGATGACCTGAAAAACCTCGGGACGAAAGCCACACATTAAAAGTTTTCCACCTTTGGCTTTCATTTGTTTGTAAGCCATAAGCAATGATCTAATTCCCGTACTCGATAAATAGGTACACTCCGAAGCATCAATTATTACTGTATTTTCGATGTTGATCAAACGGTTCATTTCGGTACTGAAATCAGTACTACTTACCGTGTCGAGTCGCCCCTGAGGTTGTACAACCTTCACCTGCTCATGTTCTGAAATTTGTATTTTTAGCATAATCGATACTTTTTAACAATCACTAAAAATACAAAAAAACGATTACCAACGCCGACTTATATTGAATAAGAAAACATGGAACTGGGATAAAGAATTCTTGCGTGATAAGAACGTACCTGATGGACCTATAATAGAGGTTATTAAAGGTTCTCGCAGGCGTTGCGAATTATGCAGATTATTATAAAAGAAACCTTAATTGAGTTGAGGTTTTATTTGTTGGAGGTACAATTTCCAAAAACTGCTTTTAATTTCGTCGCGAACACGAATAAATTCGCTTTGAATAAACTCAACAGAACCCACGGCATGCGAAGGATCGTCGAAACCAATGTGTAAGCGGTGCTTAACTTTCCCAATAAATACGGGACAAACCTCGTTGGCACCACCACAAACAGTAATAACATAATCCCACGCTTCGGCCAAATATTTTTGAACTGAGTCGGACGTATGGTGACTAATATCGATACCAATATCATCCATGACAGTTACAGCTTTTGCATTTAACTTGCCCGATGCCTCGGTGCCAGCCGAGCACACGGTTATACGCTTATCGAACGACTGCATAAAACCGTGTGCCATTTGACTCCGACAACTGTTGCCGGTGCAAAGAATCAATACCTTCACTAATTGGTTTTTGGTGGCGCAACCGTCCCTTTAACGCGCAAAGTTACATTTGGGTTTTTGGCATTTGATGTTACGGTAATCGATTTATTGAACGAACCAACAATGTTGGTATTGTATTTAACCTTTACAATTCCCTCTTCGCCCGGCAAAATAGGATTACGAGGCCAACTTGGTGTTGTGCATCCACACGATGCTCTCACATTTGATAACACAATGGGGGCCTGGCCTTTGTTGGTAAATTTAAATTCGACTTCGCCATCAGAACCTTGTTCAATGGTTCCATAATCGATTTCCAATTGGTTAAAAACAATGGAATCGGTAGCTGCTGCGGCAGGCTCTTGTGCCATAGTGCTTAACGACACAAACAACATGGCGATTAGGATAAATAATGTTTTTTTCATCTGATTATATTCTTGATTATTAATGAATTAATATTTTGATTTAACACTTCAACAAATTCATTTAATAGTTTTTGACATCCCCATTCTTTGGAAGTTATGCTGTAATTGATTTTTGCACCAAATCATTACTGAATAAATAAAACTGTTATTTTTAAAACCTTAAACATTGATCTACAGCGACACAACCTAAAAAAAGGCAATCAGTAATGCTACAAAGTGAGCAAAACTTGTGCCGTGCTGTAATTAGCTAATAGCTATTAGCCTTTAGCTGTTAGCCATTAAAAGAAAATCGCTGTAAAAGTAATTTATTTTTATTATTGGTGTATTAATAACTTGTTAAAAGTTAAAAAAAAACGTAACCATTCAGTCGGTTTGTTTTTCAATACGTATTTTGTTCAAAAGAATAGTTTTATACCGATTAGCCAACAAAATGTCGCGTATATTCGCTACGCTCTATAATCTCCTTTATTGGTCTATCGGTATTGGTTTTATAGT
>DATERL010000164.1:0-18877 GCA_035271585.1 Prolixibacteraceae bacterium
GGGACCCGATAAAGAATTCAGTTTTTCCGACGTATATGCTCCGCTCGATTTTGGGGCTGTTCGTTTTTGTGATGCTCGTGTTTGGGCAGGCTTTAATAAGGTGGCCAAAGGAATGGACAAATATACCGACTATGTTATGGGACGCATCGAAAAGGATAAGCATGGCTTTGGTAGTAACCGAATACCTTTATGGATTAAACCCGATAAAAAACTTTCGGTAAACGATGTAATGGATATGATGCGCGACCATTTTGAAGGATCCCCAATGGACATGAATACCGATGCAGGTGCAGGCCCGTTTGCATTGCCTTATCGCTGGAGACCACTCACTTTCGAGCTCGATGGGGTAGAGTATTGCAACGAACGCGCCATATCGACCCAGCAAACCGGTTTCTCGTTTGTAACACAAAGCCGTGGCTATTTACCTGATCCAATTGGGGGAATTATCTGGTTTGGTGTTGACGACACCTATAGTACTTGCTATGTGCCTATTTATTGTGGCATTAACCATACTCCCGAGCCATTTGCTGTTGGCAACGGCGATTTGCTTACTTATTCCGAAACATCAGCCTTTTGGCTTTTTAATAAAGTGAGCAATTTCACCTATTTGCGTTACAATAGCATGATTAAACATGTTGTTGAAGTTCAACAAGAACTTGAAAAGGGCTTTGTTGAAATGGTGCCAGCCATCGATCAGGCCGCACTTAAATTTTGGAACGAAGGTAAAAAAGAAAAGGCCATCGAAGTACTCAATAATTATTCGGCACAAGCTACCCATCAAACCATGGCGCGGTGGAACGTGCTTTTAAATTATTTGTTGGTTAAATACATCGATGGAAATATAAAGAAAGAGATCAACGGACAGTTTGAGCGTACCGAAACTGGGATGCCAGCCTCGCCTTCACAGCCGGGTTATCCCGAACGCTGGAAACGTTCTGTTGTGAACGATACCGGTACTAAGCTGAAAGTAATTGAGTAGAAACAACGAAATGCAAATCGATACTAAATAATGCATTAATGCTTCTTTACACTATAATTATTTTTTGAGTTAAGATTTTTTTCATTTTGATACAAAACAAAGAGCATTAGTATGATGACATGCTTATGCTCTTTGTTTTTTTTAGGTGAGTGATTTAGGTTACAAATAAAATGCTCAATACAAACTAAAATTGCATCTTATTGTTTCATTGAATGTAATCTTAACTTGATTTTGCATTTTTTTTTAAACCGACAACACCATGCTTAATAGAATTATTGATTTTAGCATAAGGAACAAGCTGATTGCTTTTTTGCTAACCTTTACCATTGCAGCTTTTGGTATTTATGCACTGACTCAGATACCGCTTGGTGCGGTTCCCGATATCACCAACAACCAAGTACAGGTAATCACCACAAGTACTAGCCTTTCCACACAAGACGTGGAGCAGTTTATTACCTATCCCGTGGAGCTCGAAATGTCGAATTTGCCGGGTGTAAAAGAAATTCGTTCCATCTCAAAATTTGGTTTATCGGTTGTTACCATTGTTTTTGAGGAGAGCATGGGCACCTATTTGCCTCGTCAGCTCATTGCCGAGAAAATTAAATCGGCAAGCGAAAATATCCCCAAAGGATTTGGCACGCCCGAAATGGGACCAATTTCAACCGGATTGGGTGAAATATACCAGTACGTACTCGACACAAAACCCGGTTATAAAGATCAATATACCACCATGGAGCTGCGTACAATTCAAGATTGGGCAGTTAAACGACAGCTTTCGGGCATTCCGGGAGTGGTTGAGGTAAACACTTGGGGCGGTTTTTTAAAAGAATACGAAGTGGCGGTTAACCCCGAAAAACTTAAAAGTTTTGGGATTACAATTATTGATGTTTACAATGCATTGAATCTAAACAATAGTGTGGCAGGCGGAGCTTACATCGAAAAGCAAAACGAAAGTTTTTTTATTCGGGGCGATGGTCTGGTGAAAAGTCTCGACGATGTTCGGTCAATTGTAATTAAAACCACCAATGGTGTTCCCTTATTGGTGAATAATGTTGCCACTGTACAGTTTGGTAGTGCCAACCGCTTTGGCGCCATTACCGCAAATGGTGAGGGTGAAAAAGTGATGGGGCAAATTATGATGCTCAAAGATGCCAACTCGAACAAAGTAATTCGCGATGTGAAAAAGCGGGTCGAAGAAATTCAAAAAACATTACCCGAAGGTGTTTTCATTAATCCCATAGTAGAACGTAGCGAGCTGATTGCAAAAACTACGTTTACTGTTTTCGAAAACTTGCTTATTGGCTTTATCATTATATTTTTAGTGGTTTTGTTAATCTTGGGAAATTTTAGTTCAGCACTCGTAATCGCTTCAATAATCCCTTTATCAATGCTGTTCACCATTTCGATGATGTATATTTTTGGTATCGATGTGAACCTGATGAGTCTGGGGGCGCTCGACTTTGGAATTATAATCGACGGGGCGGTGATTATTGTTGAATTCATCGCCGTGAACCTTACCGTACGTTCGTCCGAATTGAAAAAGCAAGTCAATGAGGGCAGGCAAAACTTAATGGATAAAATCACCTTCAGCGGGGCATCAAAAATGATGAATTCGGCTATTTTCGGGCAGCTAATCATTCTTATTGTTTTTATACCGATTCTTTCGTTGGGCGATGTTGAAGGTAAAATGTTTCGTCCCATGGCACTATCATTTAGCTTTGCTTTGCTGGGCGCAATGTTTTTGGGCCTTACCTGGTTGCCTGCTATTTCGGCTTTGGTTTTAAAACCCGTGCCCGAAGAAAAAACGTTCAAGATAACCCGTTGGGTAATGAATTTGATTTATCGTTCTTTCGATCCCGTAATTCGCTGGGCGTACCAATATAAAAAGTGGGTGTTGGCCATGGGGCTTGCATCGTTGGTTTTAACAGCTGTGGTTTTTTCGCGCATGGGGGGCGAATTTGTGCCCACGCTCGACGAAGGTGATTTTGTGATTCAACCCGTTTTGAAAACTGGTACATCCTTGTCGAAAACCGTTGAGCTGACCACCCAAATGGAACAAATACTTATCGATAAGTTTCCCGAAGTGGACCAAATTGTAAGTCGTATTGGAGCCGCCGAAGTACCTACCGATCCCATGTCGATGGAAGAAATCGATATGATTATTAAGTTGATACCCAAAAAGCAGTGGGTGTCGGCCAAGTCGAAAGAGGAACTGGCCAACCGTTTTAAAGAGGAACTTTCGATTATTCCGGGTATTGAATACGAATTTACGCAACCCATCGAAATGCGTTTTAACGAGCTGATTACAGGTGTACGCGCCGATTTGGCGATTAAAATTTTTGGCGACGACCTTGATATCCTGAATAAAAAAGCAATTGAAGCAAAAGCACTGATTGCAAATGTGCCCGGTGCAGCCGACGTAATAATGGAGAAAACGGCGGGTTTGCCTCAAATGAATGTGAAGTACAACCGTAGTAAAATTGCATTTTATGGTTTAAATATTGAAGAATTAAACCGATATGTTTCAATGGCTTTTGGAGGCGAAACGGCTGGTAGCGTTTTCGAAGGTGAGCGTCGTTTCGATTTGGTTACACGCTTGCAATCCGATTTTCGCGACGATATTGAACACATCCGTAATTTATATGTGGCACTTCCCAACGGTAGCCAGGTTCCATTGAGCGAAATGGCCGAAATTGAATATACCAGCGGTCCGGCAAAAATTTCGCGCGATAATACCCGCCGTAGGGTGGTGGTCAGTGTTAACGTTCGTAACAGCGACCTGCAAAGTGTTGTTGATCAAATCAGACCTATTCTTGATCAACAACTTGATTTGCCTTCGGGATATTACTTAGAATATGGCGGACAATTCGAAAATCTTAATAACGCAACAAAACGGCTTAAACTGGCGGTTCCAATTGCTTTATTGCTCATTTTTATTTTCTTGCATTTTGCTTTTAGCTCTTTGCGCGAAGCCGCTTTAGTTTTTACTGCTGTCCCCCTTTCGGTGGTGGGAGGAGTTATGTCGTTATGGATTAGGGGAATGCCTTTCAGTATTTCGGCAGGGGTTGGCTTTATTGCATTATTTGGAGTAGCCGTTCTAAATGGGATAGTATTGATTGAACACCTGAAAGAATTAAAAATTGAAGGTGTTACCGATATGAAAGAGCGGGTAATACGCGGAACAACAGAGCGTTTGCGCCCGGTATTGTTAACGGCTTCGTCAACCATGATGGGGTTTCTGCCCATGGCGCTTTCAACCTCGGCTGGAGCCGAAGTACAACGGCCTTTAGCCACTGTGGTTATTGGCGGTCTCATTACTTCAACAATGCTGACCATGATTGCCTTACCTTTGCTTTATGCCATTTTCGACGATGTGACCGGTATTCGGTTTAAGCCCCTGCGTTTTGTGCGCAAAAGCATTTTTGTTATTGCTGTGTTGTTGTTTGTTCCTGTGTTTTCGTTGCATGCCCAAACGAAACAAATCACGCTCAAACAAGCTGTTGAGTTGGCTCAGCAAAATAATGCGGCTTTAAAATCGTTCGAAAGCTATATTAACGAACAAAAAGCATTGGTGACATCGGCTTTTAATATCGATAAGACTTCCATTTTTTACGAGTACGACCAAAACAATGTGGCTGATAACGGGCATCCGCTTGGCGTGTTTGGAATTGAACAATCGTTTGAATTTCCTACTGTTTACAGGGCACAACAAAAAGCAGCTCTTCGCAATGTCGATTTGGCCGAAAAAGAGTATGAACGTGCAAAGTTCCAACTTGAAAAAGGAGTTACGAATGCTTATTTTCAAATAACTTGCCTTCAAAGTAAACTTAATCGTTTGCAACGAATTGATTCAACTTACGAAGGGTACACAAGGGCGGCGGCCTATAATTTCAAATTGGGCGAAATCAGTAAGCTCGATCTACTTAATGCCCAATCGAAGCATAGTATGTTGAAAATGAAACTGAAACAAATGCAATACGATTTGGATATTGCTCATGGGGCTATCAATGTTTTATTGCAGTCGGACACCCTTTACACAATAGCTTTCGAGCCACTTGGCAAAATTGTACCCTTGATTCCGCGGCTTGAAAACGAACCGGGTTATCAAATTTTAAAAAGCTATGCTGAATTGAATGATGCTTTGTTAAGGGTTGAAAAACAAAAACTCCTGCCCAATATTACCTTGGGTTACTTTAACGGAACCAATAATTACGATAATTCTCGAAATTACCATGGTGTTCATGTTGGATTGGCCGTGCCTTTGTTCTTCGGAAATCAAAAATCACAAATTAAGGCTGCCCAACAAAAACAACAAACCTCATTTTACAGACAACAAGATTATACAACTCGATATTCATATCAATTGAAACAGTTGTATTCCGAATTGGAAAAATATACCGAAACCTTGCAGTATTACGAGGATACCGGGATTTTACTTTCGGAGCAAATTTTTGATACAGCACGTAAAAGTTTCGATGCCGGTGAAATTGATTTCTTCCGTTTTGTACACGCCATTGAAAGCGCCATCGAAATTGAAATCGATTATCTCGACAATTTACTCGAATACAACAAAGTAGTACTTGAAATTAATTATTTAACCCTTTAGAATTGCGGCTATGAAACAGATATACATACCTATAGTATTGGTTTTTATGATTTTGATTGTTGCTTCGTGCAATAATAAAGGTGAAATTAAAAATGAATACAAAAATGAAAAAATAGTATTCACCCACGAACAGTTTAAGGCTATGGGGATGAAAATTGATCAACCACAACCTTATACCATGCACAAAATTGTTCGCACCAATGGCTATTTAAAACCTTCGCCCACCGGATCAGTTACGATTACGGCTGTTATTGAGGGACAAGTTTCGGGGGTTAAAAAAACTATTGGCAATAATGTTGAAAAGGGTGAAATGCTTTTTATGATTGGTGGAAGCGAGGTAATTGCTTTGCAAAATAATTATCTTAAGGCATCTGCTAACTATGAATTTGCCAAGCAGGAGCTTGATCGAATCACTCAACTGGTTGATGAACACATAGCAGCCCGAAAAGATTTACTTGGCGCGCAAAATAACTTCAAATTAGCTAAAGCCGAAAAGCAATCATTACGCACCATGTTGAAAATGATTAATTTGTCGCTCGAAAAAGTTGAAGCTGGCGATATTGAACCCGCGTATCCGGTAGTTGCACCCATTAGTGGATACCTTACCGGTTTTAATGCCACCAATGGACAGTTTGTTGAACGGCAGTTCGAAGCTGCCAAAATTGTCAATCCTCGTGAATTAAAACTTGAATTGAATGTTTTTGAAAAAGATGTTCAAAAATTAAAACCGGGTCAGCAAGTAATTTTTTACAGTCAATACAGCGATCTCGAAAAATGTAATGCAACGCTGAGCATAATTGGCCAATCTATTGATCAACAAACCCAAACTATTATCTGTATTGCTGATGTTGAAAACATAGGGAAGCTGAATTTTATTTCGGGAATGTACGTCGAATGCAATGTGCTGACAAGCTCACATTTTGTTAACGTGCTGCCCAGTACTGCGCTTTTTACCGAAGGTGAGCAATATTACGTATTGGTAAAGTTGGGCGAAAACAACAATGCAATCGAGTTTGATAAAGTTGCAGTCGAAACAGGTGATGTCGATGGGGAATTTACCGAAATTAAAACTTTAGGTTTAAACAATGTATTGGTAAATGGAGCTTACTACTATCAGGTAAGTGAATAAACCTTCAAGTAATATTTGTGACTATTATTTGTGTTTTTTAGCAATAAAATTTATTTATAGGTCTAATTTTTGTATTTTTGCAAACTATTACTTATTGGGGCTGACTGGTTTTGACAGCAGGCCGAGGTGGTAAGTAAGCATGCAGGGTTTTGGTTGTTTGCCCTTAATTAAGCGATCAAACTATAATTGGCGAAAATAATTACGCTCTTGCTGCGTAACCGAATTTAGTAGGTTAATTGCTTAATCCCGGCATTAGATGCTGGGACAAGACATCTCCCGGATGGTTCCGTTTTCTACCGGTCCGATAGTGAGGTGCTATAACAGAGAACTAGGATGAGGCTTGCTCCGTGCCGATTCCGAAATTAAAGGAGCTAAGGCAATGGTCGGTGGCTTTGATCCAGCTCTTGCACAAAAATTAAGTCGAAGCTAAGCATGTAGAAAACTTATGGCTTCCCTGTTTGGACCCGGGTTCGAATCCCGGCAGTTCCACAAAGAGACTCTAAATTAAACGTTTAGGGTTTTTTTGTGTTTGCCTACTTCCAAATTGTCATCTGTGGTCTGAATTTTATTCGTTTACATCGAAAATGCCATGGTTTCGTAATCATTCGGTTGGTTTTATGTGCTCGGTATCGTATAACGCTTACTATTAATTAATTAATTGCCGAACTTGCTGGTAAAATCGATATATGCAACTTGTTACCCGCTGGTGTTTATGGTTACTTGAGATTTAATATTTGTATAATATGAAAATGATAAAAAACAACAAAGGAATTGAAACGCTAATATTCGCTGAAACATTTGAAAATGAAGCGTATGCCCAAATTGAAAAGTTAGTAAATTTTGAGGCATACGAAACCGAAAAAGTGCGTATTATGCCAGATGCACATGCTGGTAAAGGGTGTACAGTTGGAACTACAATGACCATAACAGATAAAATAACACCTAATTTAGTTGGTGTTGATATTGGCTGCGGAATGCTTACTATTAAGTTGAAGAATACAGAAATAGACTTTGAGGAACTTGATGCAGTAATAAAAAGCAAAGTTCCAAGCGGGTTTAATGTACATGAAAAAACGAAGAAGCATTTTGACTTTACAAACTTGCGTTGTGCTAAAAAAGTAGATTTGGCTCGCGCAATGCTATCAATCGGTTCTCTTGGTGGTGGAAATCACTTTATCGAAGTTGGTAAATCTGAAATTGGCGATATGTATTTAATTATACACTCGGGAAGCCGAAAGCTTGGTGGGGATGTATGTAAATATTACCAAGATAAAGCATTTAAAAACGCTAATAAAAGGAGCAAAAATGTGAGAATTGTTATTGATAGACTGAAAAAAGAGGGTAAAGAGAATGAAATCGCAATAGAAATTAAGAAAATTAAAAAGCCTGTAACTGATAAAGATTTAGCTTATTTAACTGGTGACGATTTTGCTGACTATATGAATGACATGTTAATTGTACAAAAATTTGCGACTATAAATCGTGAAACAATAGCTGAAATCATTTTAAAGGAAACTGGACTGCGAGAAGTTGAGCGATTTGAAACAATACATAATTACATTGATTTTAAACGTATGATTTTGCGAAAAGGTGCTGTTTCTGCTGAAAATGGCGAAACCTTACTTATTCCAATTAACATGCGTGATGGTTCGCTGTTGTGCATCGGAAAAGGAAATGAAAAATGGAATTATTCAGCACCTCATGGAGCAGGCAGATTAATGAGCCGAAGCAAAGCAAAACAAGCTATCGATATGGCTGATTTCATCAATTCGATGAAAGATGTTTATACCACATCTGTTGTAATTGAAACTTTGGATGAAGCACCACAGGCGTATAAATCAATTGAAGAGATTAAAACTGCAATTGTTGATACTGTTGAGATTATTGGGGTTATCAAACCCGTATATAATTTTAAAGCTAATTAAAGATGTGAGTTTTTTACACTTGCAACTTACAGTTCAAAATATTTGTCGTTCAATTTCGTCTATCCCTTGTTTTCAAATGTTTTTGGAAATTCTAACGGTACTTTTTTCAGAATTCGTTAAAAACATGAACATTGTTTATTTCAACAACGCATACCTAAATCCTTAACCTTAGCCTTAATCGCAACCTCAACCTTAGCCTTAATTTCAAATTAACCGCTTAGGTCAAAATTATTCAACCCACCATTAAAAATATCACCCCATACATTTTTAATTTCACCCCAAAATGGTTGTGTTTACGGCATTTTCAGCGAAGCCATCAAAAGGAGTGTTTACTTTGTTCTTCTATGTTTTTAATAAATTGACAAATGAACGATTTTAAACAATTTCAAAGTAGTATGAAACTTCTTTTTCAAAGTAAAGAGAAGACAGATGCTAGTTTGGGATTACGAATTGAACACCATACTTTTTCAACTCAAATTAAGGTAAAACAGATTACTCCCGGAATTATGAAAGGAGATTTGTTTTATCATGAAATGATAGATGGCGATACTCCCGAGAATTTTAATTTTACGTATCCGGTTGTTCTTCCCGATAAATTAGATCGTAGTAAAAACGGCTTATTGCTCTTGCACGGTTTAAACGAAAAGTCGTGGGATAAATATTTGGCATGGGCTGGTAAGTTAGCGCTGAAAATGCAATGTCCGGTGGTGCTATTCCCTATTGCATACCACATGAACAGGGCGCCAAAACTATGGAGCGATCCGCGGGCAATGCGCAATATTGTTCAAGAACGATTGAAGATTAGTAAAAAGAACGAGAGTACTTTTGCCAATGCTGCATTGAGTATGCGTTTGGGCTCCAATCCTGAGCAGTTTGTATATTCAGGAGTACAAAGCTATTACGATGTTTGGCAATTGCTTCAAGAAATCAATGAAGGACAGCACCCATTGTTCGAAAAACTGACTAAACTAGATATTTTCGCCTATTCAATTGGGGCTTTCTTCTCGCAAATACTTTTCATCTCTAATCCCGATAAACTGCTGACTCATTCGCGTTTGTTCCTTTTTGCCGGTGGTACTACCTTCGATAAAATGGTTGGGAACTCACGTTTTATTGTCGATTTAAAAGCTTTTGATAGTTTATTGACACTGCGACATAAAAAGGTGTTAAATCGAGCTTATGAACAATTGTCATCTGCTAACTTTAAAGATTTTGAAAATACTTGGCAGGGATTTTTGGCCATGCTCTCGCAGCGAAAAGGTCGCAAGACCCGTGCTGCTGTTTTTACCGAAAGGGGTAAGCAGGTTTATGTTCTCGCTTTGCAAAACGACAAGGTAATGCCTATTAAATATGTGGTTCGCACACTTAAAGGAAAAAATAATGAGCTGCCAACACGAGTCGATGTAATTGATTTTCCATATAAATATACCCACGAAAATCCTTTTCCATTGAATAACGACGAAATTTTACCTATGGTAAACCGTGCTTTTGCTCTAGTAATGGAAAAAGCAATAAGATTTTATACTCGCCCCTTAACTGTGAACGTAAACGAATTTTCGCCATCGCCTCAAATGGCGGCGCAGTTGGTGTAATATTATTCACTTGGTTTTATCTTTTTCTATCAAGCGTTTTTCGATTGATTTTCAAGCAGGTATTCAATAATTCTTTTACGGGGATAGAAAGGGGCGAGTTCATCGAGTCCTAACGATTTAATGGCTGTTTTGATGATCTCTTCGTCGGGAATTTCTACTGACTGCTGTTGCTTTTTAAGAAAGTGTTTACCCGCATCGAGCATCGCTGTTAATGGTATCATGCCTATTAGTTCGGAACCTGTAACTCGTACTCCTCGACTTTCGGCACGCTGACATGCTGCTTCAAAAACTTGGTGCATTGCGGTAATATTGATGTTGGTGAGGTTGAACGAAAGCTGGGCAATCCCATATTCTTCGATATACCAGCCAATTCCTTTCACACATTTGAGCATGCCGGGTTCAAAAACTGGGTCTCCTTTGGTGTCGGTTATTACTTTGCCTGAACGCAAGTTGCCTTTGCGTTTTGCCCTTCCTTTTTCACGAATATCGAAAGCAATGGCATTGGCCAGTTGGGTTGAAGTTGTATTGAGGTTCACGTTGTAGGCAATCAGGAAATTACGGGCGCTAACAGCAGTAGCACCGCAATGGGCAACAGTGGCATTAAATTCGGTGGGGCCAAAGTCGGGTTTCCATGCCGGATTGGTTATTTTTTGAGGCAGTCCTTCGTATTCGCCCGCTCGACAAGAAGCCAGGTTCCGACGTTTTTCTTCCGAAGCGGCAAATTCGTAAAAATAAACCGGAATGCCCAGTTCGTTTCCAATGCGTTCGCCCAGATCACGGGCATAAACTACCAACTCATCCATGCTGATGCCAGCAACTGGAATCAAAGGGCACACGTCGGTGGCACCAATTCGTGGATGCTCGCCTTTATGCTTGCTCATATCAATCAGTTCGCCTGCTTTTTTTACAGCCCTAAAAGCAGCTTCGCAAACTTCGGCTGGAGGGCCAACAAAGGTTACAACAGTTCGGTTTGTTGCTTTTCCGGGGTCAATGTTTAGCAGTTTAACGCCTTCGACCGATTCAATTTCGTTGGTAATTTGTTGTATAATATCCATGTTATTCCCTTCGCTAAAATTGGGAACACACTCTATTAATTGTGTCATGCTTTGAATCATTTTGTTGATAATTGGTTCTTTACTGAAATGCTTTTCATTAAAAGTAACAATATCGGTATTTTTTTCAGTTTTCTAAATAACCAACTCCCCAATCTTAGCCTCAATCTTAACCCCAGCCTCAACCTTTAAAAACATTCAAGTAATTAAAATGATAAATAATAGTTTGGAAAATGTGATTTTGTCGATATTCCCAAACAATTTCATTATCAAATTAAAATCCTCTTATCTTTGCCTCATGGATGGAAAACGACGAAGCGATGTTAGCAGCGGCTTAAATGTATCGATTGTTTTAAAGGCCGATCAGCGTTCTGGTAAATTGAACGAAGGCATTGTGAAAGACATACTTACTAATGCTGCTTTGCATCCTCATGGAATAAAGGTTAGATTAACCGATGGCAAAGTAGGCCGTATTAAAGAAATTCTTGAATAATAATTTCAGATTCAATTTTATTTTAATGAAGAAAACAAAAGAACAATTGCCGGTTAAACCCGATTCACTTTTTGAAGTAAAAGATAATACCACCTTAATGGTTTTCTTGACTGAAAGCATGCTCAATAAAAGCCGACAAAACATTAAAAGTTTGTTGAGCAATAAACAGATTCTGGTAAATGGTAAGGTCGAAAGTCAGTTCAATCTGCCTTTAAAAAGTAACGATAAAGTTATTGTAAAATGGACACGATTGCTTGATGATAAATCTTTCAAATCGTTTAGGGGATTCTCGATTGTTTACGAAGACGAACACATGATTGTTATTGATAAACATGCCGGTATACTTTCAATAGCTACCAAAGGTGAAAAAGAAATCACCGCCTATAATTTTTTGAGCAAGCATGTTAAATACGAAGATCCTGCCAATAAAATATTCATCGTTCATCGTCTCGACAGGGAAACATCGGGGCTGATGATTTTTGCTAAATCAGAAAAAGTACAACATCTATTTCAGGACAATTGGACCGATATGGTTTTGGAACGTATCTATGTTGCTATTGTTGAGGGGACTTTTGAAGAAGATGAAGGTGAAATTTCATCGTATTTGCACGAGAACAAGTCATTTGTAGTTTATTCAGATCAAAACCCGCACAATGGCAAAAAAGCCGTTACTCACTTTAAAGTACTGAAAAGGAATCAAGATTTATCGATGTTGGAAGTGAAACTCGATACTGGGCGAAAAAACCAAATCAGGGTGCACATGCAAGATATTGGTCATTCTATTATTAATGATAAAAAATATGGCAGCAAACTAAATCCAATTGGCCGTTTGGGACTTCATAGCCGTACACTCGATTTTATTCACCCTATAACCCAAGAACATTTTCGATTTACAACATCCTTACCCCGTAAGTTTTCGCGATTGTTTTAATTGAGCTTATTGATCAATAGATTTTTTTATTAATCTAAATGTCTAATAATCTATTACTGATTGTATAACTTTAATATGTTGTCTATTTTTTCTTCCATTGGCTGATAACCGTCGAGCCAATGTATGTTGAATCCTTGTTTTTCCATACGTCGGAACCACGTCATTTGGCGCTTACTGAACTGGTGTATGGCTGTTTCGAGTTGACTGAACATTTCGTTGTAACTCAATTGCCCCAAAACGTATTGTGTAAGGTATTTATACTCAAGACCGTAGTAGATGAGTGATTCTGGAGTTAAGCCGCTGTTGAGTAGCGTCTTAACTTCGTCAATCATGCCCTCGTCAAGGCGCGATTTTAATCGCTGGGTAATGCGCTTGCGACGTGAGTCACGATCGAATTTCACCCCAATCAACAAGCTGTTGATGTTGGGATAAGTGGTGTCAATTTCGGAATGTTCTAAGTAGTATTCTTCAATTTCGATGGCCCTGATGGCGCGTTTTACCGTATCGACATCGCTTGTGTTGTGAAGATTTTTGTAGTTTTTAAGTAGCTCGATCAGTTCCAAAAGTGTTTTGTTGCTCAGCTGAGCCCTTAATGCTTCGTTTATAGGAACATTAATCAAACGATAGCCTTTCAGTACTGCTTCGATATACATGCCACTGCCACCGCATAATACAGGTATTTTGCCGCGTTCGGAAATTGTTTCAAACGCTTTTAAAAAATCACGCTGATATTCAAAAACATTGTATTGCTGTCCGGCATCAACAATGTCGATCAGGTGATAGGGGATAGGCTGTCCTTCAACTGCGTAGTCGTCAATGTCTTTACCGGTTCCTATGCTCATGCCACGGTAAACCTGGCGCGAGTCGGCCGAAATGATTTCGCCATTTAAACGTTTAGAAAGGTGAGCTGCAACACCTGTTTTTCCCGATGCTGTGGCCCCCAAAATGCTAATTAAGTTGTATGCTTGCATTTAATTAATATAGCTTGATGTTGGGCAATAATGCTTAAATATTGCAAAACTAATGTATTTTTGTATTATCTTTTTTTAAAATGGATGCTGGTGCAAAAAAATATTGTCGAAACAATCAAAGAAAACATTGCGTTAATAATACGCCCAAAACAACAATGGATTAAGGTTATTAACGATAAAAGAAAAGAACAAGGTGTATTTCTTAATTTGTTTTTTCCGGGCTTAATATTGATTTTGGTCACGGTATTACTGGGTTCTTTTTTATTTGAATCGACTTATGGCTTTTTATTTAAATATGCCGTGATCAAGTCGGTTAGGGCAGTGTTGTTAGTTTTTACCACCTTTATTACATCAACGCTGATTCTGTACGAAGTTTCGAGGTGGTATAAAGTACCCATCGACTTTGAAACTTCGCGACGATTGGTTGTCTACTCGATGTTGCCTTATGTTTTCATTACGATAATATGCGGTTTGTTCCCATTTCTAACTTTTTTACGTCTTGCTTCGTTTTATTCGTTTTACTTGCTTTATTCGGGTTTGGTTACCATTTATAACATTAACCCTTACCGTAAAATTGCCTATTTGTCTGTACTGTTTATTAGTATGTTGCTTGCCTTTATTTTAGTATCGTACTTTTTAAGCCTGTTAACCGCATTAATTGTTTATTAAAATGGGACTGAAACCTCAAAATCATATCAATATAAGGAATAAAAAAGCGTTTTTCGAGTTCGAAATTCTGGAAACTTTAACAGCGGGTATTCAGTTGCAAGGAACCGAAATAAAATCGATTCGTGCAGGAAAAGCCGGTTTGGTTGATTCTTATTGTCAGTTTTTTAACCACGAATTGTATGTGAAAAACATGCACATTGCCGAGTATTTTTTTGGTTCACTCAATAACCACGAATCGAAACGCGAACGGAAGCTGCTTTTACAGAAAAGAGAACTCAATAAGCTGGAACGAAAAATTAAGGAAAGTGGTCTCACCATTGTTCCCTTGCGCCTTTTTATGACCGACCGTGGTTTGGTGAAGCTTGAAATTGCCTTGGCGCGTGGTAAAAAAACCTACGATAAGCGTGAAAGTCTTAAAAGCAACGATGCCAAACGGGATATCGACCGCGCCATGAAAGCTTAATATTCCAAATGCGTAGGATACAAATAATGTTGATACAACTGGTTTACTCTGAACACAATCTGTGTAAATTCATTCTATCTTAACCATCGTTGTTCTAGTTAAGTACTTAAATTAAAAAGATTTAAGTGCCCAATAATTCTATAGCGGAAAGAAAAAATTGATTATTTACGTACTCTTTTTTCTAACTCTTCGCGAGTTAAAGTAATAAGGTGCCCAATTGGTTTTCCGCTTCTGTAGGCAATTGTCCGAAGAGTTATTGGTCCATCGGGTAACTCAATTGCATTGGTGTATTTTGAACTAAAAATGTCGGGCATTGTACAATCAACTGTATAATAAATATCAACTCTGGGTGCTTCACATTCCATTTCTAACCAAAGCTTATCATTCTTCTTACTAATGTTGATGATTGGATCGTAAATCGCCTTTGAATAATTTACTTCTGCAATATCAGCCCTTTGAAAGTGTGCTTCAAGTTTATTTTGGAAACTGCTCCAATTTCTCGATTCTTTAGGTGACCAAAATACTTCGGATAAAGACCATGCACGAGGATAAGTCATATACTGGGCATAACGAAATGTTGGCACGTTTTCAGCCCAAAGGTTTCCTTGTCCACCCAAAATGTATTTTGAATCAACGCCATCGGGTACAGGTTCAAGTTCGTAACATTTTTTCAAGCGTAAGCTTTCATAAACTGGAGGTTCAATTGTTAGTTCACCTTGTTGGTAATCTAAATAGGCCCATAACGAAGGCGTCATCACCACATTGTGTCCTAATTTTGCAGCTTCTATTGCCCCTTTAAAACCACGCCAACACATTACGGTTGCATCGGCTGTAAGCTCATTATCGGCATCCCAACCGAGCATTTTTTTATTTTTCGACTTTAAAATGTTGCTCACCCTATTCATAAAGTAAGTTTGCAAGTCTTCCAATTCATTGATATTCATTTTTTTCATTAATGCCTGACACCCCGGGTCGTTTGCCCAATATCCTTTATAGCACTCATCACCACCAACATGGATATACTCATTTGGAAAAAGTGCGGCAATTTCAGTGAAAACTTTATCTAAAAACTCGTAAACTTTCTCGTCGGAAGGATTTAGGGTATTATCGATTAGCATTTTGAAAGAACCATCGGCATACCACTCTGAGAATGGCGTTCCTGGGTTTACCTTGATGCTTGTATCTTTGGTACAGCACAATTCGGGATAGGCAGCAATGGCCGCCATAGAGTGACCTGGAATATCAATTTCGGGAACGATGGTTACATTTCGTTCATTTGCAAAAGCAACAATTTCTTTAATATCTTCTTGTGTATAAAATCCGCCATAAGTAGCAGGCTCTCCTGGTTTTGGATTGGCACGTTCACTAAACTGACCATTGCGTTCAACACGCCAAGCACCAATTTCGGTTAGTTTTGGCAACGATTTAATTTCAACTCGCCAGCCATTATCATCGGAAAGATGCCAGTGGAAGGTGTTGAATTTATATTTTGAAAGTTGTTCTATGTGTGTTTTTACTTCTTCTTTGGTAAAAAAGTGGCGGCTAACATCGAGCATAATTCCCCGCCATCCAAAGCGCGGATAATCCGTAATTTTTACTGAAGGAATTTTCCATTCAGCAGTTATTGTTTTATTAGATTCTATTTCAGCCGGAAATAATTGCAAAAGGGTTTGCATTCCATAAAATAAGCCAGAGGGTTTGTTGGCGCTTATCTCCACAGTATTTGAATTTACAAGTAGCGTATAGCCTTCATTGCCCAGTATTTCATCGGGCTTAGTATTTAATTTGAAGCGAATATCTCCTGATTTACCTTCTTTTGTTAAAAATTGATAGCCTGTTGAAATAGAAAGCTTTGTTGCCAGCATTTGGGCAATTTTTTCACTTTGTGAACCAATAAAGCTAATGGTATTTGTTTTAGATAATTCAAAATATCCTGTTTGTAATTCAACCAATACAGGTTGAGGAACCAAAGAAGGTTGAGCGTTAAGCTGAACAAAAACAAATAGCATAGCAAGAGTAATAATCCGTTTCATAGAATTTGGTTTATATAATCATTCAAATTTATCACTATTATCTGATTAAAATACTATTTGAAAATTTATTCCATTTACTTATAATCAATTGCTTTTATTGGTTCTGAAAAAAATCATTACTTTCAAAATGCATGTTTCGTTTGCAGGTTTAATGTAGATCGTCTTTTTTTAGTTACTCATGCTTTGTGCTTTTAACCAGTAATTGTAGTATTTTTCTTAAGAGATTATTATTTACAATAGCATCAAAAGCTTTACAATTAAATAGTTCCAAGTGCTAATTTTCTTACTTTTACGCTCTGTGTTTTTATGTTCATATTCTTTTTTAAAACTCACTTCTGTGAATAAACTTTTATAGCTGTTTAAATATTGGCTTGATTATTGAAATAGCTGAGTTTTTTATTAATTCGTTAAACTAAAAATTATGAAAACTTATTCTTTATTAATCTCTGTTTTAGCTTCATTGTTTATTGCCGTTGGCTGTTTGGGTCCTCGTGGTTATGATGGTATCGATGGCGTTGATGGTTATGATGGTACCAATGGCCAAAATGGAAAAGATGGAGTAGCCAATGTCGGGGCTGCAATTTACGATGTAGAACCCTCAAGTTGGGTTGGTGATATCAATGGCTATACTACTACGCTAATAGTACCCGAAATAAACAATTACGTGTTCGAAAATGGAGCAGTTTTGGTTTATGTAATTCAAGAAGAAGGTTCAGACTATCAGAGATTTAGTCAGCTTCCATATACTTGGCTTAACAACTCCAATACCGAGTACGTCGATTTTAGTGCGTTTATTGGACGAATTGAAATTACTATACGCTGGGTCGACGAGGGGATTAACAACACCGATGCACCTGCAGGTTTGTATACCTTTAAGATTATTGTAATTGAAGGAACTCCTTTGTCTGTATTACAAGCTAATATTGATATTAGTAATCCCGAAGCAGTATTAAACTATATTAATTAATATGAGGAAAGTAACCTATTTAGCTTCGCTTCATCATTATCACAAGAGAATAGACCTGGAGGTTTTTCGAAAAATCGATTTAAGATTAGGCGGTAACATCATTTTAATTTTTTTAATTATGTTTCAATAAACTATTTCGATTACTATATTGTAGTCTGAAAGCTATATAAGTGAAATTGTTTTTGCTGGAGGTATTGTATTCTGAGGAAAAAGAAAATTGTTTTTTAAATCAATAACTCTTTTTTGTATTTAATTTATTAATCTGTTATAAATGAATAAGTTGATTTTTCTCATTGGTGTATTTATTGTGTTTAATACGTATGCTTATCCCGATAAAAAGGACTATGTAAATATTGTGAAAGAGCTATGTCCCAATGCCGATATTGTTGATGTAGAGCTAAAAGGCGATTATGTTGAAATTGAATATTGGTGTAATGGGCTATTGGTTGAAGTAGGCATCAATAATAATAAAGAGGTTATTTTTACTGAAACGGAAGTGGAGATTCCAGACCATGTGATGCATAAAATTCGGCAAAAACTCGATAAAAAATATTACGGATGGATTTTTGATGAATGTGTGCATGTTCAATTGGCCGACACCTCATTTTATAAGGTTGAGTTACTTAAAAGTGGAATTGAAGAGAATATTTATTTCACCACCGACGGGAAATTTTATAAAGCCCACAATATGTTGGGAAATGAAAATTGGGATGTTAAGAGCCTAGTCAACTCAAATTATTATAAAAATGCACCTTTCGATTTTTTAAATCCATACAAAACATTTGATGTGCCCGAAGTTTTAAAAGAAATTTCGGGTATTGCTTGGGCCGGAAACAATACTTTATATTGTGTTCAAGACGAGAGCGGGGTTATATTCAAATACGACATTATAAATGAAGAAATATCGGGAATGCTTAGATTTACCGATGCGGGCGATTTTGAAGATTTAGCTTTAAATGGCGATACTGCTTATGTTCTTCGGAGCGACGGTACGCTTTTTTGGTTCAATCACGTTAATTTTACCGGAAAATACAATAAAGCTGTTGTTCCCTTAAACTGTATGAATA
>DATERL010000165.1:0-3136 GCA_035271585.1 Prolixibacteraceae bacterium
TGCCGCATTAGTTCTTTTTCAAACGCAAGGTCAGCAATGGCATTACGGCCTTCGTAAAAGTTGAGCAGGCCATCGAATCCAATCGATTTTTTCGAAATAACGAATGAATTAACTGGGATATTGGCTTGTAAGCTGCCCGAGGTCCCAATCCTGATTAGTTTCAACTTTGTGATTTTGGGTTTTATTTCACGTGCAATTAAATCAATGTTAACCAGTGCATCAAGCTCATTCACTACAATGTCGATGTTGTCGGTGCCAATACCTGTTGCCACAACCGATAAGCGATTGTTATTGTAGGTGCCGGTAATGGTTTTAAATTCGCGGTTTTGCACTTCACATTCTATGTTGTCGAAATGCGCGGCAATCATATCCACGCGACCCGGATCGCCCACCAATAGAATGGTGTTGGCAATGTTTTCGGGTTTAAGGTGAAGGTGAAAAATGGTGCCGTCGGGATTAATAATCAATTCTGAAGGTTTAATCATTCTTTTCGTATTAAATAAATCTACCAAATCTATCAAATATTTTGGGTTGAACCAATGATAGCTCCATAATTAGAATGAATTTTTGCAATTTGAAACCCCACCTCCCCCTCGTTTGCAACGAGGGGTTAACAGGTTCTCGTCTGTGACTGCCTGTCCCGAGCATCGGGAAGAGGAATGATGATTGTGGAAAAAACCGAGGATTATCTTTTTAGTTCAGCGAGAAACTATGCATCTTTGGGTTGCATAATCGAGGTGGAAGTAATCCGATAGTTATTGAATGATTGCATCATCCAATAACAAGGTGTCGTTACAAACGACAAACGGCTTACCCCTCGTTACGCAAGCTAAACGAGGGGTAGTGGGTTTAAAGCATATTTGGTTAGACCTAAGCTACACAGGTAATGAAATGGAGAGTATAACAAATAACATCATGGGATATAATAGTTCTGCCTTTTCATTTTGGAATTGGCAAAAAAAGTAAACTTAAAGAAGTTGAATTATGAAAAAGCTATTACTTTTTATATTGGTCTTGAATGTGTTTGCAAGAGGAAATGCATATTATAATCTTTTTGGCGAAACTTATTGTTTCAATAATTTACATGAAGCTGTTTACGCAACCATCGATTCGGTGTATGCTATAGACTCGACAAAAAGCGTTGGACTTCAAATAATGATAGATAATACTGCCCCTATTTCATTATTAAAAATAGAATCGAACAATAACGTACGTTTAGATTTGCCTCTCTTTTCAAATGAACAATTAGGTTCATTTATTATTGGTATTGCTGATAGCCTGGCCAAAACCAATAATTACAAAAACAAATTACTGGCTTCGGAGTTATGCAGTGCCGCATTACAAAACACAAAGTATTGGAAACAAACTGGAAACTGTTTTACACCATGGCAAAGGAAAGTTGTAAAAAAGGCTGTGTATATCGATATGGAGTATTGTTATCGGTTTATTAGATCGGAGCCTGTTGTTAAAGATTTACACAAATGTCTTTACGACAATGAAATAAATCAACTAATTAAAAAACAGTTCGAAAACATTCATTTTACACAACATGAAATTGAAGTTTTTGCAAGTGGTTTGAAAAAACCTTATAGTCTAAATGATACAATAGGATATTATGAATTTAGAACAAAGCAAACTAAACTAAACTCTAGCGAGGAATTTAGATTAACATACATGGCGGACTGGTTAAAAGATGCGCAGGCGAATAACAAAGCATTAAAAGAACATTTCGATAGTTTAAACATGAATCAATTACAGTATGAAATTCGCAATTCAAGTAAGAAGATGGATGATTACAAAATGATTCAAATAATTAAGTCGTTAGATCGTAAATATAAGATTGAATTTGCACCCTTTATCGATTCGTTGTTTCAATCTGGAATGTTTCCCGAAGATGACGATTATTTTCAATTAGTTCTTGCACAAATGAGGTATAAAGATTATCCCATAAGCCAGGTTAACTATCTTGGAACGAAAGCCGACTCTATTCTTGAACATATAAAAAAACTGCCAGAAAATAAAGAGAATAATTGGCCATTGTCTAATTCTATCGATTCGTATATTGAACTGGCAAATCAATTGAAATCAATTGGAACACAGGAGGCTTATTTTCGTTTGGCAAATGCGTTATTGGTGAAAAAAAACTTTCCCAAGGAAGAGGACGGATCCGATATGATATCTATTTATTTTGGAACACTGTCTTCTTATTTTTATATATTTTTCAAAGAAAACATCCGGAATATCCCGCTCGACACTAAGCCAATTATTGAGAAAATGATTCCACGATTAGATTCTATAGCAAAATCAAGAAATGTAGTATTACCACCTGAAGAATTTACCATAGAGCGTCAAAAAGAGGAATTGAATTCAATACATATTGATCTTTTTTTTGATAAAAATTATTGTGAGCAAATTTACAATTGGATGGTAAAGAATAGAGGCAAATACGAAATTGTCCCCCTGATGCCGCACGAATAGCCCCCGCTGCCGCACGATTGTATCGTGTGGTTTAGCCGCAGGCTAAGTTTTTCTTAAAATTATTGTATTTTTACTATCCTGAAACTAAAAACAATATGAGCCGTAACTACAAGTTCCATAATCCCGAAGGTGTCTATTTTGTAAGCTTTGCTGTTATAGAATGGTTAGATGTTTTTATTCGAAATGAATATAAGAATCCAACTCCCCCCACTCCCCCTCGTTTGAGCGTAGCGGAAACGAGGGGGATGTCGATAGTCGTCTGTGACGACACCTTAATCACGCGAAGCGTGAACAGTATATCACATCACCGCACTTGGCAAGAGTTACTATCTTTAAAATTCCAACTCCCCCTCGTTTGCAACGAGCGGTAAGCTACAACTCGTTTTTAACGAGGAGAATACAGCAAGTTTCATTAATGAAGTTACTATCTTTAAAACTAAAAATGTCATCCGAAGCAGGGAAGTACGACAACCGAATTACCAACTATAAGTTTTGGCAAGAAGGTTGCCATCCAATCCAATTGCACAACAACGAGATGATTGACCAGCGAATCAACTATGTACATGAAAACCCGGTTAGAACTATGATTGTAGAAAAAGCCGAAGATTACCTTTTCAGTTCAGCAAAAAACTATGCATCTTTGGGAGGTGTGTTAGAA
>DATERL010000166.1:0-6118 GCA_035271585.1 Prolixibacteraceae bacterium
GAGCAAAACGCTTTAAGGGATTTCCATCGGCATCAATCAAAAATTTGGTGAAATTCCATTTCAATTTTGAGCCAAATGTTCCTTTTAATGTTGATTTTAAATATTTATAAATCGGATGTGCATTTTGGCCATTTACATCTACTTTTGAGAACATGGGAAAAGTAACACCGTAGTTTATCATGCATCCTTCGGATATTGATTTTTCGTCGCCAGGCTCTTGGTTTGCAAACTGGTTACACGGAAAGCCCAAAATTACAAAGCCTTTATCTTTGTACTTTTCATATAAATTTTCTAGCCCTTCAAATTGAGGTGTGAGGCCGCATTTGCTGGCTGTATTTACTACAAGCACAACTTTGCCTTCGTAGTTTTGCATGCTAATTTCCTTACCTTGAAGGCTTAGTGCATCAAATTGATAAAAGTTTTTCATTTTCTTTCGACAATTAATAAATAAAAAAAACTATTATCCAGATAATTAGTATAGACCACATTCGGGTCATCAAACGTTATTACTTAAAATAATTTGTTAGTGTAGAAAAAGAATCAAATCGCAAATCATAATTTAATGCTACACCAAAACCATAGTCAACAAAAACAAATGGAACTCTTGCTAATCTACTTTGCTCACTATCGGACTCTGTATCGCCAACATAAACAGAATTGACTAAATTATGTTTTTTAATTAGAAAATTTATGTTTTCGTGTTTGGGTTTAAAATTCATTCCATGAGACATTGTATCTGTTATACAGCCTTCAATTCCAGACCAATCCATGAAATGTTTTATTGTAAACTCAGAACAATTACTAACGATAAAAAGCTTGTGTTTTCGACTTAACTCATACAATCCATTTTTCACACCTTCATATAGAATACCGCCACCAGATTTTATACGCTTATATTGAAAATCCACAATATCGTTATACATTAACTTCCGCCTATCAAGTTGAAACTCGGGCAACAACACTTCTAAATATTCATCTTCTTCTAAACCCATAAAATTGTATAAATCATTTACTGTTAATCGTCTATCAATGTTATTGAATTCGAAAAAATCATTAAATCCTTGTGCGTAACAATTCACACCATCCCACAAAGTTCCATCTAAATCAAAAAAAATAGAATCAATTTCACTTTTACCTATCATATTAATTAGCTGTGTTTGTTTTATTTGCACTTAAATATAAATGAACACATAATAAAAACTAAAAATCATAATCGAAGCGCTTTATTATACAATATTGTTGAATAAAACACCCCCATTTTCAATAAAACGATAAAAACGCCCCCTCTATTTTCTTATCTTTAGCCTTATAATTGCATCAAATTAATCATTAACCATTAAATAACTAAAAAAAATGAAACGTATATTTTTACTACTGTTCTTATTTGCAGCAACAACCTCTTTTTCTCAAAAACATGAAGGTTTAGCCCTAACCCCACCCATGGGATGGAACAGTTGGAACACTTTTGCCTGCAATGTGAGCGAAGTTTTAATAAAAGAAATGGCCGATGCCATGGTCGAGAAAGGCTTGAAAGATGCCGGATATGAATACATTGTAATTGACGACTGCTGGCAAATTGGCCGCGACAGCGCTGGTTTCATCATTGTTGACCCCGACCGTTTTCCTAAGGGGATGAAACACGTAGCCGACTACGTACACTCAAAAGGTTTGAAATTTGGAATTTACTCATGTGCAGGCACTCAAACTTGTGCAGGCCGCCCAGGTAGCCGTGGTCACGAATACCAAGATGCATACACCTATGCAAAATGGGGAGTCGATTATCTTAAATATGACTGGTGCAGCAACGACGGTCAAAACTCTATCGAATCGTACCGTTTAATGAGTCAAAAACTGAAAGAAGCCGGACGTCCCATTGTTTTCAGCCTTTGCGAATGGGGTGATACTAAACCTTGGGAATGGGCCAAAGATATTGGACACCTTTGGCGTACCACCGGCGACATTTCTGCTTGTTTCGACTGCATTGTAGAACATGGAACATGGAAAAGCTGGGGAACTATGCAAATACTTGACATGCAGGATGGCTTGCGCGAATATGCCGGTCCCGGACATTGGAACGATCCCGATATGCTCGAAGTTGGAGTGGGCAACCTTACCAACAACGAAAACCGCGCACACTTCACAATGTGGTGCATGTTGGCCTCACCACTAATAGCAGGTAACGACCTTCGCTCAATGACCAACGAAGTTAAGGACGTACTTACCAATGCCAATATAATTGCAATCAACCAAGATCCATTAGGAATACAGGGATTGAGGTACAAAGTTGAAAACGGACTCGAAACATGGTTTAAGCCACTTAAAAATGGCGAATGGGCTGTTTGTTTCCTTAACCGTAACACCGAAGCAGTTAAGCTCGAATTCGACTGGGCAAAAAATATTGTAGTTGACGATTTTGCCAAATTAACTTTCGACACCAATAATAAAGTGTTCAAAATGAAAAATATTTGGACAAATAAAGAAGCCGGGAATACCAAAAAAGCACTAAAAGCAGAAATTCCTGCCCGCGACGTGTTAATGCTACGTTTAAGCCCTGATAAAAAATAATTTTCAGTAATGCACATTTTTCCAAGTTCACAATGAAAACAAATCTTCATTGTGAACTTGTTTCAATAGAACTATAGCTTTATGAACACACATACACTATCAAAAAAAAACATTACTGCTCAATTAATTATTTTAATTGGCATCGTTTTTTCCTTGGGATTTAACTCGTGCAGTATAAAAACAGATACAATCAACAACGAAATAAAACTAAGTAATCCCAACCCTTCGAAAGAAGCAGTAGCAGTTTACCGTTATCTAAACGACATGAAAGGGAAAGTAATTCTTTCGGGGCAAATGTGGGCGCCGTGGGGAATCGACGAAATAGAATACGTTTACAACATAACCGGAAAATACCCGGCAATTAGAGGTCAGGATCTGATTACCGAAACAGAAAACGACAATGAAATACGTTTGGCAACCGAATGGTGGAAAAAAGGTGGAATCCCTACCATCATGTGGCATTGGGGCGCGCCATCGGTTGGCGAAGGCTATCCCAATAGCCAGGCTGAAATCAATATCGAAAATTGCTTTATCGAAGGCACCACAGAATACAACGAAATGTGGCGCGAACTGAAAGTAAAAGCAACTCATCTTGAAAAACTTCGCGATGCTAATGTGCCCATTTTGTGGCGTCCTTTTCACGAGTTGAATGGGCACTGGTTTTGGTACGGCAAACAAGGTTCCGAAAATTTCAAAAAGCTTTGGAAAACCATGTACAACTACTACGTACACGAAAGGGGACTGAACAACCTCATTTGGGTATTTTGCCATACTGGCGATGCCAACCCCGAATGGTATCCTGGCGACGAATTTGTTGATATGGCAGGGCCCGATACCTATGCTTTGGATAATTCACCACAAACCGAAATGTTCATCAATGCCAATCAACTCAATACCAAATACCCATTACCATTTCACGAATGTGGTATTCCGCCAAACCCCGACCAATGCCTAGCACAAAACGCAATGTGGTCGTGGTGGATGCAATGGCATACCAGTCATTTGCAACATACCGACACCACTTATCTAAAATATGTTTATAACCACAGCTTGATAATTACGCTCGACGAAGTCCCCGATATTATGGCCCTTTATAGCTGGGACAGTAAATGTAAACCGTCGGATTTAAGCGCACGCATAAAAGTTGACCAAAACGAATGGGGTAACAACAACACAATAATGTTTGACGACGGCGAATCGGCTGTTTTTGAAGCAAAATCGAACAACAAAGGGCAATGGAAATGGAGTGGATACGGCACATCGGGAAACAATGAGCAACAAAAGGTAACACTTGGCACAAAGGGGAGTGCTTTGGCCATGTTTACGAACGATTGCGGCGCCACTTCGAGCCTTGTTTTCAATGTTGGCGAAATGCGCGAGCTATGCCAGCCTACCCCACTCGCCCCAATGATGAAAATTGGCAATGGCGAATGGTCAGGCATCAACAAAGCGACGGTCAAAGCAGGCGAAATTATATCGTTTGGCCCGCACCCTGTTCATGGCGGAAACTGGCGATGGGAAGGCGGAACAAGTGGCAACACAAGAGAAAAAACTTTCGAAGCTTCGGTTACAACAACAATAACTGCCATCCATACCAATTTTTGTGGTACCGAAAGTTATATTAATTTCGAAATTATAGTTGAGCAATAAACCAAACACCAATTTTATAAGCACTTTATTATTAAGATTATGCAGTAATATATTACCACTTAAACTAGCATTTGATACAAGAATATATTGTTCCAATTACTTATACATCAATTTTAAAAAAGTGAAAAGATAATTTTTTATTATTAAAAATAAAGAACGTGAGAAGAAGGATAATAGCAGCATTAGTAATTTTAAGTTTTGTAATTGCATCGTGTAACAATCAATTGGTTAAATATATTCCGGCCAACAAAAATGCAACACCCGAAGCCAAAGCTTTATACCATAAAATGGGAACATTGCTCAACAAAGGGATTATGTTTGGTCATCAGGATACCTATTTGTACGGTGTTGAATGGAAAACGGAGGGAATATCGGATGTAAAACAAGTGAGTGGTGATTTTCCGGCTGTTTTTGGCTGGGAATTGGGCGATTTAGAACTTGGAAATAAGGCCAGCCTCGACTCGGTAAAATTCGACGAAATACGTGAAGGGATAATATGGGCTCATGAAAATGGGGCCATTAACACCATAAGCTGGCACACCAACAACCCGCTTACTGCGGGTAGTGCGTGGGATACCAGTAGCGACCAAGTAGTGAAAAGCATTTTACCCAATGGTGAAAAAAACGCTGATTATATCGATATGCTTGATAAAACAGCCAATTTTTTACTTTCGTTAAGCGACAAAAACGGAAAACTTATACCACTCATTTTCAGACCCTACCACGAACATACTGGGAACTGGTTTTGGTGGGGACAGCGTTTATGCTCAACCGACCAATACATTGCATTATGGCAGTTAACCGTTGATTATTTCAACTCACGTGGGCTCAACAACCTACTTTATGCCTATTCAGCAGCTGGCAATCTAAAAACAGCCAACGATTTTATGGAGCGTTATCCGGGTAATGAAATTGTCGATTTTGTAGGTTTCGATACCTACCAACATAGCATTGAGCATCGCGATGGCTACATGGATGGCATCAAAAATCAAATGGAAATAATAATACCAATAGCCACTCAAAATAATAAAATACCAATTTTGGCCGAAACTGGTTTTAATGCCATTCCAGATTCGCAATGGTGGACTGCAACACTTTGGCCGGCCATTCAAGATTATCCAATTTCGTACGTTTTGGTTTGGCGAAATGCCTACGACTGCGCTAACCACTTTTATGCACCCTACCCGGGTTGCATTAGCGCCGATAACTTTATCGAGTTCAAAGCATTAGACAGCATTCTATTCTTAAATGATATTCAAGAAAAATAAAAAATGATGGTAAAAAAGCTGATATTATTATTCCTTTTCTTATTCACTATCTGCCACATCAGTAATGCTCAAATTTTTGAAGCCGAAAATGCGACCTTATCCGATGGAGCCACAGTTGTTAAAAACGCTTCCTGCTCGGGTGCTGCATTTGTACAACTCAAAGGAGGCCAACTCGAAATGAAAATAACACTCGAAGCCGAAGGGTTTTTCGATATTTACATCAATGCGGCCTCGTCGGGGAATAAAAAAATTAACGGTTTCGCCATCAATGGTTCATCCGTCGATTTTACCTTAGACCAAACAACTTATAGCAATTTAAAAGTAGTAAGCTGCTTAAAATTGAGCAAAGGCGAACATTCCATTGGTATTATCAACTCGTGGGGATGGATTAATATTGACTTTTTTGAGTTCAAACAAGTTGAAGCTGGTGAGCGGTTTAAAATTAACAAAACATTGGTTACCCCCAGCCCTACAACACAAGCACAAAAGCTTTACGACTTTTTGTACGACAATTATGGAGAAAAAATCATTTCGGGGGTGATGACACTAAACAGCATGGACGAAATTAATTGGCTGCAGAGCAAAACCGGGAAAAAACCAGCTTTGGTGGGAATAGATTTTCTTCATTGCGGACG
>DATERL010000167.1:0-18405 GCA_035271585.1 Prolixibacteraceae bacterium
ATACTAATAAGAGTAAACAATCTATTGATAAAAATAAAAGCAACATGGAAAATTTAGCTTTTATGATGCAACAAATGATGGATGCTGCTTTTAATGAACCCAATTTTGAAAATATTGATGATTTATTTCAAATTCTTAATAATTTAATTGTTTTCAGTTTTGAACAGGAAAATGTATTAAAACTTCCTAATAATATTGAATTTCAAAATGATGTATTAACGGGCCAAAAGAAACTATTTTCTGACTTTTCGGTGATTAAAGATTCTATTTATGCCTTGTCTAAACGTGAACCTACAATTACTTCAATTGTTAATAAAGAAATAGTTAACATCGAAAACAAATTTATAAATATCAACAAAGATCATACAGAGGCTAGAATGCTACAGGCAAAAGTTAATCAACAAATGGTGATGACATCCGCTAATAACTTAGCCTTATTTATGTCGGAGGTTATCAAAAATTTGCAGCAACAAATGGCAAACTCAATGCCTGGAAACCAAAATTGTCAAAAACCCGGGAACAATCCAAACCCATCTAGTATGGGCAATTCATTAAAACAAATGCAGAAAAGTCTTCAACAGCAACTCGAAAAGATGATGCAAATGATGAAGAATGGTGAACAAGGTTCTAAAATGAACGGTGAAATGGGCAAGGCCTTAGCTGAACAGGAAAAGATGAAAGATATGCTTCAAAAGCTCATGAATCAGGGAAATGTAGGTAGTGGTGCTCACGAAACTTTAAAACAAGCTGAACAATTATTAGATAAAGTAAGGGAAGATATTATCAGAAACAATTTATCGGACAATACATTAAAACGTCAACAACAAATACTAACCCGTTTACTAGAAGCTGACAATGCACAAAATGAACGTGATTTAGATGATAAAAGAAAATCTACCACTGCTGATCAAAAAAGACAAAGTGAAACAGCAAAATACTTTGATAATTACAATTCAAATGATAAATTTGAGGAAAGATTGATAAGAAATAAACTTACTCTAAATCGATTTTACCAACTTAAATATCAAAATTACATCAATCAGTTAGATAGTATTCATGATTAAAACGATTAAAATACAATCAACTACAAGAAATATTTGCGAAGTAGAATTATTTCTGAGTCAAATTTTTAAGGAATTACAATTCTCTCGTAAAATTTACTGTAAGATTTATCTTTCTACTATTGAGGCTGTTAATAATGCTATTTTGCACGGTAATAATAATGTTCCTACAAAAAATGTTGATATTTCTTTTAATAATCTTAAAACTAAGTTTTCTGTTATTATTAAAGATGAGGGTAATGGTTTTGATTATTATAATGTCTCGGATCCTACAAAACCACTTAATCTAAAAAAAGAGTCGGGTAGGGGTATATTTATAATGAAGCAATATGCAGATAAAGTAACTTTTAATGAATCAGGTAACTGTGTTAATCTTTTATTCAATAAATAGTGATACGTTATTTCGCTGAAGATATAAAAATGCCTTTTCTTAAAAGAAGGGTGTGTAATAATTGGATTAAATCTATTATAAAACAACATAGTTTTAATGTTGGAGATATAAATTATATTTTTTGTTCCGACAATTATTTGTTACAAATAAATAATCAATATTTGAAACACGACCACTTTACTGATATCATTACATTTAACTATAACTTTGAGAAAACAGTTTCAGCAGATATATATATCAGTATCGATACGGTTCACAATAATTGTTTAATTTATAAAGTCCCATTCGATAATGAGTTACGCAGGGTAATGATTCATGGTGTTCTTCATTTGTTAGGTTTTAACGATCACACTACTTCTCAAAAATTAGAAATGACAACCAAAGAAGATGAAGCTTTAAGCATCTTTTACGCTAATTTTCCTAATAATTGATAATTTTGTCGATTATTTTATAATTTTTCTTAATGATTGAATTTAATTACGATGTAATTGTTGTAGGTGCAGGGCACGCTGGCTGCGAAGCTGCTATGGCTGCTGGTAACATGGGGTCGAAAGTTTTGCTCATTACAATGGATATGGACAAAATTGCTCAAATGAGCTGTAATCCTGCAATGGGAGGTATAGCAAAAGGGCAAATTGTACGAGAGATAGATGCTCTGGGTGGATATGCTGGAATTATAAGCGACGAATCTACTATCCAATTTCGAATGTTAAACCGATCAAAGGGACCCGCAATGTGGAGTCCCCGTTCTCAATGCGACCGAATGAAATTTTCTATGTCGTGGAGAAAATATTTGGAGGAAAATGTAAATGTCGATTTTTGGCAGGGAACGGTTATTGAACTTTTATTTGATAAAGATATTGTTGTTGGTGTTAAGACTGACTTGCACATATCATTTAATGCTAAATGTATCATTCTAACTAATGGTACTTTTTTAAATGGTTTAATGCATATTGGCAAACATCAACTATCGGGTGGGCGAGTAGCCGAACCTGAATCCAAGTTTATTAGTGAGCAACTGCTTTCTTTAGGTTTTACTGTTGGTAGGATGAAAACAGGTACACCTGTTCGTATTGATGGTAGATCAGTGAACTTTAGTAAGTTAGCCCAGCAAAAAGGAGACGAAGGTTTTTATAAATTTTCTTATCTCCCTGAGGTTTGCTCAAAACTTAAGCAACTACCATGTTACATTGCCTACACGAATCTCGAAACACACAACATTTTACAAACTGGCTTCGATTCGTCACCAATGTTTGATGGAACCATACAAAGTTTAGGTCCTCGTTATTGTCCAAGCATCGAAACAAAATTAATCACTTTTGCAGATAAAGACCAACATCATCTTTTTTTAGAACCCGAAGGTGAAAATACTATTGAGTATTATCTAAACGGATTCTCATCATCGTTACCTTGGGATATACAATTAAAAGCTTTAAGACAAGTCGAGGGTTTTGAAAATGCTAAAATATTTCGACCAGGCTACGCCATTGAATACGATTATTTTGATCCCACACAATTGTTTCACACTTTAGAAACTAAACTGATTAAGAATCTTTATTTTGCTGGTCAAATTAATGGAACTACCGGTTATGAGGAAGCTGGTGCACAAGGTATCATTGCTGGTATCAACGCACATCATCGTTGCAATGATTTACCCGATTTTACTTTGGATAGAGATGAAGCTTATATTGGTGTTTTAATCGACGATTTAGTTACTAAAGGAGTAGATGAACCTTATCGTATGTTTACTTCAAGAGCTGAATATAGAATATTATTACGTCAGGATAATGCCGATGAAAGACTCACTATTAAGGGTTTTAATTTAGGATTAGCGAAACAAAGGCGTGTAGATCTTTTAAATGAAAAGATAGCAATCCGAAACCGGTTATTAAATTTCATCACAAATTACAGTATTAAACCCGAAGAAATTAACCCGTTTCTTGAATCCAAAAATACTACTCCATTAAAACAAGGAGTCAAATTAGTTGATATTATCTCGCGTCCTCAAATTAGTTTAATTGATATAATTTCTGAAATTCCAGAATTAGAAAATTTATTCAATTCCTTACAACCTGAAAGATTAGGAGAGCTTACCGATAGTGTTGAAATTCAAATTAAATATTCTGGCTATATTGAACGGGAACGTTTATTGGCACAAAAATTCAGCAGATTGAATGATATTATTATCAAAGATAAGTTCAATTATGAGACCATTCTTGCTATTTCAACGGAAGCTCGGCACAAGTTAAAATCAATAAAACCCGATACAATTGGACAAGCAAGTCGTATTCCTGGAGTTTCTCCTTCCGATATTAACGTATTATTGGTAATGATGGGGCGGTAATGTTCCACGTGAAACGAATTATTTATTTTTATTAAATAATAGACTTTGTATGAAAGTAGTTGAAGGTAATATCATCGATCCTATAGCCAGGACAATTAAAAAAGGCAAGGTTTTTTTTAATAAGAAAATTGTTAAAATTGAATACACTAACCAAATACAATCAACAAATTATATTTTACCTGGTTTTGTTGATGCCCATGTGCATATCGAAAGTTCAATGTTAACACCACTCGAATATTCGAAAATAGCGCTAAAACACGGGGTAGTTTCAGCTGTTACCGACCCTCACGAAATTGCCAATGTTTGTGGAATTGAAGGGATTTATTTTATGGTTGATAACGCCAAAATGACTCCTATGAAAATTTATTTTGGTGCACCTTCATGTGTTCCAGCAACCGACTTCGAAACCTCGGGCTCTATAATTTCAGCTGCTGATATTGAAATCTTATTTCTAAATAATATATGTTCGCATTTATCCGAAATGATGAATTATCCGGGCTTAATATATGATGATGTTAATGTGCACAAAAAGCTTGATGTTGCCAAAAAATATAGTAAAAGGATTGATGGCCATGCACCAATGTTGTCTGGTGCTGATTTAGAAAAATACGTTAAAGCTGGTATTTCAACTGATCACGAATGCACTAATTTATTAGAAGCGATTGAGAAAATTAATTTAGGAATGAAAATAATGTTGCGAAATTCAAGTGCTTCAAAAGATTTTGATACACTAATTGATCTCATTTCAAGTCATCCTAATGATATCATGTTTTGTACTGACGATTGTCATCCCGATGATTTATTACAAGGTTATATTAACCTTTTAGTGTCGACTTCGTTTGCAAAAGGATACGATTTATTCGATGTTTTACTAGCTTCAACTAAAAACGCTATTGACCATTATGGCCTTGATGTAGGTTTTCTTCAATTGAATGATAATGCTGATTTTATTGTTATTAACACCTTAGATAATTTTAAAATTCTTTCGACTTTTATTAATGGGGATGAAGTTTATGATGGTTGTCGTGTGAATATAGATGCTTCCAAAGATCAAATTGTTAATCAATTTTTCACTAATTCAATTGTAGAAACCGATATTCGAGTTAAAACCAATGGTGATCGATTTAGTGTTATTGAGATTATTCCCGACAGTCTTTTGACTAACAAGTCTATTTTTGAGACAAATGCAAACCACGAGTTTTTAGAAGTTGATTTACCTAATGATATTTTAAAAGTTGTTGTACTTAATCGATATAAACCAGCAAAACCAGCTATTGGTTTTATTAAAGGATATGGACTTAAAGCTGGTGCAATAGCTGGTACAATTGCACACGATTCTCATAATATTATTGCAGTTGGAGTAAGTGATGAAGCCATTATTCGTGTAATTAGTAAATTACAACAAATTGAAGGCGGTTTAGTAGTTTACGATGGGGTCGATATTTATTCTCTTGCGCTACCTGTTGCCGGATTAATGTCAACTAACGATTGTGAAACGGTTGCTTATGAATATTCTACATTATCGGAACGAGTCAATGAACTTGGATCACCGTTAAAAGCTCCTTTTATGACTTTAGCATTTATGTCCTTACTTGTGATTCCATCTTTAAAAATAGGTGATAAAGGATTGTTTGATGTTGATAAGTTTCAATTTATCGATTTACAAAATTAGCAATGTCGACAAAGGAAGAACTTAGAATTGTCATTTCGTCGCTTCCCGATGAACCTGGAATTTATCAGTTTTTTGATAAAAATGGTACAATAATATATATCGGGAAAGCTAAGCGGCTTAAGAAAAGGGTTTCTACTTATTTTAGCAAAACACACGATAATAGGAAAACGACTATACTTGTTCGCAACATTGTTGATATACGCTACATTGTTGTTGAAACCGAACAAGATGCTTTAATCCTCGAAAATAATCTGATTAAAAAACATCAACCTCGATACAACATTCAGCTAAAGGATGACAAAACTTATCCTTGGATTTGTGTTAAAAACGAGCGCTTTCCACGTGTTTTTTATACCCGAAATGTTATTAAAGATGGCTCGCTTTATTTTGGTCCCTTTACTTCAATGTTGTTAGTTAAAACTATACTCGATTTATTTAAACATAGTTATCAATTAAGAACTTGTAAATATAATTTATCCGAAGAAAATGTTTCACGTGGAAAGTTCAAAGTTTGTCTTCAATATCATATTGGAAATTGTTTGGGCCCATGTGAAAATCTACAGACAGAAGAATCATACATGGAGAGTATTGAAGCCATAAAAAATATTCTTAGAGGAAATATTAGTGTAGTGGTTTCAACTTTAAAGGCTCAAATGAAACAAAAAGCTGAAGCACTCAATTTTGAGAGTGCTCAACTTATTAAAGAGAAATTGGATGTATTGCAAAAATACCAAGCAAAGTCAATTGTTGTTAATCCATCAATTCGGAATGTCGATGTTTATTCGTTCAAACGCGAAGAAAATACCAGTTATGTGAATTTTTTAAAGGTTGTAAATGGTGGAGTAATTCACTCGTATACTCTTGAAATTATTTCCAAAATTGACGAGACAGACGAAGATTTATTGTTGAGTGGTATTACCGAAATAAGACAAAAGATATACAGTAATGCGACAGAATTAATTGTTCCATTTAAACCTTCATTTGAAATTATTGGCGTTAATTATACTGTTCCTAAACGAGGCGACAAATATAAATTGCTTGAGCTTTCGAAAAAAAATGTGTTCTATTATGTGCTTGAAAAAAAGAAAAGCAGCGCATTACAAAAACATGAAACTTCTGCTGAACGCATTTTAAAAACAGCTCAAAATGATTTACGATTAAAAGAAATTCCTTTTCATATCGAATGTTTTGACAACAGTAATTTGCAAGGTACAAATCCGGTTGCTGCCTGTGTTGTGTTTAAAAATGCTAAACCAGCTAAACGCGATTATCGACATTTCGATATTAAGACAGTTGAAGGTCCCGACGATTATGCTTCGATGGAAGAAGCTGTATACCGACGTTATAAACGAATGCTTGACGAAAATGAAAAACTTCCAAATTTAATAATAATAGATGGGGGAAAAGGTCAATTGAGTTCGGCAGTAAAAGCACTCAATAAACTAAATTTAGCTAATCAATTACCTATTATTAGTATTGCTGAACGTCTCGAAGAAATCTATTATCCTGGCGATCCTGTTCCCTTATACATCGATAAAAATTCTGAAACGCTCAAACTTATTCAACGCTTGCGCGACGAAGCGCATCGGTTTGGGATTACCCATCACCGTAATAAACGCAATAAAGAAATGAGTGTATCTGAACTTGATTCAATTAAAGGAATAGGTGACAAGACAAAGGAAATTTTACTGCAAAAATTTAAATCAGTTGATGGAATTAAACATGCAGATGCCGTTGAATTGGAACAATTAATTGGAAAATCTAAAACTAGTATTTTAAAGAATTACTTTGCTTAGGGCTTTTTAGAGCACAGTAGAATAGCTGTTTAGTTTTATTGCGAATTTAAATATATTACGGCCCTACACGGTACTTTTCATCTTCATCATCGTTTTGTATGCTCAGATAGCTTTCGTATCGGCTTATTGCTATTTCACCATTCTCAACTGCGTTTTTTACTGCACAATCAGGTTCATGGGTGTGTTTGCAATTGTTAAATCGGCATTGTTCTGATACCTTAAAAATTTCGGGAAAATAATGGCTTACATCGTCGTTTTTCATATCAATCATTCCAAATGAACGAATACCTGGTGTGTCGATAATGTATCCCCCAATGTTTAATTTAAACATTTCGGAAAAAGTGGTGGTATGTTTGCCTGCATTGTTTGCAATAGATAGTATGCTGGTTTTAAGGTTAAGGTTTGGATCGATATAGTTGATTAGTGAAGATTTTCCAACACCCGAGTAACCTCCAAATACGCTTATTTGGTCTTTCATTATTGTTTCCAACTCGTCCATTCCCTGGCCAGTTTTTGCCGATGTAGCGATGCATTTATAGCCAATTTCATGATAAATACCGAACCATTGGTTCACTTTATCCATTTCGGCTTCGTTGTACAAATCTATTTTATTGAAAACGAGTACAGCTGGAATGTTGTAAGCTTCGGCTGTGACTAGAAAACGGTCAATAAAATTGAGCATGGTAACCGGATAGTTTACCGTTGCTAGAATAAATGCCTGATCAATATTGGCGGCTATAATGTGCGACTCCTTCGAAAGGTTAACCGAACGGCGAATAATGTAGTTTTTTCGATCTTTCAACCTCGAAATTATACCAAGGGGTCTTCCACTTTCAGAAGTTTCGTTTTGAGGCTCAAAATAAACGATATCGCCTACTGAAACAGGGTTGGTGGTACGTATACCTTTAATGCGAAGTTTTCCCTTTATACGGCATTCAAATTCTTCGTTGTCGCATTGTACAAAATACCTGCTTCCCGTCGATTTAGTAACTAATCCTTCTCTTATTACATTCATAATTAAATTTGTAGCGCAAAAATAAGCATAAATAACTACATTAAGGGGGCAAACAGACGTGCAAACGATGAGATTAATTTCTTTTGCCATCCTCTTTTTTGCCAATTTGTATAGGTAAGAAGTTCTGAGTGCATAAAGTCGTCGTTAAATTCTTGCGCAAGTTCGTTTGCTATTTTTTCATCGTAAAACACAGCACAAACCTCAAAATTGGTTTCGAGGCTGCGGTAATCAAGGTTTGCAGTGCCTATTGAACAGACTATATCGTCTGATAATAATATTTTACTATGTAGGAATCCTTTTGTATAGCGGTATATTTTTACCCCTGCTTCTAGCATTTCATTAATATACGATTGACCGCTCCAGTGAGAAATCAGCGAGTCGGCCCATCGTGGAATGAGTATTCTAACGTCGATACCGCGCAGTGCCGCAGCTTTTAAAGCAAATGCTATTTCGTCGTTTGGGATAAAATATGGGGTGGCAATGAAAACGCTTTTGCGACTAGATGTAATGGCACTGAAATAAAATTGCGAAATGGCGTGCCAGTTACTGTCTGGTCCGCTTGAAATAATTTGAGCTAGATTTATGTTGTCGGTTTCTTCATCAAAAAAATAGACTTCATTGTAAAGAATCTGCTTAGAAACGTAGTACCAGTCATTCATAAAAATAGATTGAAGGGCACTGGTTGATTTACCATCGATACGTACAAAAGTATCGCGCCAATATTTTTTTTCGTTTTCGATGTAACGATCGGCAATATTTAGTCCGCCTGTAAATCCAATTTTACCATCAATAATCACAATTTTTCGGTGGTTGCGATAGTTCACTTTCGACGAAAGTATTGGGAAAACAACTTTTTGGAAACTTTTTATCTGAATTCCGGCTTTGCGATATCTTTTTATTTTACGGCGCGAAAGCGGGTAACTACCCACGCTATCATAAATAACCCTTACCTCGACACCATTTTGTGCTTTTTCTTTTAAAATTTCAAATATTTCGCTTCCAATTTTATCAAATTGAATAATGTAAAATTCAAGGTGAATATGGTGTTTGGCAGTGCGTAAGGCACTTTTTAATTCCGCAAAAGTCTCACTTCCATTATTGAGTAGTTTCACACTTTGGTTTCGACTTAAAAAAGCGTCATCGTTTCGAAGTAGTAAGGCCATCAAGTCTTTCTTTTCGGATAAAACGGGGTCAACTTCTCCGGGTTTTATTTTTTGAAGGGCTTTTAATTGATATTCCGATAACATTTTGACTCTCTTTTGAAAAAGATGTGCTCGTCGCGAAATAATAATTTTTTTGCGGTAAGTCTGGCCAAAAAAGAAATACAAAATAACACCGAACACAGGAATTAAAGCAACTACCAATATCCAACTAATTGATTTTATGGGACTTCGATTTTCAAATATTATTAATAGAAGAATAACAACAACAGTAATTGCGTAAATTGTATTGATTAACACACTGAAATTTGAAAAGATAGCTGACCAGTTAAATATTCCCATTTTGATAATTATATTTTTTCTTTTTCAAATATAAATTATTATTGAATAAGTACTTCTATTGTTCGATTTATAATATTGCCTTTTTCATCAATAATTGATAATCTATGTTTACCAGGCAAGGGTGAAATCCCAATTTGATGAATATATTTGGTTTCGCCAATAAATATATCGTTCAAATACCAATACAAACAAATGTTTGGAGTGCGGTGTGCCGCTTCAAATACTATTTTTCCACGTGAACCATCCATCTCGTTGGGTACAAATAATTTACTAAGGTTGCGAGGATAAAGCAGTTCAATCATGGCAATGTTTTCATTCGACACACAACTTTCAAACATGGGGGGCAAAAGTTGGTATCCGGGATTCATCTTTCGATAGTACCATTCCATCGAAGGGGGTAAAATAAAGTAGGGTTGATGTACTATATTTTCGATTGGATAACATGAGGAATTTACGCGCCATTTACCATTGGCCGAAACATGCATCAACTGATGATAGGGACATGAAGTGGTTTTCAGTCCACTCACCGGAATTTCCATTTCTTTTTTATGCGGACAAATTGATGAGGCCAGGTACCCACTTTCCTCACAAATTTCAATGCTCGTTAATTCATTTATAGGCTTTGTGAACCAATTATTTGCAGGAATAAAATCAAGAATATCGAAAAGAACAGGACCGGCTGTTTTTGAACCTGTAAGGCCTGCACGCCCTTCACCACTAGCGTTACCTGCCCAAACAGCAACCACATATTGGCTTGTTATTCCTACTGCCCAAGCATCGCGAAATCCAAAACTGGTTCCGGTTTTCCAAGCCACATTGCCCGACGAACTAAAATTCCACCACCCGGCTCGCTCCTCGGGTCGGTTCACTTCACGTAAAGCTTCAAAAGTAAACCAAATTGATGATGCCGATAGTATCGCTTCATGGTTGCGCTTTGTATGTTCTATTCGGTTCTGGGGGGTGAAAGTAGGCATAATGTAATCAGCGTTTGAATATCCTTCAAGCTCATTGTAATGATTGAGCACACGTGCCATTGAAGCGTATGCGCCAGCCAATTTAAGTAAGTTGACCTCTCCGCCGCCCAAAATAAGCGATAATCCGTAATGCGATGCTGCTTGTTTCAGCGTTGTAAAACCCAATAAACGTAAAACATCCAGAAAGCGTGTTTCTCCAAATTGATATAGCATTTCAACAGCGGGCACATTTAGCGATTTTATGAGCGCATGACTGGCCGATACGGCTCCTGAATAACTTAAATCGAAATTTTTGGGTGAATAGCCTGCAAAATTTATTGGAACATCTTTTATCAAAGTATGGGGAAGTATTTCGCCGTAATTTAGCATCGAAGCGTAAAGGAAAGGCTTGAGAATACTGCCCGAACTGCGCGGTTTTGTTACAATATCAACTTGATTGTTGTAACGCTTGTACTGGTTGTTGATGTTGCCCACATAAGCTACAATATTACCGGTTTCAATTTCAACAATTAAAGCTGCTAGGTTATTGATATGGTTTTGTTTCAAAAGCTCATGATGACGAGCTATTATGCGGTTTAAATGAATTTGCCAACTACTTTCGATGCTTGTTTTTATTCGTTCTCCTTTGTGTTGAGTAGCAATTTGTTCGGTAACATGCAATGCCATGTTGGGCAATGGATTTGGTTTTAATGGTAAGGCTTCGGCAATTGAAAGTTGATAAGTGAGGGTGTCGATTTGGTTTAAACGTAATAATTGTAACAGTAAATAATCTCGCTTTTCTTTTAATATTTGTTGATTTTTACCCGGATAGATAAGCGATGGGGCATTGGGTAATACGGCAAGTGTAGCTGCTTCGGCCCACGAAATATCACCTGCTTGGCGTCCAAAATATCGCCACGAGGCGGCTTCTATTCCTACCACGTTACCACCAAATGGTGCGGCGGAGGCGTAAATGCGTAGTATTTCTTTTTTCGAAGTTGTTAGCTCAAGTTTTAAGGCTAAAACCATTTCGTAAAGTTTTCCTAATAAGTTTCGTTTTGGATTATCACGACTTAGCCGAGCAACCTGCATGCTAATGGTGCTGCCGCCACTCATCACTTTACGGTGTTTGATATTCAGCTTCAAGGCCCTGAAAAGCGAAACAGGATTTATTCCTGGATGATAATAAAACCAGCGGTCTTCGTAAGTCAATAATGCTTTTTCGTATTTAAGAGGAAGTGAATCTATTTTTGGAAAACGCCATTGCCCATCGTCGGCTATTCGGGCGCCCAACAGCTGGTCGTCGGCCGAAAAAACTACGGTCGAAGTTGGCTTATCAATTTTTGGCAATGGCGTAATTAAAAAGCAAATAATGGTCAAACCAATCACCATCAACCATCTTTTTAATGGTTTACTTTTTCTCAAAAATTCAATTTTCACCTTTTAACGTTTTGTTACTTCAGTTTCGAAACCTTCGGTATGGGCCTTAAAATTATTGTTGTACATGGCTCCGCAATGTACGGAAGGTACTTTGTAATTACCGCTGTAAGTTGCATTCAGTTTAATTCTAAATTGCTTGTTTTCATAAGGTTTTAAACCGAAATAAGTGAAAACACGGTCGTCGCGAATATCCTGATAATCGAAGGTACTTTGCTCTGATGAGTTGTTTCCAAACAGGCGAGTATTAATGATTTCCCATCCGGCAGGGAAAAGCTGGCTTAAGGCAATATTCTCAACAGCAATTCCGCTTTGATTACTAATTGAAACTACGGCACTAAAATCGGTGCCTTGTTCAATTTTCTCAATATCGAAAGCTTTTCCGGCTTCATTCATATAGGTTACAATTACCCTTAGGCCTTTCATTTCGGCTGTTTTTATGATTTCAGAAGGAGTACCGATATTTGTAAGGTTGACAAAAAGGTTGCCCTTTCCCTTATTTTCGATTGCCAGTTTAACTGCACCGTTTTCATTTTCGATTGTAGTGACATCGATGGGCTTATTGCTTTTTTTCGTACTGGCTTTCCCATTCAAGCTAATTTCGTAATAAAGTTCTTTTGAGCTTTTGTTACTGGTGGCGAAATTGCTCAGCGCAAGCAAAGCAAATGCGGTACTTTGTGTACTGTACCATTCGCCCGTTGATAGTTTTTCGGATATTTGAATGGCGAGTTGCATTGCTTTTTCCGACTCATTCAGTGCAATTAGGGTGAGTAGCATGATGCTTTCGTCTCTCAGGTACGAACCAAAGTTGTGGCTTTGTGGCTCGTCGGGTTTCATATTTCTAAAATCGATGAGTTGATAAGCAGCTTCTTTCATTCCGGCATGAGCGTAAGCACCTGCCAAAAGCCATTTGCCCTGGTTATTCAGTTTATTGGCACCACGTAAGCGGTTCATCCCCGAAACATTGGGTTCACCAGCCAGAGCAAGCAAGTAGAGTCTAAAAGCTTGTTCGTAATACGATTCATTGTTTATTATTTGATAATCAGCTGCTTTAGTTCGCATAAAATTCATTGCGCTATTGAGTAAATTTCCGGGAACCATGTAGCCCAATTTTGATGCTTCGGTGAGGAAAAAAGTTGCATAAGAACTACTCCAGTTGTGAGCAATTGCATTGCCTGGCCAGTAAGCAAATCCGCCGTCGGAAGTTTGGTAACGTTGTAGTTTCTCGATTCCGGCAGAAATGTTTTTACTAATTCTTGACGATTCTTCTTTGCTTAATGTTGAAAGTGTTGGCAAATATAGCTGTGGAAAAAGTCCTGAAGTTATTTGTTCAACACATCCATGCGGATAAGTGATTAAAAATTCGAGCCTTGTACCCAGGTTGAGCGCTGGCATACTTGCAATTTCAATTTGCGCCGAGTTGGTTCCTTTTAAGCCAATAGGAGTAATATTTTGCTCCCATTTTTCGCCCGGTTGTAAAAGTTTGAATGTAGTTTCGGTAAGCGGTAGGTTAGGAGTTCTGATGTCGAGTTCTGTTTCGTAGAAAGAACTTTCGCCGCCTGATTTTACTTCTACTTTAAACTTAGCAATGCCTGTTTTATCGGGTGTTTTAATTTTGAAAATGATGCTTTTTTCGCCTGTTTCGTCAAATATTAGTGTTTTTTCTGTTCCATCTACAGAAATCAGAAAATCGTTGGTTTCAATTTTCACTTTTACTTCGCGAATGTTCTTTTTCACGGCAAAAACAGTAACAGGTATATCTACCGTTTCGTTGGGTGAAAGAACACGTGGTAAAGTTGCCAGTACCATAAGCGGTTCACGCACTGGCAAGGTTTGCTGAGCGTTTCCGTATTTTCCGTTATCGGCAGCAATAACCATGGTGCGTACACTTCCAACATATTGTGGCAGGGTAATTTCATGGTTGGCTTTTTTTCTCGCATCGAGGTGGAAAGGCCCCAATACTTTAACGATGGGCTTAAATCGTTCTGCTTGTTTTTTTGAATTATCGATGCTAATGTCGCTTCCACCTACTGCAAACATGCTTTCGAGGCGTGTTCCCCACGCGCCCATTACGTAATTATATAAATCGTAAGTGTTTACACCCAGTGCTTCGCGGGCAAAAAATGCGCTCCAAGGATCGGGTGTTTTAAAGTTGGTTAAATCGAGTAATCCTTCATCAACAATAGCCAGTATATAATCCATGGCTTGTTTGTTTTCTTCACTAATTTTTATCGAAAACTTTTTCAACGGCCGTACTTCTTCGGGTTGATCAATTAGAGGTTTGAGGCGGGTTTGTGCGTTTTCAACCATAATTGGAACAACACCGTAGAGCCTAATTGGTAAGTCGTTAACGGTTTGACCATGAGGTTGAATAAGTGTGATATGGATATAAATATTAGGTGCCATTTCGGGGGTGGCCTTAAAACTGTATTTGTTCAAACCACTCAAATTCGAAAGCCATTCGTGACCAATAATACTGCTTCCGTTTTCGATGGTAACCAAAGCACGAGCATCTTTATTGGCCGGAAAACTGACACTGATTTCGTCGTTTACCGAATATTGTTCTTTTTCGGTAATAATGGCCAACATTTCGGCTCCACCTTTGTGTTTGTCATTTCCCCACGAACCTCCAAAATATATTACTTGTCCGGCGCTGTGTCCGTTTGGCGACGTGACTAAAAGCAAATGTCGTCCCCAGAGATCTTCATCTTTGTTGATTCTAAAAGAGCCCTTTCCTTGTTTTGTATTAATATTTGTAGTCAAAACCGGTTTGTGATAAGTAGCACCTGCATAGTTTGCCAAGTTTTCGGAATTGCCATTGTACCACCAACGATAATCTAATTCGAATATTTTAATATCGATACCGCGTAAATCAATTGGGTTACCATATTCATCTACAGTAACTACTTCAATATCGTTTTCGGTATCGTTGTTCAGTTTGTTCCAGCTTTTGTATGACCAGTCGATTTTTAAACCCACGTAATTTGGAAAGGGTGAAAAGGGCATTGTGGTTTGGTTAATGCTGAAATCGCCACCAGGTTCAAAAACTTTGGTAGTGAACGATGCTTTTAAAAAGCAACTTACTTCGCTGTTGGGTTGGTAGTTGAATGGTATGGACGCTTTCCCTTGTTCGTTTAATTTTCCATCGAAAATTGTTTTTTCCTCACCATAAAATTTTTCATAAGGTGCTGAAAAGTCAAAGTTTCGATAGTTTTTAAATGTTGGTGTAATTGGTGAAAACGAAACATCGATTTTAGCTTGTAATGCGCCTGCTTTGGCGCCGTGTAGCCATGTAGCTTCGAGGTTTCCCCTTGTGAAACTTTGCGCCGAAAGTAGTTCTTTATCAAAATTCAGGTTAATTTTTAAGCGATTGGGCTTAATGGTTTCAATACGAATATTTTTTGAAAATTGAAGTGGCCCTATTTTGGCCATTATCGACCAATTTCCAGTTATATCGTTGGGGGCAGTTTTAAAAAATAAAGGATAAATATATTTTTGATCGCGTGTATTTACCATGCGATGCACCATTTGGCCTTTAGGATTATAAAGTTCGAAAACCAATGGATGACCCATGGGTAAACTTTGTAATTTATCTTCGAGAATAAATGAAACGAAGATGGAATCGCCGGGACGCCATACATCTCGTTCACCAAATAAAAAGCCTTTTACGCCTTTTTTCACTTCTTTTCCTTCAACATCGAAATTACTGGTCGATTGAAGTGTACTGTTATCAATTTTTAGGTAGCCAACCGTTTGCTCTTTTTTGGTGATGACTAAAAAAGGTGCTCGGTCCGTAGTCAGTGCTAAAACTCCGTCGTTATTTGTTTTTCCACTGCTTAACAATTGGTTCTGAAAATCGTAAAGCTGAACATTTACATTTGCTTCGGGTAGGGTGGTGAGTAGGTTTGTGATAAATAAGTAGGTCTTGTTTTTTTGATCGGTTTTGGCAATAATACCATGGTTTGAACCTAAAATATTTCGATTTACAAATTTATAGGGTGCGTAATAAGCTTGATTGCACGGATTATCGATGTGTTGCCAGTTATAATAAAAGTTGTAGTAAGTCCATTCATAATCTTTTTCGGGATAAAATTCTTCCTCTCCAATGGGAATATATTGGTCGGTTTCGTCATTGTTATCGCAACTAAACAACGAATAGCTTTTTCTAAATCCAATTTCAACATTGTAAATAACGCCGTTTTCGACATTTATCAATTTCGAAAGATCAATTTTGAAGGTATTCCAACTCAAAAGATCGTTAGCTCCTTTTTTGCTTAATTCAACTTTTGAACGGTGAATAACACGGCCTACACGATTAAGTTGGTAACTATTATCAAAATCGTTGTTTTGTAGAAACTGGTGAATGTTGTTGGTGAAAATTTTAGTAATTCGCACATCAACAGCGCTGAGGCCAGCAGCTTCGAATGGGAAAAATAAACCGCTCCCTGTGGGCATAATAACACCTTTTCCGGGTAGTCGTACTTCAGGTTTTAATCCTCCAAAGTTGAGCTCATAACTTACTTCGGCGTTCAATTTATTTCCGCCAATGCTTTCAATGTCAGGGTTTAAAACTAAAGTGTTTAGTCCGGTCAACTTTTCAGCAGGATAAGCTTTTAACACGTTGTTGCTAACCTGAACGCGTTGTATTGCCTTGTTATTTACGTGAATTAATCCCCTAAAATCGGTGTTTGCTTTTATCGGATCCGAAAAGAAAATTTCGATGTATTGGTCGGGTAGGCTGGTTACATTGGCCGATGTTACGCTGAAATCGGATAACGATGGAACAGAAATATTGCGGATCCCACTTTCGTTTTCGATGTTTGCTTTGCTCGAATCCCATTTCAATTCAACAGTTGAATTGCTTTCGAGGCGTTCGATTCCGTTAATTGAAAATGAATGGTAAAAGCTTTTTGGTTGATGTGTCCAACTTATTTCGAGCTTATTTCGGTTTTGAGTAGCACTTAAAAGCTTTTCAACTTCAAGAGGTTCAAATTCATCTGAAGTATTGATACGCCCATTGATTTGGTAGCCCGTTCCACTTTCTGTGTCGCTGGCCAGTCCAGTGTTTTCAACAATAAATTGTTTTTGAGGCGTTTGAAAATTGAAAACCAATTCGCCTTGTTCTTTTTTTTCTTTTGAAATGTTTTTCAAACTTAAAGTGGCAATATATTTGGTTTTCCAAGGCAATTGTTTTTCGGGTATAAATTCAATGGCATCGGTTGCAATCCAGTGTGTTTTTCCATTAATTGATGGTGAAAACCGAAGTACTCCATTGCCTAGGGTTTGGCCAACATTTTCTTGACTGGTTAAAGGTTGGGTAAAGCGAACAACTATGGTTGCCGAACGCTTAATGTTTCCCGAGGTATACGCACTCACCAATTCGTGATGGTTTTCGATGTTTGTAATGGTTTCAACTTTTTCGTTTTTTGCACATGATGTCATTATCAATATTGCAATGAAAACGCAATGAATGGGGCGAAGGATGTATTTCATAATTGATCAGGGTTTATTTTATATTACGATAAAGATAAGTAATTTATAATTTATAATTGACTATTTATTATTGGGACTAATAGCTGATTGTTTTCACCATACATTGGCATTTGATACGACAATAAATAGTTTAAACTAATTGAAGAAACTTTTATAACTCAGATTATGAAACTATTTTTGATGTTTAAATTTATATATTTACACGCATTTTCAGTATAATATCGAAGTTGAAGATATTAACAACAGCCTAAAAAACAACTATATGAGAACAAAAAAGCCATTGCAGATTATTATCCCATTAATTGTATTTCTTGTACTAACCCTTGCTTATTTATCACCCTTGCTCGAAGGAAAAACCATTTCGGGCAGCGACTTGATCCAATTTAAGGGAATGTCGAAAGAAATTCACGATTATAGAGCTGATACGGGAGAGGAAGCACTTTGGACCAATGGTCTTTTTGGAGGAATGCCTTCTTATTTGATTTCGGTGAAATATCCGGGCAACTTATTACTAAGTGTTCAGCAAGTATTTAATAAAATGCCCAGACCCATGGGAATGTTTTTGCTCAATTTTTCGTTGTTCTTTTTATTGTTATTGATGTTAAAAGTGAATCCATGGGTAAGTATGGCCGGAGCGATTGCTTTTGGTTTTAATTCGGCTTTTTTTGTTTGGATTGATACAGGGCATGTTACAAAAGCACACACCATAACCTACATGGCCTTGCTGGTTGCCGGCGTGTT
>DATERL010000168.1:0-18989 GCA_035271585.1 Prolixibacteraceae bacterium
GTTTAAGTAATTGAATACAAAATATAGACAAATTAATGTCAAAATAGTTGCGGAAAATGCATTTATTTTTTTTGAGAATTTGATTATTTGCTTAATAATGGTCTAAAAAGTTTTTTATATGGGTTTTGTTAAGTAGAGCAAGTTTTTTGATTTTTGTATCAATTTTTATTATAAAGCACAGGTAGTTGGTCTTTAGATTCAATAGTTAATTACAAATAATAAATTATTTATTTAACCCTGTCCGGGTTTTTTTTGATAAAATCGCCCCAGTTTTTATATTCTTTTTCTTTTTTAGGTTGGCCTTGTTGTAAATAATGGCAAAATGCAACAGCAACGGCATCGGTGGCATCAAGTTCTTTGGGGATATCGGTAAAACCATATATTTTTTGAAGAAAGTAGGCTACTTGTTCCTTCGATGCACGTCCCATTCCGGTAATGGCTTGCTTCACTCTTAAGGGAGCATACTCGAAAACGGGTAAATTGTGGTACATAGCTGCCGCCATGGCTACGCCCTGCGAGCGTCCTAGTTTTAGCATTGATTGCACGTTTTTACCAAAGAAGGGTGCTTCGAATGCCACCTCGTCGGGCTTATGTTCTTCTATAACTTTCATTACCCGGTCAAAGATGTATTTAAGTTTTTGGTAGTGGTCGTTAAATTTGCCAGGTGTAATTACACCCATGGTTATAATAGATGATTTTTGGCCATTAACGTTTATTACGCCATAACCCATTACGTTTGAACCGGGGTCAATGCCTAAAATTTTATATGATTTTTCGTTTACCATGCATTAATAAATTGATTGATTCCTTGATATTCGAATGCTTTTTGTTGTTTAATGAGCATGCTTTTAAGTGGTGATGCAACAGCGATTAAAGGATGCAATATGTCGTTGATGGCTGCTTTGAGCATGGCTTCTTCGGGGTCGCCAAAACGGTGGTTTAAATCGTCCACTTCAATAATGTTGGCAGGTATTCCGTCGAAATATTCGCCAAACCCCAAGCTGTTGGTGTTGATAAAGCTGATGGGCACTACCGATAAGTCAATTTCTTTGAATGAAATGATATACATCCCCACCGGTTTGCCATGTGTAGTGCTTCCAACTTGAACGATATCGATGTAGGGTGAAATATTGTTAATGACCAGTTCGCTCGCCGAAGCAGTGGCGCTGGTGGTTATGAAGTAAACTTTATCGATATCGAGCGTGGCACCATCATAATCGGCAATGACGCTTACGTCTTGTTTCGATTTTTTATTGTTATTTTTGATTATGCTAACAATCTGCCCTTTAACTTTTTCGCCCCCTATAACCGACATAAGCATGTGGGCTGTAGAGTTGAGCCCACCGCCGTTATACCGCAAATCAACAATCAAGTTGGTAATGTTTTTGGAATTAAAAAGAGCAATAGCCGATTCGATTTCGGGAACCGATGTTTCGGTGAAACTGTCGAAAACTAAATAGCCAATACGTTGATCTTCAATTTCGATTACTTCGGAATAGAGTACGGTATTCATCACAAAGCTTTCTTTCTGAATGGAATGTTGGTGCTTTTGATTGTTGTAATCGGTAAAAACAAAATCGACAGCTTCGGTTGAAGCCAGTGCCTCGTTTACTTTATCAAGATCATCAATTGTAAAACCGTTTATGCTATTTATAACCCAGCCCCTTTCAACTCCCAATTTGCCCATGGGCGACTCACGATATACTTTGGTTATTTTAATTTGCTGATCATAATCAACCTTAAAACCACTTCCAAACCCTTTAGATTCGCTTTTAAAAAAAAGATTATTGATTTCGGTATATGAACCGGCAAAACTCCATCGATCAACATCGCTTTTTATTGCAGCAATAAGCGAGGTGTAATCATCGTAATCGTTGGGTTTAATTTCAGGAATCTCGTCGTACCAAAGGTACCATTCTTTAAAGGTTTCGTAAATGTATTCGTTAGCTGTCAATTCCTTTTCGGGATTGGGAAATAAAGAACTGCAGCTACTTAATAATAGCAACAAAATACTAATGAAAATTAATGCTGTTACTAGAAGTTTTATTCGAGTTTGTATTTTTTTATTCATGGTTTGCTTTTTTTCGATTGTTGATAGTTTAAGCTACCAACTAAAACCGCCGTTTTCATTCTCGTATGGCGAGGTTTCTGGCATCACAACTTCGTCGCCACGAATTACCCTGAACCGGTAACGAGCATCGGAAACAAAAATACTACCTGGATAGTTAAGCAACATTTGTTGGTAAAGTTCTTGTGCTCGTGCTGTGTCGTTTAGTTTCGTTTCGTAAAGCATTGCCAAGCTATAGAGCGCATCGTCGGCAAGCGTCGATGTTGGATATTTTTTTAGAATGGTTTCGTAATACGAAGCTGCTGTTTGGAAGTCATTATCCATTATGCTGATGTCGGCTTTGCGCATCAAAATGCTTTGGTTGAGCGAATGAATAGGATACAGCGTAGTAATTGAGTCGAAGGTTAGTAATGCTTGTTCGGTTTTGTTTTGAAAAAGCAATAAGTCGGCACGGGCAAATCTCTGCATTGGCTCGGCAATGGTGTCGAGGTCGTAGTTGGCACTTATGAGCAGTGAGAGTTCCATGGCATCGTTGGCAATTAGTTTCGATGTGCTGGCCTTTAGCGCATCGAGCTGAGCCCGCGCCCATTCAACTTCGCCAATGTAAAACGAAAGCTTTGCTCTTTTGAGTTTCACATCGTCGCCCAATGTGTTTTCTTTATTGGCTTCAATTATTTGGGCATAAAGCAAGGTGGCTTCCCATAATTTATTTTCATAAACATAGGTGTCGGCCAATTCAATTCTAAGTATCGAGCGTTCGGTATTATTCAAACCAGCAATTGATAGGCTTTTGTTGATAATCTCGTGGGCTTTTGCTGTGTTGTTCATATAAAACGACAGCAAGTGCGCGTAAATTTGTATCAAATCGATATTCTCGCGGACGAAGCCTTTTTCGTTAAAATAATTATCGAAAGTACCGGCCAGTTGTGTTCCGTCGTCTCGCTTTCGTGGTGCAGTGTTTATGTATTTAAGGTACTCAACGCGCACAATCTCTTGTTTCACAATGTCGATATTTTTGACTTCGGGTTTTCGGTCAGAAAGATAATGGAGTCCTTTAATTGCAATATCGAAAAGATCGGATTGTGCAGCTGCTTTAGAAAAATTAAGTATGTTGCTTTCTTCTGTTTTTGTTCTGCGGTCGAGCGCAATTGAGTTTAAGAGTGCTTGTTCATAGTTTTTTTCAACTACAAACATCCATATTAACAAACGGTTGTAGGCAATGATGTTGGGTTTTAATTGCATGGCGCGCAGCACTTCACGCTTAACCGTATTACGCAGGCTGTTGTCAAAATCGTAGTTTAACAGGGAGTTGATTCGGGCTTGTACACGCTCTACCTCTTTATCGTCTTCAATAACCAGCTCAAGGTATTCCTTCATCATTTTTTCGTAATTGCGCAAATAGGCATATACCGATGCCAAGTTATTGTAAAACATTTCGCCGGCCAACACTTCGCGTCCTTTAAGGTAGGTTTTTTCGGCATATTCGAATTCGCGTCTGTTGAAAAATAAGTTACCAATGTTGATAATCACGGCCTTACTGCTTCCGCTTAAACCGTTAATAATGTCGTTGTAGGTTTCTTCTGATTTTTGAGGGTTGCCCATTTCTTTATAGACATAACCCAGTGTAATGTCGTAATTGACGTTTTTCGACGCTTTTATTTGTTTTTTTAGTTCTTTAATTGCCTTGTCGTATTCTTTTAAATTCACCAGACAATTAATGTAATAATCGAAATAATGGGCCATGTTACTGGTGTTGTACAGATCGAGGTACAGGTCGCTCGCTTTACTCCATTCCTGGTCGCGGTAGTACATTGCAGCCAGTTGCGATTTACTTTGAGCTTGCTGTATTTGCTGTATCTGCTGAGCCATTCCGGTAGTCAGCATTTGTATTAATAGAAGTGTTATAATAATGTGTTTCACTTGTCTGAGTTTAAAATATTTAAAGTTGAATCGTGAAATTCGCCTGCTTAGTCGTTCGTTTTTCGATCTACAGCGTTTTGCTCGTTTCATTGCTAAAATACAAACCTGAATTATTCAGGCTAAATAGCAAAAATAATCCATTTCAACAGATATTCCACATCATTAAAGACGATTAACGTTTTTTATGCCTTGATCAGACCACTTCTATGCCTTTTGCTTTTAATAGGCCGACGCTCATTTCACGTAATTTGAACTTTTGTATTTTTCCACTGGCCGTCATCGGATAGGAGTCAACGAAGAATATGTATTTCGGAATTTTAAATCTCGATATTTTTCCGCGGCAGAAACCGGTTACATCTTCTTCCGAAACTTCTTTACCTTCGTGTAAAATTATGAAAGCGCCCACCTGTTCACCATATTTGGAACTTGGTACTCCAGCTACCTGTATATCTTTTATTTCGGGCATTTGGTAAAGAAATTCTTCTATTTCGCGCGGGTAAATATTTTCACCACCCCGAATTATCATGTCTTTAATACGGCCTGTAATTTTGAAGTTTCCATCTTCGCGTTTAATGCCCAGATCGCCTGAGTGCAACCACCCGTTTTTATCGATGGCTTCGGCAGTGGCCGTAGGGTTTTTGTAATAACCGTACATCACATTATAACCTCGGCAGCATACTTCGCCTTGTTGGCCAATGAGAAGTTCTTGACCGGTTTCTGGGTGTAAAATCTTCACTTCAATTCCGGGTAATTCCCTTCCAACCGTGCCCACTTTAACTTCAAGTGGATCGTCAACTCGGGTTTGGAGCATTACCGGCGATGCTTCAGTTAAGCCGTAAGCAATTGTTACGTCGGTCATGTTCATTTTATCGATAACCTGGCGCATGGTTTCGATAGGGCAAGGTGAACCAGCCATAATCCCGGTACGCAACGACGATAAATTGAACATGCTGAACATGGGGTGATTGAGTTCGGCAATAAACATGGTGGGAACACCATAAAGCGCAGTGCATTTTTCTTTTTGAATTGAGGCCAACACCAACAAAGGGTCAAAATTCTCTATTACAACCACCGATGCCCCGTGGGTAACAATAGCCATTATTCCCAATACCAAACCAAAACAGTGGAAAAGTGGTGGTGGTAGGCAAACCCTGTCGTTGCTGGTAAAGTTTTGACATTCGCCAATCCAAAATCCGTTATTCAGAATATTGATGTGGGTAAGCATAACTCCTTTGGGAAAACCAGTTGTTCCCGAAGTGTATTGCATGTTAATTACTTCGTGTGGGTGAACATTGGCTTTGACTATATTGAGCTCCTCATCGTCGATGTGCTGGCCCATTAACAACAATTCGGGTGTGTTGTACATGCCTTTGTGTTTTTCCTGACCAATGAATATCACATTTTTAAGGTGTGGAAATTTTTCGCTTTTTAGGTAGCCACGTTGGCTTGTTCTTAGCTCCGGAACCAATTCATATAACATCGAAATATAATCGCTGTCGCGCCAACTGTCAATAAGGCAAATGGTGCTCAGATCGGCATTGCCCATCAGGTATTCCAGTTCGTGTACTTTGTAGTTGGTGTTTATGGTTACCAGTACAGCGCCAATTTTTGCTGTTGCAAAGGTAAAGGTAAGCCAGTCGGGGACATTGGTTGCCCAAATGCCTACGTGATCGCCTTTTTTGATGCCCAGTTTTAGCAAGCCTTTAGCCAACTGGTCAACCCGAGTGTTAAACTGGCTGAAAGTAAACCGCAAGCCGCGGTCGGCATATATGATAAAATCTTTATCGGGTGTTTCATTGGCCCATTGTTCAGCAAAACCACCCACTGTTTTTTTGATTAACTCCATGACAATAAAATAATAGTTAGGTAACGATGTTTAAGAGATCGTTAGTCCCGATGGTTTTCGGGATTAGATATTAGTATTGAGACTAAGTGTATAATATTAATATTCAATTGTTTAGTAACATATTCGAGTGTTTTGTAAGATGCTTTATTTTAGGCTTTTATAAAAAAAAGCTATTTAATGATTAAACCGGAGTATAAACAACGGCTATAATTTTAGCAGTTTGTTTTGCTGGGGCATGAACATGGTGATCGATAAACGAATCGTAATAAATTGAATCGCCGGTGTTTAGTACGTAGGTTTCTTTGCCATAGCTAATTTCAACGGTTCCTTCCAGCACGTAAATAAATTCTTCACCTTCGTGTGTAGAGCAAATATGGTCGGCATTTTCACTCTCTTTGATTTCAACAATGAAAGGTTCCATGTGACGGCCACTTTTGCCACTGGCCAGTGCGAAAAAGTCGAGGTGAGAGCGAGCTTTCAGGTTTTTGTTCGAAAAACTGGCCGAAAGGGTGCTTTCATCTTTGCGAACAAGCACCGGTCCTAATTGATCCTGATCGTCGAGAAAAGTACCCAGCCTTACACCCAATGCCCGTGCTATTTTGATGAGTGGCGATAGCGATGGCAGGATGGTGTTGCTCTCAATTTGTTCAACTTGTTCAATATCGAGGTTGCTTCGGGTAGCCAGTTCTTCAATTGTAATATTTTTTAACTGTCGAATTTGTTCAATTTTTTTACCCACGTTGCTTGTTGTCATGATTCAATTTTTTAGTTGCTGACAAATTTAGAAAAATGGTGTCAAATTGCAAGGCATGGTTTCTTTTGTTTTTGAACTTGTAGTTTCTTAATCGAGTTCAAATGAATGGTTCAATTCATATTGTTTGGTTTAGATTTTTGTTGTGATTTTTCGAAACGCTCTTCTATCAAACCGTTCCGACATCCATCAAAACCATAGGCCAAACGGCTCGCCATCGGAACAAATACCGCACAGATAATTGATATCTTAAAATGACAAACTTAATTCAGTTAATTTAAAATGTATGCCCGTATGTTTACCTAGTTTATAATCTTTAAGGAAAATTCAACGTTTATGTCATTAATCAATTTCATTGAGCAATTTCCAGACGAGGCTAGCTGTAAGCAGAAGTTCAAGGAATACCGGGATCATATAGGTGTTTTATGTGCTAAGTGCGGTGGAAAAGACCATTATTGAAAAAAGAATAAAGAACAATACGAGTGCAAATCTTGCAAAACAAGGACAACTTTGAAAAGCGGAACTGTTATGCATAAGTTCAAACTTCTTTATCGTTATTGGTTTATTACTTTACATTTACTAAACTCAACGAAAAAAAGTTTTTCGGCCAAAGAAATAAATCGTCAATTAGGACACAAGCGCTACCATCCTATTTGGCACATGGTACATAAACTTCGGCAAGCTATGAGAAAAAGGGATGGTGAATATATCCTTGCTGGTCGGATTGAATTGGATGAAGGCTATTTTTCCACTGAAGTCCCTGAACAAGAAAAGGATCAGCCATTGAAACGAGGTCGGGGCAGTCAAAAGAAATCGAAAGTGTTGGTTATGGCCGAAAGCGAGATGGTTGAGCCCACAAAGAAGGGGCAGAAACCACGTAGGGTTGCATATATAAAATGAAAGTGATTGAGGATATAGAAAGTGATACAATTGAAGAGGTAGCTAAAGGTCTGGCCAGTAATGCAACTGAAGTTGATGCCGACAACTCAACGTCCTATGTTAATCTAAAAAGATACATGCCAGTTCAGTGTGCGATATAAAGCATTGTTGTTGAGGTTGTTATTTAAGCGTTCTGCCACGTATCAAGTTCGATGTAACTAGACAGGAAAGTTACCCGCATACCCTAACGATTTCGACCCGCCACCGGATAATCATTTAAAAGAAAATAATCATTTAGCATCCTTTCTGTGTCTCGGATGGGGTTTTGTTAAATTCGTTTTTAAAGCTTTTTCTGAAATGCCCCACGCTTTGGAAACCCGATTTTTCGGCAATTTCACTAACCGATAAATTGGTTGTTTTTAATAGTTGATGGGCATTTCGCAGCCTTATTTTTCGAATATAATCGGCCGGAGTATTGCCTGTCAAATCGGTAAATTTACGATAAAACGATGCACGGCTCATGTTTAGCTTTTCACTAAGCAAATCAACAGTAAAAGCAGTGTTTCCGAGGTTGGTAGCAATGTTTTCGTCAACGTGTTGTAAAAACTCCCGGTTGTTGGTTGAAATATGGTTGAGCCGTGGTATGGCTTTGGCGGTGTTAATGTATTCGTCGATAAGCTTTTGGCGGTTGCTTAATAGCGCATCGATTCGAGAAATAAGCACTTTGCTATTGAATGGTTTTTCAATGTAATCGTCAATTCCCATTTCAAATCCTTCAATTTTATCGTCAATGCCAGTTTTAGCGGTCAACAATATAAAGGGAATATGCGAAGTGGCCATTGCCGATTTCACTTCTCTGCAAAAAGTTAATCCATCCATCACGGGCATCATAATATCCGAAACAATCAGGTCGGGTGTATAATGTTGTAATTGTTCCAATGCTACGCTTCCGTTGGCTGCTGTATTTATATTGTATTTTTTCGATAAAATACCACTCAAAAATTCAAGAAGGTCGGGATTATCTTCTACAATCATTATTTTTTTGCTGCTAATAATTTCTTGTTCATTGGTGTTAATTGTGCTTTGTCTGGGGAATAAATCGTGGAAATTAGTAGTACGTGCAATACTGCTATTTACAGCTTCACCAGCTATTAGCGGTAAGATAATGGTAAACGTAGTGCCTTTGTTTAGCTCGCTTTTCACGTCGATGCTTCCTTTTTGCGTTTCGACTAGGCCTTTTACCAATGCCAAACCAATTCCGTAACCGCTTGTGCTTTGATTTCCTTTTTCGACCCGGTAAAAACGATCGAAAATTTGCCCCAAATCGTGTTCCGATATTCCTACTCCTTGATCCGATATGCGTATTCTCACTTCGTTGTGCAGCGCTTCGGTTTCAACCTTAATGATTTGGTTAGGCAGCGAGAATTTGATCGCGTTTGAAAGAAGATTGTATAGTATTTTCTCCATCATATCGGTATCGAGACAAACATTAATTGCCGGTATTTGGTTATTATACAATACTTTGACGTTTTTTTGTTGGGCCACCACTTCAATCGATTGAATTATTTCATAAATAAAACTCACCAAATCGAATTCTGAACAGGAAATATTGAGTTTTTCCTGATCCATTTTGCGCAAATCGATGGTCTGATCAATAAGCTGTAAAAGGCGCAGTGCATTTTTCTGAATCGCAATTACTGCATTTTTAGATTGATGTTCGAGGTTTTCAATGTGTCCTAAAATTATGGTAAGTGGAGTCCTGAACTCGTGCGAAATATTGGTAAAAAAGCGCAATCTAGACTCGTTGGCTTGCTGCAGCTCTTCCGATATTTCTAATATGGTACGGTTTTGGTCGCGCAATTCGGCTGTTTGCTCATCAACCTTTTTTTTCAGCCATTCGTTTCGGTTTTTTATTTGCTTTATTCGGTTTATAAATATGAATACAATCGACAAGGCAAGAATCGATAATAACAAAACCTTAAACCAAATGGTCATCCAAAAAGGAGGTATTATTGAAATTTTTAGCTCACAGCTTGCCCCAAATCCCATTTGATCGGATGCTGTTTGCACCTGAAACCGATACTCTCCCGGCGGTACTTTGGTGTAATTAGCCGAACGCTCCTTACCCGCTTCAATCCATTGTTCCTGCAAACCCAACATGCGGTATCTAAAACGACTGGTATTGGGAATTTGAAATGGGTAAGCATTAAAAACTAAACTAATGTTGTTGAGTCGGTGGTGTAATTTAATGCTTTTGGTAAGCCATAAAGGCTGCTGAAAAACAACACGGCCTTCGAGGGTATCGCCCGCGTAAACCGGCCGGTTAAGAATTGAAAGGCTTTCCAGTTTTAATGAAGTTGCAATAGTTTCATCTTTGATTTGTTTGGGATTAAACGATACAACACCTGTGTAGCCGCCATAATAAATAATTCCCTCTTGGTCAACAAAATGAGCATCGTCCATAAAATAATCGTTCGACAAAAAAGTGCGAAATCGGTTTTCATGAACCATAAAATGAGCAATACCTCTGTTGGTGCTCATCCAAAGATTTCTGTTTTTGTCGATAGATATGCTGTAAACAATGTTGTTGCAAAGCCCATCTTCTTCGAAATACTGATTAATCACCTTGTTGGTTTTTAGGTCGATAAGATTGAGCCCCGAATTGGTACCCACCCAAAGACTATCGCTCGAAATGGCTAAACAATAAACTTTATTGTCGGAAAGTCCAAAGTTTTCGTGATCGATAGCAGTATTTTCAAGGTTGGGATAGTTTATTTTTAATAAGCCACGATCGTTTTTTGCAATCCAAAAATTGCGGTATTTGTCTTGTACAAAATCCCTTATGCTTTCGTTAATGTATTGCGCCGATATGGTACTTACCCGTTTGCTTTCGAGGTTAACAAAGCCAACATTAAGCGGCGAACTTATTGTAACTGTTCCGTAATCAAGCTCTTTAACCGAATAGCAGCGAAAGGGCCACGCAAAATTGAAATGTTGGTCGATGGTTTCAACACGTTCTCTTTTTCGGTTAAAACAACAAAGGTTGTTCCCTTCGCCAATCCATAAATTATTTTGGCTGTCTTCGAAAATAATTCTTACGTTGGTTATTTCTTCAACATCGCCATTCATAGTATAGTAGTGCGAAAAATAGGCTTGTTTCCCGTTGGGATATACCACGCCAATTCCTTTTCGGTCGAAACCTAGCCACAATTCACCACTTTTGGTTTTGCAAATAGCCCTCACGGGGTTCGACTCGGCATCCAATAGTTTTTGGTTGTCCCATTCGTGATAATCGAACTGGTTCTTTCTGCGGTTGACGAGGTTTATTCCATTTTTTGATGTGCCAATCCAAATATTGCCGGCTTGATCCACACTTAGTTTTGTGACCGCATAACCCTTGAACGAATGACTTATTTGCTGATCGTAACTGAATTGTTGAAAATAATAACTCCCATTTTCATTACAAAAGCACCCCAAAAAATCGTAACCGCCAATCCAAAACGATTCGCCATCGAAAACCATTTCGTTAATTTGCTTAAAATCAATATTATTACGATGAAACAAATCGCTGCCGACCAATATTTTCATTATTTCGAAATTGGAATTGATGCTTTCAATGCCTTTATCGCTTAAAGCGTGATATTGGCCTTTATAAGAGTGAATGGCATAGCAGGGTGTTGTGTTTAAGGGTTGAGAAGCGTATTCATCGTTCTCGTTAACAAGCTGCTGAATACCAAAATCGCCATAAACCACGGTCTTTTCGTTGATAGTTTTTATACCTCTGATGCCTGCATGGGTCTGAATAGTTGTAAAATGCTTTTTATTAATTTCCCAAACACCCACAATATTGTAATTGCAGAGAAACAAAACAGAATCGTTAAGCTGAAGTATCGATCTGGTTTGAGAAAAGTTAAATTGATCGAAAAAAGTTTTGGAAATAATCTCGTATTGATTTCGCGAAGCATTGTAATAATTCAGGTTTCCGTCGCGGGTAACAATCCACATATCACCATTTGTACCTTTTCCTAGTGTAACAATATGGTTACTCGATAATTGCCCCCTAATGCTGCGCCCTGGTTTTATTATTTCGAATGAATAACCGTTGAAGCGGTTAAGCCCGTCAAGTGTTCCTACCCATAAGTTTCCAAGGTCGTCAAATTCCATTGCATTGATGTTATTTTGCGACAACCCAGTGGAGATATCAAAACAATCGAAGCGTATTTGCTTGGCAAAAATCAATTGCCAAATCAATATCCCTAAAAATATGAGAACCGTTCTTTTCATTACCATATTGAAAAGCTAAAAATATAAAATATTGATCCTTTTGAGCCTGTAAACAGTAAAAAATAAGGTATTGAGACATTTTGATGTATTACTGATACAAATAAGCCCCTACTTAAGACCAAAGATATTTAACTTCACACGTACAATTATTTAAAACAAACCACAATGAAGAAATACATTTTTATTTTATCGTTAATGTTGATATTGCCCAGTTTTATGTGGGCAGCAAACAATTGGGTCGAATTATTTAATGGCAAAGACCTTAAAGGCTGGAAAGTACTTAATGGCGAAGCGCCTTATAGTATCGAAAACGGTGAAGTAGTGGGTACTTCGAAAACAAAAACGCCAAATTCGTTTTTGGCTACCGAAAAAAAGTACACCAACTTTATTCTCGAATATGAAATGAAAATGGGCGAGAATCTCAATTCCGGTGTTCAAATCAGGAGCAATTCAAATCCCGAATACCAAAATGGTCGGGTTCATGGTTTGCAAATTGAATGTGAGGATACTCAACGCGGATGGGCTGGTGGCATATACGACGAAGCACGCAAAGGCTGGCGCTACCCCTTGGAGTATAATCAAAACGCCAAATCTGCTTTTATTAAAGGCGAATGGAATAAATACAAGGTTGTGGCTTTCAATAATCACATTATGACTTGGGTGAATGGTGTGCCTGCTGCCAATTTGGTTGAAGATGTAGTTGAAGCCGGTTTTATTGCCTTGCAAGTTCATGATATTGGCAACAATACCGCGCTCGAAGGAAAAGAAATTCGTTGGAAAAACATCCGATTAAAAGAAATTGACGAAAAAGAATTCAAAGCAAATAGCCAAACCACGGCTCCACAAGTGAGCTATTTGGTTAACCAGCTTACCGAAAACGAAAAATTGGAAGGTTGGAAATTACTATGGGATGGCAAAACCACCAATGGTTGGCGAGGAGCCAGATTAAATCATTTTCCCGAAAAAGGCTGGCGCATTAATGAAGGGTGTCTCGAAGTGTTGCCTTCCGACGGTGGCGAATCGACCAATGGTGGCGATATTGTAACCGAAAAAAAATACAAGCGTTTTATCATTGAACTCGATTTCCAAATGACCGAAGGAGCCAATAGCGGCATAAAATATTTTGTCGATACCGAATTAAACCAAGGCGCCGGCTCATCAATTGGTTGCGAGTTTCAAATACTCGACGACAGAAACCACCCCGATGCCAAAATGGGTGTAAACGGAAATCGCACTTTAGCCTCGCTCTACGATTTGATAAAAGCCGATGGACAGCTATATAACCCCTACTTACCAACCACAAAATATGTAAATGGTTTCGACCAGTGGAATCGCGCTCGCGTAGTAGTTGATGGGGATAAGGTGCAGCACTTTTTAAACGGTGTTAAAGTAATAGATTACGAACGCAATACCCAAATGTGGAAAGCGTTGGTTGCTTACAGTAAATATAATACGTGGCCAAATTTTGGTGAAAATGAAACGGGGAATATCCTGTTACAGGATCATGGCGACAAAGTTCGCTTTCGCAGTATTAAAATTAAAGAACTATAAGTTTACAACAGATCGTTAGTCCCGATGGTTTTCAGGATTAGATGTTCTGATTAAAACAAAACGAACTATAAAGTTAAAGTAATAGGTTTTTTTATTGTCGCATTAAATGCCAATGTAAGTTTCAATTAATCAAAGTACAGTTAAATTACAAATAGTCAATTACTTATAAAGAAATAGTTATGACCGATAACAACAACAGCCGTAGAGAATTTATAAAAACTACCGCCTTGGGCACGGCAGCCCTCACTATTGGTGGAATGGCAATGAGTGCTAAAAGTTATGCCAGAATTGCTGGTGCAAACGAACGCTTAAATGTTGCCATAATTGGTTTAGGCCGTAGGCGAGGTGCATATATCGAGCCCATCATCGCTAAAGAGAATAACATTAATTTGCTTTACTTGTGCGATGTAATGGAAAGCCAAATGGCCGGCGCAGCTAAAATGTTTTCCAAAGTACTCGACTACAAGCCAACACTCGAAGGCGATTTTTTCAAAGTTATTGCCGACAAGAACCTCGACGCGATATTTAACGCCACTCCCGACCATTGGCATGCACCGGGAACTTGGCTGGCCAACGAAGCGGGCAAACACGTTTATTTGGAAAAACCGTGTACCCATAATCCTTACGAAGGCGAAATGTTGATAAAAGCCGAAAAAAAGTTTGGCAAAGTAGTGCAAATTGGCAACCAGCAACGCTCTGCACCCGAATCAATCGAAATTATTAAACAAATACACGAAGGCATTATTGGCGAAGTTTATATGGCCAAAGCATTTTACTCCAATAGCCGTGGCAGAGTAATTAACCCCACCATAGCGCCTGCACCTGCCGGATTAAATTGGAACATGTGGCAAGGCCCTGCGCCACGCAAAGAATACATGCACAATACTTGGGATTATAACTGGCACTGGTATGGCTGGGATTACGGCACCGCAGAAACCGGCAACAACGCCCTGCACGAACTCGACATTGCACGTTGGGCCTTACAGGTTAAGCATCCCGAAAGAGTAATTGTTGATGCCGAAAAATACCATTTCAAAGACGATGGTTGGGTAATGTACGACACCATGGATGCCATATTCAAATATCCCGGCGGAAAAACCATTAAGTGGGATTGCAAAAGCCGAAACAATCACTCAACCTATGGCGCCGGACGGGGAACCATCATTTACGGAACCGAAGGAAGTGTGTGGGTTGATAGAGGTGGATACAAATTGTACGACAGAGATGGTAAGTTTGTTCGAGAAAACTTATTGACCAATCCGGTTGATGGCACCGCACTTGGTGGTGGTGGCGACAGTACCACATTGCACGCCAAAAATTTCTTTGAAACAATTAGGGGCAAAGAAACTTTGAATTCGCCAATTATCGAAGGTGTAACCAGTACTTTAATGTGCCATTTATCGAACATTGCTTATCGCACCGGCGAAGTATTGGAATGCAACCCAGAAAACGGAAGAATTACCAACAGCAAAAAGGCAATGAAGCTTTGGCAGCGTGAATACGAAAAAGGCTGGGAACCTAAATTTTAATGCGTTATTGACCATTTGTTAAACCGAACAAGTATAGTCTGAGTTAAGAAAACGGTAGCTATTTAAGTAGTTTATTATTTGCATTTGACTACTCAAACCGTTTTCTTAACTTTCAATAGTTTGAAAACAAGATAGTAAAAGTACAATTTGATTGTAGTAATTTTAAGCGAGTTTATATTTTACCCCAATGTTTTTTTAAAGTGCAATGACAAGAACAAGCGAAAAACTGATTTACCACAATTCTTTTTTTGCCATGAATACCCGGTTTGAAGCAATTCTCTGGGGGTGTGAGCAAAAGGTGTGCATGGAGGCTTTTCAGCTTATCAATACTGCGGTGTGCGCCTTTGAAAAAGCCATAAGCTTTTATGCTGCCGATTCCGAACTCTTCCTCTTAAACCAAAAAGCATACGAAAATCCGGTTAGCATGAGCAGTGAACTCAGTAAATCAATAAGTATTGGAATGGCTGCCTATTACCTTACCAACGGCTATTTTGATATATCAAAAGGAAATGCTTACCACAATCTTAAAGAGGGGAAAAGCCCCAAGAACATAATTGGAACCGATATTCGGAATAGAATTATCATCAATAAAGAACACCAAACTGTGAGATTTTCCAACCCTGATGTGACCATCGATTTTGGTGGGATGGGAAAAGGGATGGCATTAAAAATGGTGGCCGATATTATTGACCAGCAACTTGTTCCAAATGCGTTTATTAGCTTTGGCGAAAGTTCAATCTTAACCCGCGGGCGCCATCCGCATGGAGATTATTGGCCTTTCGCACTCGATAAAAGCTTAGCTAACGAAAAAGAATGGCAACTGAATAACAGCACCATATCGGTTAGTAGCACGTTAACCCGCCACTTGGGAAAGGTGCATATTTTTGACCCTTTGGCTAATAAAGGAGTAAGTCACCAAAAAACAGTGCTTGTACAAGCCCCAAACCCAATCGATGCCGAGATTTTATCGACCGCATTGATTGCTGCACCCGATTTTGCCTATGAAAGTATTTTGGGTAATTATAAAGTTGAAGACGTAACTATTATAAATTTATAAGCTAATTATTAGATGAACCAAACAACCAAAAACAGAAGAGAATTCATACAGCAATTGGCCATTACCGGCTCAGTGGCATTTCTGGCCGCTTCGCCTTGGTTAAAAGTATTAGCCAACAATACCAATGTTTCTAAATCGGCATCCAACAAGGTGCGATTGGCAATTATTGGCACCGGTAGCCGGGGCGACGAACTCCTCCGCAATATAATTGCTTGCAAAGACCAAAAAAATTACGAAATAGTGGCCCTTTGCGATAATTATGCGCCACACCTCGAATACAGTTTCAACTTGTGCCAACAACACGGCATGAAACCCAAAACATACACCGACCACCGCAAATTAATTGACAACGAACAGGTAGATGGGGTAATTATTGCAACCCCGCTGCACCAACATGCACATATTGTAGTTGATTGTTTGCAAAGCGGCATTCATGTTTTTTGCGAAAAATGTATGGCCCGCACACTCGACGATATTAAGCTGATGTACGATACCCACCTTGCTACCGGAAAAATACTGCAAATAGGCCACCAGCGTTTGTTCAACCCACTTTACCTCGATGGAATTCAACGTATCCATAATGGTGAGTTGGGAACAATTGGACAAATAAGAGCGTATTGGCACCGCAACAACGACTGGCGGCGAGAATTACCCAACAACGACAAAAGCCTCGAACGCCAAATTAACTGGCGCTTGTACAAGGAATATTCGGCAGGACTGCTCACAGAGTTAATGTCGCACCAAATACAGGTAGCCAACTGGGCTTTGCAACAAACCCCTGTTTCGGTAATGGGAACCGGTAGTATCCGTTTTTGGGACGATGGCCGCGAAGTAAACGACAACATTGCGCTCATATATTCCTATTCCGATGGGACCCAATTTATTTACGACTCGATGACCAGCAATAAAAAGTACGGCCTCGAAGAACAGATAATGGGACATTTGGGAACTATCGAATTTGAAGAAAATCGACAATATATTGAAAAACTACCTGTAGTGCCTGGCATACAGCAGATGATTAATGATATTGAGCATGGGGTTTTTGGCAAGTTGCCCATTGGCAATTCAAGCTGGATACCCGAAACCGCATCGAAATACAAAGGGGTGCCTATTTTTACCGATAAAGAGTTTAGCGATACCGGCTTACAGATGGAAGCTTTTATTGAGTTTATACGCGAAGGTAAAGCACCCGAAAAAATCACCACCGAAGGTTACAATGCCAGTACATGGACTATTTTAGGAGAACAGGCCATCGAAACGGGCGAAAAACTCGAACTACCCGATAAATATAAAATTTAAAAGCAAGCACAATAACAGATTGTTAGATTATTAGATATTCGGATTACAACAAAACAAGCTGACTGTAAGCAACATAGTTATTTTTTCATAATAGCCGTGATGTGTAGTTTATCAGACACAAATAAAAACACAATAAATTATTAAGCACAATGAAGAACATAATAATAACATCGAAAATAATTAAACGAGAGTTACTAATTTGGCTGGCAACATTAGTGTTTGCTCAACTACTAAATGTTTATTCCATTGCGAAATTCAAAACCGAGTGGTCCGAACTTTATACGCAATTGGGTTATGTGCTGGCACTAAGCGTGGTTTTCTATTTTGTGCTGTGGATAGTACGACTTTTATTTGGGCTGTTTAAGAAGCGTTGAGTAAAGTAGTGAGTACTGAGTATTGAGTTGTCAATGCCTAAATAACGTTAATATTCAATTATTCCAAAAAACATCCGAGTAGCTTGCAATTTATTACAAGTCAAGTAATTATAAAAACACAATGTGCTATTTGTTAAAGTGTTGGAATTATTAATTGTCACATCAAATAAGGGCATAAGGCTTAAATAGACGGGATTTAATCTGATTAATAAATAGTCAATTAAAAATGATAAACAACTTATCTCAGTTTAACCACTATTCTTTTGGCTTTCACCCATTTATTGGTTTTTACCTGGCAAATATAAATACCATCGTTCATCCCAACGGTGTTGAACTCCAGCATCATTTTACCCTTATCAACATCCTTCAACCTGACTTCTTTAATCTTTTTCCCTGTTAAGTCGTAAAACTCTACCACAACATCCGACTGCTGCTCGAGGGTAATTTGCAAAGTGCCTTTATCTTTTACTGGATTTGGAAATACGTTGATCGACTGTTTATTATCAACACGTTCCTGAGTAGAGTTAAAATTACTTCCCCTTAAGACTCCTGAAAAAACCAGCAAAAAAAGTGTCAATAATAATATTTGTGTTCTCATGGCTATCGAATTAGAAAGCAGTTTTATAACAAATAATCTGCCAAAGTAATTTTTATTAAAAATAAAAAAACATTGACTGTTTACGTTGGAAGATTGAACACTGGGTCAGTGAAAACTAAACTTGACTATTAATCAATAAAGAATCAACGTTCACACACCAAAAAGACATGTTGGTCAAAAACAACAATAAAAAACATAAAAATATTTTGTAGTTACCCCCCCCATTATATTTGATATATAAACTAACAAAACACCACCATGACTTTAAACAAGAAATCTTATGCACTCAAAAAAATGGTACAGCTTATTGAGCTAGGAATAAGCGGTAATGCTACCGATTTTGCAGAAAAACTGGGAATGTCGCGCAACCAATTGTTTATTGAAATTGAAAAATTTAAAAGCCTCGATGTTGAAATTAATTTTGACAGATCCATTAAGTCGTTTGTTTTTACAGGGAATAAAAGAGTTATTATTCATAATAGATCGTTAGTCCCGATGGTTTTCGGAATTAGATATTAGTATTGAGACAAAATATAGAACGCTAGTATTCAATTGTTTAACGAGATATCTGGGTGATTCGTAAGATACTGTACGTTAATTACTTATAAAAATATAACGAACTATTGATTCATAAACCCATTGAAATAATTGATAACAATTGTTTATCGTCAATTAATGGTGGAAAACATTTCGCAGAAAAAACGTTCCGTTCTTTTTTCTGGACGGTACAACGCTAATTTAGCGCTTGAGAATTCTAAAAAATAAGCCCGCCGGCAAACCACTTTTCGCGAACCGGAAAGCCAACGGGCAAAAGCCAGCCAAAAACTTTGGCC
>DATERL010000169.1:0-28539 GCA_035271585.1 Prolixibacteraceae bacterium
ACTTGGGGTGGTCGGTTCGTTTTAAAATGAAACTGAACTCTAACGATAAATCAACCATGCAACCTTATTATATCCCAGGTTTTGGCCGGGGGTGGAATAGCAGCGGTGTTGGTGTCAACTATTCATTGTACTACAAAATTCCTTTGATAAAAAAGGGTCGGAAAGGAAAAAAGTAGCTTTTTCTGTCAGTTGAAAAAAGCTGTCTGGAAACAATCCCAAACAGCTTTATTTAATTGTACTAATGTATTTGTTGTGAAAAAATGAGTCTTAATTTGGATTTTTAATTTTACCAATAAACAAAATTACACCGGTTTCTTTTTCGGTAATTGCAAATAGGAAAGGTTTGTTGGCCTTGAAAAATATTGGCATGGCTGCATAATCTTTCATGGAAACAACGGTAGCTGCCGCTGCTTCGGTTCCATTTTCGTCCACTTCGATAAAAGTGTTGTGCTGCACATAGTCGATATAAATTTCGCCTTTGCTGTTTATTCCTGTGAAATCGGCCAATTTTGTGAACGCTATTTCCATGCCCATGGCCGAAAGTACATCGTTTAGTTTTACTTCGTATTCCGCTTTAAATTTTGGAAGTTCAATATTCAGACTATTAGTCATATGGAATGATTGCATCCATTTGTTCCAGTTTTCAGAAGTTAACTGGTCAACAAGGTCGTTGCATTCATAAGTTTCATTGGGAACCATTACCACCATATTGAAATTACCCCTGCCATAAGGCAGTTGAACAGCAGTGAAAAGCTTGTTCGAAAGGTAGTTTACCGAATCTGTTTTCGACATCATATCAACCTTTACAATGCTCCCATCTTCTTTGGTGAAATCTTGTTTGGATGTATTTTTTTTGTCGAATTTGGTTTGCCATTCGGCGTAATAATAAACTGCATTGATCAAAAACATTACATGGTCGGGATCAATCTCTTTTATCATGTCTTTGATTTTGTCGTGAGTCTTATCTTCTATCCAGCCATTGATGTTTTTTAGTGCATCGGAGCGGCTAAAATCGAGTTCTTTGACCTCGGCATCGTAATAGGTTTGGTTCACTGTTTTGAAATCTTGAAGAACATTAAAGCCTTTGCGGTACCAAATCGACTGGGCTATTTCGAGGGTCACTTTACTGTCGGCGCCAAGCAATGCTTTCACCAAGCTTTGGTACGATTGGTTGATTTCGTCGGTGGTAAAACCAGCTTTTTTTAGTGCTTCTTCCATGGCAGCTTTTGTCTCGCCACGTGCCCCGTTATAAGTCATGGCCAAAGCCTGGGAAATACTTAAGGGCGAAATATTAAAATTCCCTTTTTCGGTTTCGTTAAGCCGCTGAAACACTTCCAACCCAAATGAATTATCGGCTTCGACCAATTGTTTCGATTTTAATGACAGATCGATTTTTTTTGGATCGGGTTCGGGATCAGCATTATTGCATGCACTTGTAAATAATAAAAATAGAAGGAGGGCACTTGTTAAAGTTTTCATGGTTTATTTTTTATATTGATAATATTTAATGATTACATGCTTGCTGGGCATGGTCTCGGTTGTTTTGGTAGGATAATCGTTTTTATTGTATTCGTAATCGTAATAATAAGTATTTGTGTAGGCTACTGTTTGGGTGGTATTGTCGTTGTATTGGTAGGCAATGATATTTTTTTCAATCACATTGTTTTTCGATTTGGGTATTGGCTCTTGATTGAAAGGTGCATTTTTATTATCGTATAACATTTCGTTTACACTAATAATTCTTTCAATGCCATCGTCAAATGTGTTGTATGTGGTTTCTTTTTCAATATTGCCTTTATTATTGAAGAGGTATTCGTTTTTACCCATAGTATAACTGTATGAGCCCGAGTTTGTTGTAATTGTTTCAATAATAGTTTCTTTCGAAGGATAATCGTAAGTGTAATTACGGGTAAAATCAATTTCAGGAAACTCTTCGTAATAAAAGTTTATTGTTTTTTCTTTCAACAGACCATCGTCAAAATAGTTGAATGTAATATCTAACTTATGGTCGCTGGCTCCAATTAAACTCGACATAATCATATTCCCGGGTTCAAAACCGCTTGCTGAAACCAACAGCCCTTCGTTGTTGTATTTGTAATTATATTCGGCCTTTTTGTTTGGCATAAAAAAAGTTGCGGTTTCCCAATTGCTTTTTAAAGTGCCGTTGTTGTTGTATTCGAATTGGGCAATTGTTTTTCCCTGGTTGTCTTCAGTTTTTTCAATTAGCCCATTGGTATCAATTTGGTCGAGTGGATCCCATTTTTCACACGCATTAAAAACGAAAAATGCAATAACGATAAAAGATAAATAAAAGGTGGTTCTCATTCTGTTTTGGTTTTTGTTTTATTCTTAATTGATGAAAACCCATATTAAAAGGTTGCGTCGCTGTGTTTATTCAGGGTGATATTTCGAACGGTTTAAAATGTCCTGTGCGTTATTCAGTTCCATCAATTCGGCCATGGTTACTTCGGGATTGTTATTCATAAACGAACGAATAATTTGCCAGCCCAGCCATACACCAACTCTTCCGGGCGATTCTTTTGAAAAAACACTGGTAAACGGACTGTCTCCAATATATTTTTTCAAATCGAGCCGTTCAGAACTGTACAGAATTCGTTTTTCAATTAAGTAACTCCACATTTTTGCTTCGTTTTTTTTGCACCATGTGAGTTGTTTTGTGCTGTAACCAATTAGTAAAGAGTCGGGAAGGCGAGGGCTCATGGCTTCGGTGAAATAAAGCATTTTGCCTTGGTGCACCATGTTCGACAGTAAATTATCGGCCGAATCGTTATACGGGAATTCGGTTAATGCCCAAGCATAAAATATATCGGGAACAATTTTTTGCGGGTTCATGTTGGCCGATTTGTATTTGGGTATTCCTAGGTAATCATAGTAAACACAATCGGCGCCCAAGTATTTTTCAAGGCTCACGCCAATCAAGTCTTCAGCAACAACCATCGATTCGTTAAAACCCGAAAAATAGGTGTATACCGATGGAATTGGTTTTTTGGGGAAATAAAAGCTGTAATGTTTAAAACCATTTTTGATATTGCTTTCAAGGGCGTCAAAATTGGAGAACACCGACAGCATTGAATTGGCAACCTTTCGATACACCGTGTCGTTTACAAACTGTAACAGCAAGTCGCTAAAATCTTCGTTATCGGGCAGCCCAATATTAATGATGTTTTCAAAATAAAGCTGTGCAAAGTAGGGATGTGCCTTTTCAAAATCAAGTAGGATGTCGCTTAATAACGAGGCATCAGTTTCGAACATTATCTTATCAAGCCGGGTCAATTCAATCGAAACGTCAATGTCAGTCACGTTGACATTGAGCCGGTTATGCTTGCATGAAAAAAGCACTAAGGCAGTCAAAATTATTATCGCGGTTTTTTTAATTGTATTCATTATTATTATTTTAACAATTTGTTTGTTTCATAAACGGTAAAATGCCAGAACAATTATGTTGCAAATTTACCAATAGCGATTTAAAAAGTCCTATTTTTGTGAAGCATCAACCTGAAATGATTAAAAATAAACTCAATGAAACGATTTCTCTTCATCCCATTATTCTTGTTTTTTGTCTTAACGGCTTTTACACAAAACTTCAGGCTTGGTTTTCAGGCCAGTCCACACATGAGCTGGATGAGTTCAACCAAAGGTGAAATTACCAACAGTAAAACCTTGCCTGGTATTAAATATGGTCTCGATGCCGACATCTTTTTGGCTGGATATCCGCGCTATATTTTAAATACTGGTTTTTTTGTTGCCCATCACTCATTCAGTGCAAGGTACAATTTTGACCAATCTTTCGATATTAATCAAACAACCTTCGACAATCCTGTAAATTTAACCTATAAACTCAATTTCATCGAAATTCCCTTGGACATTAAATTGCGTTCGGATCAATTTTACCGCATGGTTTTTTATGGGCAATTCGGATTATCGAACTTGTTCAATATTAGTGCATCGGCCACTTCTGACGATATGAAATTTTTGGGCGATAAGTTAAACGAAGATATTAATAACCGTGCCATCAGATTTTACAACCTATGCATGCTCATTGGTGGAGGTATGGAATACGATGTTGGCGGAAACACAGCCATAAATGTGGGTATTCAATATTCAAACGGCTTAACCGACGTGACCAACCTTGGGCGCTTGGACGAGAAAACTGTTTTTAATTCGCTGCGTTTGGTCGTGGGTGTATTTTTTTAAATCGAAAGCAAAATGAAAATCGCGCTTGCACAGCTTAATTTTCACATAGGAAATTTTAGCCAAAACAGGGAAAAAATTATTCTAGCCATCAAAAGGGCAAAAACTGAAAATGCCGATTTGGTGGTGTTTTCCGAATTGTCGGTTTGCGGTTATCATCCCAACGACTTGCTCGAACGAAAAGAATTTAACCAGTGGGTTCGTGAGTCGATCGAACTGATTATAGTCGAATGTAAGGGCATTGCTGCCATTATTGGAGCACCAACCATCAACACCAGCAAAAAAGGTAAAAAGCTGTTCAATTCAGCCTTGTTTATCAACAACGGACGGATTGAGCATGTTGTGCATAAAACACTTTTACCTACCTACGATATTTTCGATGAATACCGTTATTTTGAACCCAACGCGGTTTTCGAAACGGTCGATTTTAAGGGAAAGAAACTAGCCATTACCATTTGCGAAGACCTTTGGGACGATCAACCAACCAATAATAGCTTTTCGAAAAGTTCGCTATACGTTACATCGCCTTTAAAAGAATTGAACAAGCACAAGCCCGATTTGGTCATCAACATTGCAGCTTCGCCTTTTTCATACGCTCAGGAAACTACACGCAAAGGTGTTTTGGCTAAAAATGCTTTAAACTACAATTTGCCCATTGTTTATGTGAACCAGACAGGTGCACATGCCGAGCTCGTTTACGACGGAGGCTCAATGGTGCTTAATGCCAATGGCGAAGTGGAGCACGAATTGGCCTATTTTAACGAAGATTTTCGAATTGTCGACATCGATGAGTTGGGAGCGAAACCGCTTCAGCCCGAACAATCAAAAATCGAAAAAATTCATAATGCGCTGGTGTTGGGCATACACGATTATTTTCACAAAACTGGATTAAAAACAGCCACCCTTGGTCTTTCGGGAGGACTCGATTCGGCAGTGGTTTTAACGCTGGCTGTACGGGCGCTGGGAGCCGAAAATGTTCGGGTACTCCTAATGCCGTCGAAATATTCATCGGATCATAGCGTGAACGATGCCGAAATTTTGGCGCGAAACCTAGGTGTACAATTTCAAACAGTACCCATACAATCCATTGTCGATACTTTTGAAAAAGCTTTGGCACCACTTTTTGGAAATTTGCCCCCCGACGTTACCGAGGAAAACATACAAGCCCGCACCCGTGGTACCTTATTAATGGCTCTTTCGAATAAATTTGGCAACATTTTACTGAACACATCCAATAAAAGCGAGAGCGCGGTGGGTTACGGCACCCTTTATGGCGATATGAACGGTGGGCTCTCGGTTATTGGCGATGTTTATAAAACCGACGTGTTCCGTTTGGCCCGTTTTATCAATAGCCAAAGCGAAATTATCCCCGAAAACACCATTGTAAAACCTCCTTCGGCCGAGTTGCGTCCCGACCAAAAAGATTCCGATTCCTTACCCGATTACAATCTGCTCGATCAAATACTCTACAAGTACATCGAGCTCAACTTGTCGCCGAGCGAAATCATCGAAGATGGATTTGATCCCGACATGGTACATAAAACAGTTCGCATGGTTAATGCCAACGAGTTTAAAAGGTTCCAATCGCCACCGGTTATCCGCCTATCGACTAAATCTTTCGGTTTTGGACGGAAAATGCCATTGGTAGCCCGTTACAATGGATAATAATCAAAGAAATGCCTTTTTTCTCACCGTATAAGCAATAAAAACTGTAAAAAAAGTAAGTGCTAAACGTACAAACTAAAAGAAAAAACATAACTTTGATGCTAAACAACATAAATTTGGTGTCCTATGTTTAGCGACAACTTAGAAAATTCTGATAATCAAGAACCGAGAAAGTCTTTTTTCAAATACCTTACGCCCGAAGAGCGAATTGAAATTGAAAGTCACCTTACCCGGGTTCAGGTCAAACGCAACGAAATTATTTACCAGGAAGGCGATAAACCCCATGGCTTCATTACCCTTGAAGAGGGCAAAGTGAAAATTTTCAAAGAAGGGGTAGGTGGTCGCGAGCAAATATTGCGCATGGTTAAACCCGGTGGCTTTGTTAGCTACAGGGCGCTTATTGCCGGCGAAATTCACCTGGCCTCGGCTGTAGCCCTCGAAGATTCGTTGGTCTGTGTTATCGACACTAATTTCTTTTTCAATAAAGTTCTTAAAAACAATATTTTAGCTGTTCGACTGTTGACAAAAATGGCCAAAGAACTCGGCTTTTCGAACGCACGCACCGTCACCCTCACCCAAAAACACATTCGCGGCCGCCTTGCCGAATCCATCATTCTGCTAAAACACAAGTATGGCGTTGAACCCGATGGCTCCACCATACGCGCCTATCTCTCGCGCGAAGATTTGGCCAACCTGTCGAACATGACCACCTCAAATGCCATTCGCACCCTGTCGAGCTTTGTTAACGAAAAAGTGATCGCCATCGACGGTCGCAAACTCAAAATTCTCGACCACTTGAAGCTCGAACGCATCAGTAAATTAGGATAAAATTCAGTAATTGTAATTTGGCGGGCTACGGTCTGCGGCTACAAGTGTCCTTGTCTATGCCATGTTCCGCCACGTGTTAAAAGTAGCTCCCTTTGGTCGCTCTTTCAACACTGCTCCACAAAGGCCTCGCCAGCGGCCAGCTTTCCGCCTCCGCCCTGCCCGGTGGTGCGCAAGCAATCAATTAAATAGCTAGCTAATTCGCATTTTTTGGAACTACAGTATCGATTAAAACTAAAAACATCCATTTGCTTTAGTCAATTGCTATCCTTTTTTATCCATCAAAACAGTCCGTCCAACTCGGTCAACTGGTGAAGCTATAACCCACTTCCATTAACCCAAAAATAGCGCAAAGGCTGTAGTGCCTTGCTGCTGATTTGACTGTCTTTGTTTAAGCCTCAAATATTATTGGAAATGCTAAAAAGTTAAATGAGGTCAAGACCACTGATATTAATAATACTTATTGTTTATCTGGCATTTCTATTATGACGGTTTCATTATTGATAAATTCGTTATTTCGGTTAGATCTAATTGCTTTAAGGCAAATGAATGCATTTGTTCAGAGTGAGTTGTGAGTTATTCTAATATTGTAATACAGGTAGATGGTGGTTGAAATGGAATTGAAAATACGACAATAATTGAATTTAAAATTATTCAATATTAGAAATTTAATATCTTAAATTGAAGATGTGCTTACTATGCTTAAGCTTAACTTGGCATTGTGAAATGCAATAATAATAACAATACGCTAAACTGTAAAATAATTATTGAATTCAATATTTTGCCCTGTTTAAATAACTATAAAAAAACTTTCGGCGACTAAAATAGCATAGCTTACATAGTCGATTATGTAGGCTTTGTATTTGCTAAAATATGATGAGGTTTGTTATTAATTGCTGATATTTAATCGTCTAACAATCTATTGTATCACATTTTTAAATAAATAAAAATAAATATAGAATAATATTAACAGACTAAAAATATTAATAAAAAAAGAAGGAGTATCTATCATATTTACTCTCCCTAAGCTTTTAATATAAATTAACTAAAAATTAAGTTTATGAAAAGAATTGTACAAATTATGGTATTACTAATTGGATTAGCCCATATTTCTTCAGCTCAAATTGTTGTTGAGTCTTTCAATTATGAAGAATTGCTTGGTTCTGAAGTTGATGGTTACGCAGATGGCGGAATAGGCTGGGACGGACCATGGACTGTTTTTGAAGGAGACCCCTATGATTTAATAATCGATGAAGAAGGTGAATTACCTGAAGGGGTTGATTTTACAACAACTGGATGCCGATTGACAGGTGAATGTTCGGGAGTTGCTTTAAGAGCCTATCGAAAATTAGCCACACCAATTATGGATGAAGGTGACAACCTTTGGTTGAGTTTTATTATTGAAACAGAGAACTGGTTGAACGATTCATGGTCAGGTGTTTCATTTTGGAGTCCTGATGGTGTCGGAGAACAGTCTCTATTTGGCAAAAACTGGGGGAGATCACTCTGGGGTATGGTTTTTACTGGGAAAGATATGGATTCTATGTGGGGCGTTGAAGATAATGTGCCTGTTTGGATTGTTGTAAAAGTTGAATTCTCAGGTGATGAAAATGACGAAGAGTGTTTTTTATGGATTAACCCCGATACATCTAAAGAACCTGAAATAGGTGATGCAAATGTCAGCTTAATGGGTAATTTAAAAGATGGCGTAACTCATATTGCTTGTCATCTTGGAAATACTAAAGGTATCATTGTAAGCTTCGATGAAATAATATTAGCAAAAACCTTCGAGGAGGCTGTTCCCGTTAAAAAAGTTGGAGTCAATGATTTAACAAAATCCGAATCCAACTCCACCTATTTCCCAAATCCAATTCAATCGTCATTAACAATTGATTATAAATTGAATCGTAATGATATTGTGAAACTTGATATTTATAATATTAATGGAATGAAAGTTAAGTCATTGGTTAATGGTGTTCAAAAATCGGGTAATTATAGCGTAGAATGGGATGCTGAGGGATATCCTAGTGGCGCCTATTTTTACACTTTACAAATCGGAAATAGTGTTGATAGGAATAAGATATTGGTAAAATAAATTTTAGTGCAATACAATTGAATTTTGACTCATGAATATCCATTTCTAGACCTTACTTGGTCAAATTTAGTTGTATTTATTTGTTGTAATTCCCTCCCCAATTTGTCGGGGAGGGAGTTGCACCAATTCTACTTTTACTGAGTATTGAGTATTGGGATTTGAAATGGCTTCATTTATTTTCGCTTAGTTCTTTTCAATAAATAAAGTTGGGCAAGAAGTTAAAATGGTCTATTTTTATTCGTTTCATTTAAAATTGAAAATCTTTTTTCAACGATGAATAATAAATACCACCCTATAAAGCCCTGTTTTATCATCACATTTATGCTCTTGTTGGCCACGGGAGTACCAGGTTGGGCTCAAACCCATCGACAACTTCAGGTAGAGGGAACAGCGCGTATTTCGGCCGAACGCGATTATGGTTTTTCGCCCCTTCGATATATTGGAGCCGAATGGGGAGGCGGACTTACTTACATCAAACAAAACAACGTTAAAACCAGTTGGGTCAATCTAAATTTCCAAACTGGCAATCTATCCAATCAATTTGAAACGGCCATGCAGGTATATTCGGGCAACATTATTACCTATAACTTTTATCATGCCCACAAATTACCGAACAGCGGATGGCACTGGGGTTGGGCCAACAACAACGAGTTTGAACTGCGCAACAACGAAGCCATTACCAATTTCAACAATCGGAACGAATACTTTACCTCGTTTGGGCCGGCAATTCGATATCAGCTTCCATTTGGGTTATTCAAGCGTAATTTTTCTTTTCAAGCCATTGGTAATGTTCAATTGCTTGGATTTACGGTATTGTCGTCGTATGTTAGTCCATCGCCCAGTGGATTTGTTTCCGATAAGCAATCATTTCTCAAGTCAACATTTTCGTCGTTGGGAGTATTTTATCCGGGGAATGCCATTAATGCAGGCTACAAAGCGGGACTTGAATACGAATTCAAGTCGCAGAACAAGCTGACTTTAAACTACGAATACAATTATTTACGTATAAAAGGCGAACATATAGTAGAGAAAAGTAGGGGAAAATGGTCAATTGCTATTATTGTAAGGTTATGAGAAATAAAATTGCCGCCATACTATTGGGCTTCATTGCATTAATGCTGATGTCATCGTGCGAGAAAAATTTCATTGAAAGCGATCCCGATGCCAATCCATTAGCCGTGTTCGACTATTTGTGGGAAGATGTTTACAAGCGATACTCTTTTTTTGAAGAAAAATCGGTTGACTGGTTAACAGTCAGGGAAACATTTCGCGCGCGCGTGAGCAATGGCATGAGCGATAAAACCTTGTTTCAGATATTATCTGAAATGCTCTATGAATTAAAAGACGGACATGTGAACCTGACCAGTAGTTTTGACCGAAGCCGCAATTGGGATTGGTTTATGGACTACCCAATAAACTATAATCAGAACATTGTTGAAAGGTATTATTTAGGAAAGCAATATCGGGCAACAGGGGCGTTGAACAATATTGAAACAGATTCAGTGCTTTATGTGAACTATCGTTCGTTTAGCGATAAAATAAGCAACAATAACCTAAAAGAATTGATGACTTATGCCCAGGACATGAAAGGCATCATCATTGATGTGAGGGACAACGGGGGCGGGAGCCTTGCCAATGCTTATCGGCTGGCATCGTGTTTTACCGATAGCACGGTGGTTTTTGCCCATTCGCGAACTAAAATGGGGCCGGAAAAAGATGATTTCTCGGAGTGGGACGATATGATAGTTAGCCCTTTTAGCGGAAAAAGGTTCACAGGCAAGGTGGTTGTGCTCGTAAGCCGAAAATCGTACAGTGCAAGCACCTTTTTTTCGCAAATGATGAAATCGCTCCCCAACGCAGTACTTATGGGCGATCGGACTGGCGGCGGCGGTGGCATTCCGGCTTATGGCGAATTGCCCAATGGTTGGCACTACCGTTTTTCGGCCACGCAAACCATTAACCCCGAGGGAGAACAACTGGAACCCGGAGTTTTTCCCGATTTTGAAGTTTTAATGAAATTTAGCGATGAACATAAAGGCATTGACACCGTAATTGAAACGGCCAAAGCCTTTTTACTGGATAAGTAATATTTAGCGCAGTTCACGCCCAATTCGATTACAATTCAAATGGGTTTCAAAAAGTATTTTCTACGTTTAAATAATGTGTTTTCTTTATTGCTGTCCAGTAAAAGCAATCTGTTTCATGTCTTATTGTTTTACCGGAAAACAATGATGTTTTTTCTACAATAATTGTAGCTGTAATAAATTAACTATCAATCAATGTCGTTTAAAATGATCCCAAGTCCGAATTGAAGAGTCGAGTAGGCAAAGCCGCATCGATATACATTGAAACACAACATCGAGAGCGTGGAAGATTTGAAAAGCTACAAACATTTATACCTATCGCAAAGAATAGAAAAGCTAACAGTCGCAGATATAATTAAGGGCAAATCGCAGGTAGGTATCCGCCGTTTATAATTAAAAGGAGTATCAATTTGAAAGGAAATATCAGTAATTAATTTACTTTTGAAACGCAAATAAATCATAATGTTTTTTTACCCTGAAATTGCAGTTCACTTTACTCCAAAACATTCAGGAAAATAACGTGTTATTTTTTTAACAATAGATACAAAATGATCTCGATAATTAAAAGATGGAAGTTTCAAAATGGAGCAAAAAGCTTTTATAAGTTTGTTTTTACTTTATTTATTTCGCAATTTTTCATCCGGTTATATGAATTAACTTATATTGCTTTTTCTAATCCTGATTTTCAATTTTCGATAGGAAATATTACTTCTTGCTTTCTATTCGATGTCTCTTTTATACTATTTGTATCGGGAGTTCTTTTGCCAATATTTATCTTAACGAATGCATATTTCCCTAAAACATCAAAAATTGGTTTATTTACTTTGGTAGGATTATTTACTTTGGCAGGATTTTTATGCTCACGATTTTATGCTACAACTCTTGTCCCTGTTGGAAAAGTTGTTTTTTCTTACTCAATTTCTGATCAAATAAAGATTGTTCAAACTGAAGGTGGTATTAGGATTTCAGATTTTATTTTTATTTGTTTTCAAATAATTTTAATTTTAAGTATTCAAAAACATATCAATAAGTGGGTGCAAAATAAGAACCTCCAAAGAGCGACACTGGTGTTTATTCTCATCTTTGCCGTTTCACATATACCAATTGATCATGTAGTTCGAAATAAGACAACCAATAAGCAATACTTCGAAATTGTTAATAAATCATACTACTTTTTCCGTGATATTTTAACTGCCAATGACATTGAAACAATGAGTAGTAAACCTATGGAGCCTGCTGATGTGAAAAATTATCAATCTGAATTTTCAATAAAAGAATTTACAAACCCCGATTTTCCATTACTGCACAAAAAAAATAAAAACAGCACCTTGTTGCCATTTTTCAAACCATTGAATGAAAACCCCAATATTGTAATTGTTATTGTTGAATCATTGTCACGAAAAATTACTGGGCCAAACGCCGAATTAGGCAGCTTTACACCTTTTCTTGATTCATTGAGGGATCATTCGCTTTATTGGGAAAACTTCATTTCGACCAGCGAGCGCACAATTGGTGTATTACCATCTTTATTGGGCTCACTTCCACATGCAAAAAATGGATTTGCAAGTTTGGGTGGAGACATGCCCAACCACCTAACTCTTGCTTCGATATTAAAAAAGAATGCATATCAAACCAATTTTTTCTATGGAGGTGATTCTTGGTTTGACAATATGAATGTTTTTATTTCGAGGCAAGGTTTTGACTATATCGCATCGGGGAAATTTTACACCATTAATAATAGTGTATTTTGGGGCGATAATGATTCAATAATGTTTATGAAATCAATAAATTATATTGATGAGTTTGGTAAAACTCCATTTCTAAATCTTTATCTAACGCTTTCAACACATGGGCCATTCGATTTTCCTTCAAGTAAATATAACGACAGTACCTATACTGCAATTACTCAAAACATGGATTTAAAGTCCCAAAAGACAGTTTCTGGCGATAATGAAAAAATGATAAAATCATTTATTTATACCGACAACCAATTACGCGGTTTATTCAATGCCTATAGAGAACGACCAGAATATGCAAATACAATTTTTGTTATTACTGGTGACCATGGTATAGCTTCAATTAGTCAAGAAAATCAAATAAAAAAGTACCATACTCCCTTAATAATTTTCTCGCCACTACTTAAAAAGCCACAAACTTTTAAAGGGATGTCTAGCCATTACGATATAACACCCAGCTTGCTTAGCCTTATCGAAAACGAAACTAAACTCAAAACGCCTGATGAAGTACATTGGCTTGGTGGACAATTAGATACAAGCAGTTGTTTTGGTTCGAATATAAATCTTTCGATTATGGAAATAAACCGTGAGGTTAATGAATTTGTAAACAATAAATACTTCTATAGCCAAGATCGATTATTTGAAATATCTGATAATTTGAATTGTACTGAAATATCGAATGATTCATTGTTGTTGGCTGTTAACAAAAGTCGATTAATTGTAAGAAAAACAGATTATTACTCAAGTATATTTAATAAAATTATTCCAGAAAAGATAGCAAAATTGTGGGGTAGTATCTATGAACTTGTATCTACAAAAAATGAAAATTCATTAACTATTGATGCTAAAAACACCTACTACAATTTGGTTCGAATAGAAACAGGGGATAATTCTAAAAACTATAAAGTTTACTTTTCTTGTGACTTTAAATTAGATTCATCTTTATTGGAAAAAATACCAATCGTAGCGATTTCGGTAAATACTGCAAGTGCCAATTCAGTTTCATATAGCCAAGTACCAATGTTGGAGCCCGACAAAATAATTGCCGATAGTATTAATCATGTGTCAGTTACACTTGAAACTTCGATACCAAAACTTTATAAGGATTCGACACTTATATTGAAAGTATACATTTGGAATAAGGACAGTATTTCCATGAAACTAAAAGATCTGACAATAAAGACTTTCACAAGCAATCAATGATTTATAATTTCATACTACGCTGCTGCTTGCTTATTATAACGTAACAGCCTACCCCTATTTGCGGGATTAGATGTCATCGCCTTGTGTGCTAAGTTTTTGTATATAAGGCTTTTTTGGTTGTTATTCCTATGTATTGGCAGTAGTTATTTTTTAATTTCGATTGTTTTTTCAGTCTTAGCACTCTTGATGGCGGCATCCAATATTTTCATCACTACCAAATTATTTTCTAATGAAGATAAATCAAAATGCTCTAGGCTTATTTCGTTTTTAATGACTGCCGCAAATAAAGAAAATGGATCATTGAACGGGGTTCTCCTTTCCTTCAATTTTAAGGATTGCTCGTTATAACCATCATAGCCTTCAGAAATGCGGATACGCAGATCGTGACGATTATCAGCTAAATAACGCCTTTTAGACCATAAATTTCCATATTAATAACTCTTTTATTTCCTGTAAAAACAAACGACTTAATGGACCTGTCAAAATTAATCTCAACACAGAGGCTTTTGAATTTTTCAATTTCAATAAACAATTGGCTGCGCGACATGCCCAGTTTTTCTGCAAAATCGGTAGCATTACCACTTATTTTTAGCTCAATAAGCTGAACCTTTTTTTTGATTATATGAGATTTCTTATTTAGGATCACGGTGTTGTGTTGTTAGTTTATGTAACAAACATAATTTGGAGCAGAATAAACACAAAACATTATAATGATTTGTATCATTATTTTTGACAAACATGTTTTTTTTTTGTGTGTGTGAACAAAGGTTTTTTGTTGATGACTATTCGTAAAACTCAAATCTCATCAGTTCAGTACTTGCAGTAAACCTTGCGTATAGGAACAATAATTATTTGGGAATTTGATTACAGACCAGAAAAGTGATTGCGGTGGATTAAAATTTCCACGCCACAATAAAACCACGCGAGGCAATCGTGCGGCAGCGGAAACAAAAAACAGAATTGAAAACATAAATTACGAATAGCAATATTCCCACTATGCCATATCCTGGAGAAAAATACAGTTTAGTCACGGATCCTGAAAACACTAAAGCGAATAGGGTATCAAATTGCAAGGCATGGAGGATTTTTAGAAAAAAAGCACCTGAACGTTTTATGTGCAGGTGCTTTTCCTTATTTAATTTGCTTGTTGTAATATGCTGTTATTTTTCTGTTTTAAGCAGTATAGTTTCGATGTACGATTTGAACATTTCTTTGGTTTGGTCTTTATCGCGGCCAATGCCCGAGGTCATTGATGGTTTGCCTTCCATGGGGCAATATAAAAATGCAGGTATGCCTTTTACACCAAATACTTGCGATAATTCTTTTTCAATATCGACATTAACTTTGTAGATAATAATTTTACTAGCATACTCGGTTGCCAGTTCATCGAGTATGGGCGAAGTAATACGGCAGGGGCCACACCAATCGGCATAAAAATCGATTAAACAGGGTTTGTCTCCTTTATAAATCCATTCGGTTTGGTTCTTTTCGTAATCCATTACCTTACTGATAAAATCGGCTCTTGTTATTTTTATCACTTCTCCTGTTTTTTCATTTTCTGGAGCTTTGCCGGTATTGGCTGAGGTGTTTTCAACCATAAAAACTGAAAACAAAGCAAGCAATAAAGTGAAGGCTATATTTCTTTTAATCATTTTGTTCATGTTTTAAATATTGATAAATACCAATTAGTGCAAATTTAACAAAACAGTATTCATTTTTTAAATAACAAGTGGTTTTTTAACTGTAAAATTTACAGCTGTTTTACTGAAAATATTGATCTAAAATATTTTTAACTTGTTTTTTGTTCTGAATGCTACTGGTGGCATTTACTATTTTTCCGTTTTTATAATAAAAAGTAAAAGGTAAACCCATAAATCCACGGGCTTCGGGGGCATTGCGAATAACTGCTGCATCGGGAATATCAAATTCCATATCGGCAAATTTTATGTTTTTGTATTCCTCCTTTAATTCGGTCATGGCGGCATATACCGGAGTACACATAGGCCCCATTCGGCCACAACATATCATTACGTTTTCGTTTTCTTGTAATATTTTTTCAAAATCGGCTTTTGAAAGTACGTGTTCTAAGTTGGTATGTAACATGATTAAATATCGTTTAAAATTTCAGCAAAAATAATCGCTGCAAAAACGATAAGGTGTAACTAATGTCACAAAAGTGCAATGTTGAATTAATTTAGTATGTACAGATATTGTAAAGATTTTAATACCGTATATGGATTTTAAAGTATTTATATTTGTAGTGTAGAAACAAAGCAACAAGACATTAGGGTGTTTTAAAATGGTTTAGTTTAGATTAGTTGTTGTTTTTAGGGGATGGATTTAATTTTAGAGGGAAACAATTGAAAGTATCATGGCTTTCTTTAGCAATAAAGAAGGCCATGTTTTTTTTTGTAAAAAAAAGTGTTTTTAATCAAAAACACTTTCATCGTCACTAATGTCGTCGGCCAATTCGTCAAGGTCTTCGTCAAGCTCCAATTCATCTTCCGAATACTTGTTTTCGTATTCTTCTTTGATGCCTTCTTTCAGCGTACCGTCAGAGTCGAAGTCTTCATCATCTTCAATAATTTTGATGGCTTCACTTATCGTCATGCGAACCATGTAATAGCGATCCTCGGTTTCGAAGGGTAGCGCACTAACAATTAAGCCATCTTTATTGGTAAAGGTAATCAGGTTGTCGCTGAAACCATAAGGATATTCCAGTTTGATTTGCTCCTGGATTTCGACAGGTAATTTGTCGTAATCTTTAATTATCCTTGGTTTTGAAATGTTCATCTTATTAATCATTTTAAGGTTAAAAACGTGTATTTTTATTTTTTTTATTGTTGTTAACTCGTTTTGTGTGAGTTGTTTCATTGGACTTAGCTCATCTTATTTTACCGTGGCAAAATACAAAACTTTTAATAACATCCATAAGTTTGTATAAAAAACCGTATAAATATTTTCACATCCATTTTTGAGGGCCAAAAATGATCCAATAAAAATTGGAAAACAATTTTTTAAACAAAACGCTTTAATGGTGGTTTAACTTTGTTCGAAATACGATAAGTTGTTTTGTGATTCGTCTAAAACTGCGTATTTTGCACCTTCATAATTAATTAGAATACAATAAGAATATGGCAAATAATAAGAAAACAATGCTGATGATCCTCGACGGTTGGGGAATTGGAAAAGGTGATAAGGGCGATATCGTGAAAACAGCACCAACTCCATTCATCGATTCGCTGCTTGAAGAATATCCGCATTCAAAGTTACTGGCAAGTGGCGAACATGTTGGTTTGCCCGATGGCCAAATGGGAAACTCCGAAGTTGGCCACCTGAATTTAGGCGCCGGCAGAGTGCTTTATCAAGATATGGTGAAAATTACCCGTGCCGTTAGAGATAAATCTTTGTGGCAGCACCCTCAAGTATTGAAAGCTTATAATTACGCTAAAGAAAATAACAAACAGGTTCACTTGGTTGGTTTGGTGGGGCCTGGTGGTGTTCACGCACTGAGCACACACATGGTGGCCCTTTGCCAAATTGCAACCGACATGGGACTTAAGAAGGTCTTTATACACGGTCTTACCGATGGGCGCGACACCGATCCCCGTTCGGGATATGGTTTTCTTGAATCGGACTTAGAAGCGCTGAAAAATACCAATGCTCGTTTTGCTTCAATTATTGGTCGCTATTTTGGTATGGATCGTGATAAAAACTACGACCGCATGAAGTTGGCTTATGATCTGTGGCTTGATGGTAAAGGAGAAAAGTCGACCAACTTGTTGGAAACCATTAAAGGCTATTACAACCAGGGAATTACCGACGAATTTATGAAGCCAATTATAATGACTGGCAAAGATGGTCAACCTTTGGCTACTTTCGAAGCTGGTGACGTTGTATTGTGCTTTAACTTTCGTACCGACCGTTTGCGCCAAGCAACCATTGCTTTTACTCAGGAAGATTTGCCCGAGTTTGGAATGAAAACTCAAAAATTAAAATGGTACACTTTAACCGAGTACAAGGCCGATTTTAAAAATATTGAAGTTATTTTCAGAAAAGATAATGTTACCAATACCATGGGTGAAGTGGTGGCTAAAGCTGGATTAAAGCAAATTAGAATTGCCGAAACCGAAAAATATGCTCACGTTACCTTCTTCTTCTCAGGTGGACGTGAGAAAGAATTTGCTGGCGAAAAACGGATTTTATGCCCATCGCCTAAAGTACCCACCTACGACCTTCAGCCCGAAATGAGCGCTTACGATATTCGCAATGCCATTGTGCCTGAGCTCGAAAATCAAACTGCCGATTTTGTTTGCCTTAATTTTGCCAATGGCGACATGGTGGGCCATACCGGTGTTTACGAAGCAATTTACAAGGCAGTTATGGCCGTTGACGCTTGCGTTAAAGATGTAATTACAGCCGCAAAAAAAGGTGGATACGATGTGTTAATCATCGCCGACCATGGCAATGCCGATAATGCCCTCAACGAAGATGGTTCGCCCAATACCGCGCACTCGCTGAACCCTGTTCCTTGTATTTGGGTTACCGAAAATAAATCGCATAAAATTAGCGACGGCGTTTTGGCCGATGTTGCCCCAACTTTATTAACCATTATGGGACTTGAGGTGCCAAGCGATATGACCGGAAAAGTATTGGTTTAATACATCGATAAAAGAAATATATAACCTTCGGAGACTAATGTTTTCGAAGGTTTTTTATATCTCACCTGTTCATCACAACAAATATAATGAGGTGAATTTTTGTAACTTTGTATAGCCAAACAAAAAAATGTTAATAATGAAATCAATTAATCCATTCAATAATAAATTCATTGCCGATTATCCTGAAATATCAATCGAAGAAGTGACCTATGCCGTTGAACTCAATTACAAGGCGTGGAAACGTTGGCGGTTGACTACATTTGAAAAAAGAGCTGCTTTGATGCGCCAGTCAGCAATGGTTTTACGAAACCGAAAAGTTGAATTAGCTGAACTAATGACACTTGAAATGGGAAAACGGATTGCTGAATCGGAAGCCGAAATCGAAAAAAGTGCTTGGGTTTGCGAGTACTATGCCGAACACGCGCAATCCATGCTAGCTGATGAACCCATCGTTAGCGACGGTCAAAAAAGTATGGTCGTTTTTCAGCCCATTGGTCCGGTTTTAGCCGTAATGCCCTGGAATTTCCCATTTTGGCAGGTTTTTCGGTTTTTAGCGCCAGCACTTATGGCTGGAAATACAGGTTTGCTCAAACATGCCTCTAATGTACAAGGCTGCGCGGCAGCCATCGAACAGGTTTTACTTGAAGCCGGTTTCCCTAAAAATGTTTTTAGAACGCTCCATATTGGTGCTTCAAAAGTTGAAGCGGTTATTGGCAACCCTAAGGTAAAGGCGGTAACCATAACAGGCAGTGAGGATGCCGGCAGAATTGTGGCTGCTCAGGCTGGAAAACACCTTAAAAAAGTAGTGCTCGAACTTGGTGGTTCCGACCCCTGTATTGTGCTGGCCGATGCCGATCTCGACGAAGCTGCAAAAGTTAGCGTTCAAAGTCGGATGCTTACCGCTGGACAAACCTGCATTGCTGCCAAACGGCTTATTGTTGTTGAAGAAGTTGCTGAGCTCTTCCTCGAGAAAGTTAAAAATGAGCTAACTAATTATAAACTCGGTAATCCCTTAGATCGTAGTGTTTTATTGGGGCCGTTGGCCAAACCAAACTTTGTTGAAGAACTTCATAAGCAAGTAAGCCAATCGGTTAAAATGGGAGCGAAAATTGAAATGGGTGGCGAAATTATGGATCGCGATAGTTGTTTTTATCCAGCCACTTTACTTACCAATATAAACAGGTACATGCCTGTTTTTCGTGAAGAAACCTTTGGCCCTGTAATCGCTTTTGTGATTGCAAAAACCGAAAAAGAAGCCATTGACTTGGCCAACGACAGCTCGTTTGGTTTAGGGGCTTCGCTGTGGACCGGCAACATTAACCGCGGCGAAAAACTCGCGCGCAACATTGATGCTGGTGCTGTTTTTGTAAATGGTATGGTGAAATCAGATCCTCGTTTGCCCTTTGGTGGAACAAAAAATTCAGGCTTCGGACGCGAATTGTCTCACTATGGGATTAAAGAATTTTGCAATATCAAAAGTGTGTGGATAAAATAAGGTTAAGTTAGGTGAAAGAGGCGAGGTAATCAAGCGCCTCTTTTTTCGTTTTGAATTGTTTGATGTTGCGCCCTGTTATTTTTATAAAACCATTATATAAAACCGACAATAATCCATACAGACCAATTATTGCGCTTGCCTTTATGTGAAGTGTGTTTTTTTTGGCAACTTGTATAAAATGACTCCGTATTTCGTAATCAAAAAACATCCCTTCCATATTTATGAGCGCAAGGGTTGAATTTACATCTTGTTGTTGGATGAGGTCGCCACTTAAGTCTTTCAATTCAATAATCTGTTCTTTCTTTTTTAAGTTGGAAAAATTTAGATATAAAATCTCTTTCCCCTTATGTTTGATTATTTCAGGTTTCCTCATGCTAGTGATTCTTTTGTGTCTTTTATATGGCTTTTTCCCGAAGAAACGATTATTTGGATGATTTAAAAACTAAATCTGCCATCAAGCATGAATTTTAAGTGAAAGAACCATTTTTTAAACAAACAGTTTTTCTTAATCTTGTAAAATGATTCAGATAGATAATGCCATTATAAGTTTCGATGTTTTCGAAAAATTCTTTTTGTGCGACCTGATGGCCTGTAAAGGGGCTTGTTGTGTCGAGGGTGTATCGGGTGCCCCTGTTACTATGGAAGAAGTAGTGCTCATTAAAAAGTACTATCCTCTTTTTGAACAATATCTGCCCGACGAACATCGCAAGGTGATTCATGAAGAAGGGTTCTCAATAATCGACAATGATGGCGATTTAGTGACCCCTTTATACAACGAAAGTGCTTGTGCTTATACTTATGCCGATGAAAATGGAATTACTAAGTGCGCCATCGAAAAGGCTTTTCTTGAAGGGAAAATTGATTTTAGAAAGCCTATTTCGTGTCATCTTTTCCCTATTCGAATTACCGAACATCCAAACTTTGATGCAGTAAACTATCAGCGCTTGCACATTTGTAAAGCCGCACGCGATTGTGGCATTCGAAATAAATTACCCTTGTACAAGTTCCTAAAAGATCCGCTTATTCGTAAATATGGCGAAGATTGGTATCACGAGCTTGAGGTGGCAGCCGAATACGTAAAGGATTTGTCGCGATAAAGTTTATTTATTTAATTGAAGCTGAATTCAATTTTAAGTACGGTCAATCTAATCTTTTCCCTATTTTTGTGTTTTAATAGCAATTAAGTTTTGATAACAGTACGGTGTTTTTTTGTTTTTACCTTGAAATCATTTTATTATGACTTATATGTCTTATTATAAATGAACATTGATTCATCTTATTACTAATATCTAATCCCGATGGTTATCGGGACTAACAATCTCTTTTTATGAGCAATCAGAAAATTAATCCCGAAAAAATATGGGAAAAAGGAATTCCAGTTGATGAGTTGATTGAAAAATTTACCGTTGGAAAAGACCGCGACATGGATCTCTACCTCGCACCCTTCGATGTGCTGGGTTCCATTGCCCATGTTAAAATGCTGAATTCAATTGGTTTGATTGCCGATCACGAATTGCCAGTTTTGGTTAAGGAACTGCTTGCTATTTATTCAGAAATCAAAAAGGGGAATTTCGAAATTGAAGAGGGTATTGAAGATGTTCACTCGCAAGTTGAATTAATGCTGACCCGTAAGTTGGGCAATGTGGGCAAGAAAATCCACAGCGGTCGCTCGCGTAACGATCAGGTTTTGGTCGATCTAAAGCTATTTGCCCGCAACGAAATAAAAGAAATTGTTGAGCTCACCAACGAATTGTTCGAAGTATTGATTGCTCGCAGCGAAGCATCCAAAGATATTCTGATTCCAGGCTATACCCATTTGCAGGTAGCCATGCCCTCGTCGTTTGGATTGTGGTTTGGCGCTTATGCCGAAAGCCTAACCGACGACCTTCAACTGATGAACGCTGCTTGGAAAATCACCAATCAAAACCCTCTGGGATCGGCTGCTGGTTATGGCTCTAGCTTTCCGCTCGACCGTCAAATGACCACCGACTTGTTGGGTTTCGATGCCATGAACTACAACGTGGTGTATGCCCAAATGGGGCGTGGCAAAGTGGAGAAAACCATCGCATTTGCCATGTCGTCGATTGCGGCTACGCTTTCGAAACTGGCTTTTGATGTGTGCTTATTTACCAGCCAAAACTTCGGCTTCGTTACTTTGCCCGACAACATTACTACCGGTTCGAGCATAATGCCGCACAAAAAAAACCCCGACGTTTTTGAACTTCTGCGCTCGCACTGCAACCGCATACAAGCATTGCCCAACACCATTACGTTAATGATTAACAACTTGCCCAGTGGCTATTTTCGCGACCTGCAAATTATTAAAGAAGAGTTTTTGCCCGCTTTCGACGAGTTGAAAGATTGCCTTAAAATTGCAGCCTACGCCATTGAGTCGATGAAAGTAAGCAATAAGGTGCTCGACGATAAGCGTTACGATTTAATATTCAGCGTTGAAGAAGTAAACAGGTTGGTAAACGGTGGAATGCCTTTTAGAGATGCCTACAAGCACGTGGCTCAAAAAATAATGGACAACAATTTTATTCCGGTCAAAAAAGTAAAACATACTCATGCGGGGAGCATCGGTAATTTATGCAATGCCGAAATTCAACAAAAAATGAACACCATTGTGGCCCAATTTAATTTTGAAAAGGTTGATGAGGCATTGGCGGGCTTGTTGTTGGTTGATAGCTGATGGCTAATAGCTGATAGCTGATAGCTAATGGCTGATGGCTAATGGCTAATTTGTCTTGTGCTTTTAGCTTTATCGTATGGTTGCAGTGTTATTTATTCCAATTAAGTCCTAATTTTAGTTCGGCAGCGTGTATTTTGTCGCTGCTTTTAATTCCCAGGCGCGGATAACGGGTGTAGCTGTATTCAAGTTTTGTGTAAAACCGTAGTTTTTCGCTTAGCGTAAACAGGTAGCCAAAGTCGAAACGGGTTTGGTGGCCAAATATACTACCATCTAAATTCGACATTCGCAATTGATTAAGCAGCAAGCCATATCCAATAAAAGGAACGGCTTTTTTAGCGGGTGTTAAATGATGCCGAACGGTCCAACCATACGATAATATGCGGGCCGAATTGTCGCTTTTACCTTGCGATAAATAGGTGTAACCCAATGGAACGGTAATGAACGATGCCGGTTTCCCATTAAACCCCGAAAGCTGCCAAGCGTAATCACATAGAAGGGTAAACCCGCCAGTTTTGATGTCGAACGTAGTTGAGGGGATTTGGCGGTATCCAATTTCTACAGCGTAATTTTTGGGTGCTTTGTTAAGTGTTTGTCCCGACAAGTTAATGACAATTGCCATTAGAAAGAAAACACTTGTTACGGTTCGTTTTATCATGAGATTATAATTTGAAAAACTTATTCAAATAACCTTTATTGTTCGGTTTTGTTCAATAATATTTGTAGCATTTCGAGTTGCTTAACCGTTTCTTTTCAATTTTTTTACATTTCACACTGTCATTCAAAACATCTGCCACCATTGTATTTTAATGTGTTTTGTAGGTTTGTAAATTATGTTTCAAATAAATACTTTATCCAATGACAAAAGCATTTTACTTGTTGAATTTTCTGTTTTGTTTCTTTTTTGCAGCTTGTAATGATGACCTACCTCAATATGAAGAAAAAAGTTTTTTACTGCTCAATGAATCCACTTTATTGTTTGATGAAACTGGTGGTGAAAAAACCCTAAGCGTATTTAGTAATACTTCGTGGGCTATTACTGGAGCAAACGAGTGGTGCCATTTATCGGCAAACTCGGGCAGCGACAGTCTGAAAGTAGTCATTACAGTTGACCCCAACCAATCGAAAGAAGAGCGTGTTTGCGAATTGTTATTTGAAACCGACCAGGTTGAAAACACAAAAGTATCAGTAAGCCAGAAAGCATTTAGCCAAATCGAAGAAGAAGAAGAGCTAAGTAATGATTATCCCGATATGCGTCAAATTAGCTCGCTGGAGTTGTCGAAATTGATGGGTATTGGTTGGAATGTGGGAAACTCGCTTGAAGCTTTGCTCTCCCAGAACGGTGTGTTTTCGGGCAACGAAACATCGTGGGGCAATGCCAAAATCTCGCAACAATTGATCGATTCGGTAAAAGCCGCCGGTTTTAACACCGTTCGCGTTCCAGTATCGTGGTCGCATAAATTAATCGATAAAGATACTTACACCATCGATCCTGAGTGGCTTAGCCGAGTAGAAGAGGTGGTGGGGTATATCGTTTCAAATCAGATGTATGCCATTATTAATATTCACTGGGACGGTGGTTGGATGGACCATCCGTTTTACAACAAGCAGGCCGAAATAAATAATAAAATTGAAGCACTATGGATTCAAATTGCCGAGCATTTTATTGAGTATAACGACTATTTGCTTTTTGCAGGCACCAACGAAGTGCATGTCGAAAATAACTGGAATGCCCCATCAAAAGAAAATGCCGAAGTGCAAAATTCATTCAACCAGACATTTGTAGACGCAGTTCGATTAACCGGAGCGCGAAATAAATTAAGACACTTGGTGATTCAGGGTTACAATACGAACATCGACCACACGATAAAACATTTTGTTTTGCCAAGCGATGTGGTTGAAAGCAAGCTGATGGTGGAAGTTCATTTTTACGATCCCTACGATTTTGCTTTGCAGGAAGATAGTAACTTTAAAACACAATGGGGGGCTCCATTTGCTGGTGGCGATGTTCCCAATTGGGGACAGGAAAGCTGGGTAAATGAAGCTTTTCTAAAAATGAAAACAAAATTTGTGAACAATAATATTCCTGTTGTACTTGGCGAATACGGCGCTTTGCTCCGTACCAACTTGCAAAGTGGACAACAAGAACATATCGATGCTCGTAATTATTATCTCGAATATGTTACCAATGCAGCTCTAGAAAATGGTATTGTGCCAGTTTATTGGGATAATGGTTATGCTGGCAATAATGGTTTTGGATTGTTTAAACGTTCAAATGGTTCTTCTGTATATCCCGATGCCATTCATTCGATAATGAAAAGGAATAAGTAATAAAAGCTGAATATTTAGTTTTGGCGAAGAAGAAATCAACAGTAGCAATTACACCCAATTGTTAATTGTTGGTTTTTTTACGCATTAAGTAATCGTATTTTTATAGTTGCTTTTTTATTGCTGATTTCATTGTAATTTATTTTCCTTTTGAATTTCAAGGGCTGGATTCAAGTCACAAATGCAACTTCTTGGTTAATCGAAAAAGCTGATATTCAAAAGGCAAGCAAAGTTAGATCTACTAAAGGCTTATTGATTCATGCTTTTGGAAGATTGGCCGTAGCATTTATTACATTAGCAATTTAACCCTTGATTCGCATTATTAATAATCTTGTTCAGTTCAACTTTTATAGCATCAATTTTATTCGATCTATTTGCAGAAAAGATATTGCTGTTTTTTTCTGCATATTCAAAAAAGAAAAGTGCTTTTTGATATAAGTCTTCTTGGTTTTTTTTGGGGTGCATAATTGACCTTCAATGAAAAGCAGTTCGGCCAGTATTTCACATTTTATGGCAGACACCTGAATGTCAGTAGTTTCTAAAGTATTAATAATAATTTCTGCATTGTTTTTGTGAAAGAATAATCGATCAACTTTGAAGTATTTATTATAAAGTTCTTCAATTTGTGACTGTGCTTGTTCCTGTTGCTCCTTTTTAATATGGAAAAGCACTTCATTAATTCCATCGAGAAATTCCTTGAATAGCCTCATCAAATAATCTTTTTCAAACATTAGGTGTCAATGTATCATATTTATTAAATCGTATTGTGATTGCTTTTTATCGCTTTATACAAGTCATCTCTAACTTTTGTTTTACTAGCAAAATCACTCCAGCCTTTTATCACCGAATTAATTTCTTTAACTATTGCCTCTCCTTTTTTTATGTTATTGGCTTTTGCAATTGTCAATAAATCAGATTGTGATATGTTGTTTCGTTTACCATTTACGCTCAAAGTTTGCTGGCTAAGCCAATGGTTAGTAGGGTTATAAGAGTAGCAAACATCATAAGCAGGAGCTAACTCCCATTGTTCTTCTTTTTTTAATCGAAACGAAAAGTTTTTTGTGTGGTCATCGTAGTTAGTGGCCAATACATTAAAAACCATTCTGCGAAACATTTGCACTGCCTCAGGGTGTTTTAGTCTTAATTGACGCATGGTTTGAAACACTTGTTCGTAACTATAAGCATACATGTCGTTGTAGTCGAAATGCTGAATTCCGCAAAGTGTTTGAATGTGATGCCTGATATTGTTTCCTTCCCGGTCGAATCGTTTAGTCAGAAAGTGTGCCCTGCCATTTTCTTCCAGTAACTCACTATCCATCATGTCAATTTCGCATTCCTTCGCCATTAGATAATAGGCATATTCCACTCGTCCCCATCCAGCGCTATCGCCAAACTGAACATCGCTTACACCATCGAGTTTAAGGAGCCAGTGTTCAAAACCTTTGGGGGCATTTGTTTGTCCGGAACGTACTTCTCCTGTTTTGTTATTATATGCCACAAGGGCTTTTGGACGGGCTCCTCCGGCTGATGTGCCAACTTTTAAAATTTCATTTATGGCGCGTTGTTCGTCCGTAGTGATATTTGTTACAAACTTTATCCTATCGGAAAGCATTTTTTTTGCAATGTTTACTAAGCCCGATATTTCAATAGAAAAAGTATTTTTCTCTTCTTTAAATTGTGCGGGTTCAAATTCAAGGGCTCCCATGCCGCGACTACCAATAAAGCAAAGTTTCTCAACCGGATTCATGCTCCCCATTGGGCGGCCACTTTGTGCCAGCCATTGGTCAATCAGTTTATTTCCATACCTGTCAGGCAACGAATCGGCCAATAGTCCCGGAAGCCCTTTAAACGCATCATCCGCACCCTCCTTTGTTTTTAATAATTCAGGGAAACTATAAACACGATTGCCATTACTTAGTGGCATTTTAATAGGAGATAAATCCCAATTTTTGAGTGAAAAGCCATTATCAAATTGAAATGAGGCAAGACCTCTTTCGGGGAACCAGCGAACCACGCCAACTAATTGACCCCATATTTTTATATAGGCATAATCTACCATCCTAGATCTTTATGTTGGTTTATATTAGTGGCCTTTGAACTAGCACGTTGACGTTTGTTGTCTTGTATTTTTGCATATTCAATGGGACTAATTTCATTGTTAACTTCAAAATGGTTGAGTACATATAGCACATCTAATGCTCGTAGTAATTGTATCAAAGTAGCTAAAGTCACTGATTCTCCATTTTCGATTTGGCTTATTGTCCACCGATTTAGTCCCGCAATTTCGGCTAATTTAAGCTGAGTGATATTTTTTTGTATTCGAGTATGCTTAATGAATTTACCCAACTGTGTCAAAATATCAATATCAGACATTTTCACCCAATCAATATTGGCATTTCCCATCATTAAATCTATTTATGTCGTTTAATATTAGTACCACCCAACAAAAATACTAATTTCTTTTGCAATAACCAAGATAACTGTTGGCGAACACCATCATTAAGGACTTTTATGATAGTTAATGCTGGCAAATACCAACATGCTTGCTTTTTATTCAACAATAAGAATGCTAAATTTAGGCGTATTAGCTGGCAATTTGGATATGATTTTTTCGTACCCAATGCTGAGTTTTGTAAATTGAAGCATAGTCAACCTTTTGTTTGTTAAATCAGAAGACCCCTTTATTTACTGTTTCATTTATTATTGTTAGCATTTTAAGAAAATGCATTGTAAAGCAGTACTATCATTGACAATACAACATACGCAAGAAGTACACGGTTGCTTATTTCTACGTTAATAATATACGTTAATTTTGTGCCGGCCAATATTTTTGAAAGAGATAATGATTTAGACAAGTATTTCTATCCTTGATTTAGTTAGTTTTCTTTTATTCTCAAATATAAAATACATAAGAATAATCAATATTGAAATTGCAGTAAATAGTGTACATAACAGAGAGCCTTCAAACCCAAATTCTCCTCCGCTAAAAATTTTGTCCCCAGTATTTTTCACATCAAAAAGAGATTCAATTTTTAGTCCACTTACAGAAAAACCTAAAATTGAACCTTGAATAAAATTCCAAAAAAGATGTAAACTAATTGAAAACCATAGGTTTTTAATGAAAACATAAGCGGAACCTAATAAAACACCAGCTAAAAAAAGGTTGGCAAATCCAATTTTAGTCAGGTTTGAGTTTAACCCGTGAAAAGATGAAAAAATTAAAGCACTTATTATTAAAGCAACATACTTATTCATCGAGTCTAATAAATTATTTAGGATATATCCTCTAAACAATATTTCCTCGCTTATTGAAACAATAAAAAACAGACAAAACCCAACAAGTACTTGAGCAAAATTAAATTGATTAAATGAAATATCGATAAACCCTAAGTATTGGATTAAACCCGCCCCTCCTCCAATAATAATAAGAGCAAATAAAAATCCTAGTCCAATATCTTTAGCCTTATATTTAAATTTAAAACCTATCGATTTTATAGATTTTTTATCGATATATTTTCGTAATGTAAAAACAACTATTAAAAGGGG
>DATERL010000170.1:0-13399 GCA_035271585.1 Prolixibacteraceae bacterium
CCTGCACACATCTTATTCTTTTTCAGCTTTCGACAGCATTGCACAAGCACTCGATATGGCTGTTGCCGAAAATGTAAAGGTGGTGGGTATCAACGATTTTTATACTACCGATGGATATGCCGAATGGGCAACGGAATGTGCAAAACGTAAGCTTTTTCCACTTTTTAACATCGAATTCATTAGCTTGAACAAAGATGATCAGGCCAACGGAATCCGCGTGAACGACCCCAATAATCCAGGACGTACTTATTTGAGCGGCAAAGGATTGGCCTTTCCTTCAATATTAAAGGATCCCTACCTTTCACAATTGAATAATGTGAAAGCCGAATCGAACCGCTATGTTGAAAAGATGTGCGCTAAGCTGAACAAATTGTTGACTTTGTGTAATGCACCTTTCAGTATTTCGTTTGCCGAAGTGAAGGAAACACTGACCAAGGGTAATATTCGTGAACGGCATTTGGCCAAAGCCTTGCGCATGAAAATTGCCGAAAACTTTACTGCCGAAGCCGAGCATTTAGCTTTCTATGAAAAAGTTTTTGGCGGTAAGGCACTGAAAAGCAAACTTACCAATGTGGCTGCTGTCGAAAATGAAATTCGTGGTAACCTACTCAAGGCGGGTGGGGCAGCTTTCGTTCCCGAAAACCCCGAGGCTTTTCTCGATATGGAAGTAGTGCGCCAAATTATCATTAATGCAGGCGGTATTCCCACTTATCCTTTTCTGGCCGATGATCCTAAAGGAAACTTTACCGATTTTGAGCAAGACAAGGTGCTGGTGGTTGAAAAGCTTAAACAGCGCGGCATTGCTTCGGTTGAGTTCATCACCACGCGCAACACCATTGCTGTGCTCGAAGATTATGCCTCTTATTGTTGGAATAATGGTATGGTGGTAACTTTTGGTAGCGAACACAATTCACCTGCCATGGAACCCATCACTTTGTATGCAACCAAAGGTGCTGAGCTAACGCCAATACTCAAGGAAATTAATTATAAAGGCGCTTGTATTGTTGCAGCGCACCAAGAGCTGGTTCGCCAAGGCAAAAAAGGTTACATCGACGAAAATGGAGTGGCTGATGTTGCCAGGAGAGATGAGTTTGTTGAAATGGGGCATCAACTTATCAACTCACCCCTAATCCCCTAAAGGGGACTTTAAGAATTATGCATTTTCGAGTTTAGAGCATTATAGCAAGATTAAAGTATTATTAAATGAAGAGTAATAGCAAACAAGTAGATTTTAAAAAGTCCCCTTTAGGGGATTCAGGGGGTGACAACAACAATAACGCAGACTCTAAAAAGTCCCCGGCATTTATCCCGCAGAAGGCGGGAGGGGATATAGGGGTTGCTATACAAAAACTCGTAGAAATTTCACAATTCTATGGAAAAAATAAATCGATGGTGATTGCTGGCGGTGGTAATACTTCGTATAAAACTGCCGATAAACTTTGGGTGAAAGCAAGCGGATTTGCACTTTCAACCATTACCGAAGAAGGGTTTGCAATACTCGATCGAAATAAATTAGCACGCATTTCGGAGAACGTATACAGTGCCGATCCTTTTGAGCGCGAACGCCAAATCAAAGACGATTTAGCCGATGCAACCATTACAAAAGATAAACGCCTCTCGGAGGAAACTTCGCTTCACAACGCCATTAATTATAAGTTTGTGGTGCATTTACATCCCACGCTGATAAACGGCGTAATGTGTGGCAACGATGTGGAGAAACACATGCTCCCATTGTTTGGAGCCGATGCTGTTTATGTTCCTTACACCGATCCTGGCTACATCTTATTCAAGGAGGTGGAGGCGAAGGTTAAGGAATTCAGAAACAAGAATGCCTGTGATCCTAAAGTAATCTTGCTTCAAAACCACGGTATTTTTGTGAGTGCCGATACCACACAGGAAATTATAGACTTGTATGACGAAATTATTTTCAACATTGAATCGGCCGTTAAAATCCCTATTCCGCTAGCCAAAAAACCAGTCAATGCCAGGGTAACCGAAGTTGTTCCTGCCATACGTGCCGTTGTTTCAAGCGAGGGGCTTAAAGTATTGAAAGTAAGTAATAGCGAATTGATTGAAAAATACAATGGTAGTGCCCAATCATTTGCAAAAATAGAGTTGCCTTTCACCCCCGATATTATTGTTTATTGTAAATCGAAATACATTTTTTTAGATGCCATAGAAACTGCCGAAGCAACAATTAATCAGTTCAAATCTAAATTTGAAACTTTTGTTGACCAAAATGGATATCAACCCAAAGTGGTTTTTATTAAGGATATGGGAATGGTAACCATTGGCGACAATGCTGCCCAAGCCAATATCATTAAAGAGGTTTTCGACGATGCCATGAAAATTTCATGGCTGAGCGAATCTTTCGGTGGTCAACATTTCATGACTTCTGCGCAAATCAATTTTATCGATACTTGGGAGGTGGAAAACTACTGTCGGAAAGTATCGGCTGGCGCTTCGCTCGGACGTGTCGAAAACAAAATTGCAATAGTAACCGGTGCGGCACAAGGTTTTGGCGAAGGCATCGCCCGCATAATGAAAGAAAATGGGGCCAATATTGTGGTGGCCGATTTGAATGAACAAGTCGGAACAGCAACTGCCGTTTCGTTCAACGAAATAAAAAATAACAGCAAAGCATACTTTGTTGAAACCAACGTAGCCGACATGGATTCGTTGAATAAGCTGATTTACCAAACCGTTTGCGAATTTGGTGGCTTGGACGTTTTCATAAGTAATGCCGGGATCCTTCGTGCGGGAGGTTTGGACGAGATGACTCCCGAGAACTTCGACCTGGTTACCAAAATCAACTATAATGCTTATTTCTATTGTGTGAAAGCCGCAACTCCAGTAATGAAACTTCAGAATAAATACAATGCGAACTTGTATGCCGATGTGATTCAAATCAATTCTAAATCGGGACTGGCTGGTAGTAAAAAGAATTTTGCTTATGCAGGCGGTAAATTTGGCGGCATAGGGCTTACGCAGTCGTTCGCTTTGGAACTGGCGCCCAATCGTATAAAAGTAAATTCGATATGCCCGGGTAATTATTACGAAGGTCCGCTTTGGAGCGATCCTGTAAACGGATTGTTTGTGCAATACCTCAATGCAGGAAAAGTACCGGGTGCAAAAACCATCAACGATGTAAAAGCATTTTATTTAGCCCAAGTGCCACTGGGTAAAGGATGCACGCCAAGCGATGTTGCAAAGGCCGTTTTTTATGCCATCGATCAGGAAAACGAAACAGGCCAAGCCATTCCGGTGAGTGGTGGACAAATTATGCTGAATTAGGCACCCCCCTCCCCCTTAAGGGGGAGCAAAAACATTCATAATAATTTAAAAATTAATTCACTATGTGGTTTGGTGTTTTGAGCATTTAATGAACGAAGAAAAATGAACGATAATTTCAATAACGCAGAAAACCAAACTCCCCCGGAATTCATCCCGCAGAAGGCGGGAGGGAATTTAGGGCTAGAACCCCCTTTAGGGGGCAGGGGGTGTATTAAAGGAATTATTTTCGATTTGGATGGTACTTTGTTCAATACCATTGAGGACATTGCCAACGCCAATAATGCCATGTTGCAAAATCATGGATTTCCAACTCATCCCATCAAAAATTATATCGAATGGATTGGGAATGGAGCAGGGCATTTGGTGAGGATGTCGTTACCTAACGTGCACGCAAACGACGATGAAAAATCAACGCTTTATATCGATGAGTACAAAGAGGAATACAATCAAAACTTAATTGTTAAAACTGCATTTTATAAAGGAATTCCTGAGTTATTGAGTTTTCTGAACGAAATGAAAATTCCACTGGCCGTAAATACCAATAAACCCCATGCTCAATCGTTAGTTATTGCCGAACATTTTTTGAAACCCTACAATTTTCAGCTTATTCAGGGGCAAAAGAATGAGGTTCCCCGAAAACCCGATCCGGCTGGTGCAAATATTATTGCCCAATATTTTGCTTGCGATAATTCTGAAATAATTTATGTGGGCGATTCAATTGTTGATGTAATGACCGCCAAAGCCGCAGGAATGAAAATGATTGCCGTGGAATGGGGGTATGGTTCAAGTAACGAAATGCGCAAAGCTGGTTGCGAACAGGTAGTGAATTCTACTGTTGAATTGAAAGCTTTTATTGAAAAACGAATTATGATATAATCGTTATTGATATAATCCACCCAAATAAAATTGGATGCAATGTGAACATAACGAGGTGGCCCTGAACAGGCCAACCATCAATAGCCCCGGTTCCGATGCACATCGGGATAACCCGGGGACAAGGTAAACACAGTTACACCGGCCACGGCAACTGTCTCATTAAAGTTATACCGTTTTATGGCCGGAAAGTAGGTTTTTTAACAGAAATTGAGGTTTATTATTATATTGATCTGTAGTAAAATATGTTATAAGTAGAACGATGAACAGTCTGTTTCAATGAGCGGAAAGGATGAAGCAATCCCTTAGTAATAGATTGCTTCACTTTATTAAATTTTGTTCGCTATCACGAAAAAAAATAAAACGATGAAAACTAAAGCAGTAAGATTATACGGTAAAAATGACCTTCGACTCGAAGAGTTCGATTTGCCAGCGATAAGTGCCGATGAAATTTTGGCTAAAGTAGTTTGCGATAGCATTTGCATGTCGAGCTACAAGGCTGCCACCCAAGGCACCGACCATAAACGCATTCCCAACAATGTAGCCGAAAAACCAATCATTATTGGGCACGAGTTCGCCGGCGAAATAGTTGAGGTGGGCGAAAACTGGAAACACAAGTTCAAACCGGGAATGAAATATTCAATTCAACCCGCTATTTATTATAATGACGGGCCAGTGGGGGTATTAAGTGCGCCCGGCTATTCATACCAATACGTTGGAGGCAATGCTACTTATGTGATTATTCCAAAAGATGTGCTGGTGCAAGATTGCTTGTTGGCTTACCACGGCCCGGGCTATTATCCCGCTTCGTTGGCCGAGCCTTTAAGCTGTGTTATTGGCGCCATGCATGCCAATTACCACACCACGCCGGGATCGTATATCCATAAAATGGAAATTGTCGATGGTGGAAAAATGGCCATCCTTGCTGGAGTTGGGCCCATGGGTTTGGCTGCCATTAATTATGTAATTAATCGTACCGATCGCAAACCTTCGTTATGCGTGGTGACCGACATTGACCAAGCTCGCTTAGACCGTGCAGCTGAAATCTACCCAGTAGCTTTGGCCAAATCGAAAGGCATTGAGCTGGTTTACCTGAACACCCGTACACTCGAAGATCCAGTGAAAACCATGCGCGAAATGACCGGAAATCAGGGTTACGACGATGTTTTTGTGTTTGCTCCCGTGGCTCCGGTAATTGAGCAAGGCGATGCTTTGTTGTCATTCGATGGCTGCTTGAACTTCTTTGCAGGGCCAAGCGATCCCAACCTTCAGGCTAAACTGAATTTCTACAATTTGCATTACGCTTACACCCACATTGTAGGTACTTCGGGTGGAAATACCGACGATATGAAAGAGGCGCTCGAAATTATGAGCAAGGGGCTCGACCCCGCCGGATTGGTAACTCACATTGGCGGATTGAATGCCGTTGCCAACGCAACATTGCATTTGCCCGAAATACAGGGTGGTAAAAAATTGATTTATACCCACATCGAAATGCCTTTAACGCCGCTGACCGATTTTGCCGAACTGGGCAAAACAAAGCCTGTATTTGCCAAACTGGCCGAGCTAGTTGCCGCTAACAAAGGACTTTGGAGCGTTGCTGCCGAAGAGTATTTATTGAAAAATGCCTGTAACTTAGCATAGTAACTCGGATATTCGGATTACTGGATATTCGGATTCTCAGATTCTTAGATTTTCGGACTCTCGGATCATTTTTTTCGTCCAATAATCCGAATATCCCTTTTTCAAACTACTGGATTTTCAGATTCTTAGGTGCTCTGATTTCTCGATTTCGGAACATCCGATTGTCCGAATATCCTTTTTTCGATTGCAAGAAAAATAAATTAATGGAATTTAATGTTGTTCAGATAAGGCCAAGGGCCTTTAAGCATTAGCACGGGGCAACGCCCTGTGTAAAAGATAATACCATCATCTAAAGCTCTGAAAGAGCGCAAGCATTAGTGCTTATATATTCTCAGATTGCTATATTTTTAGATTCTTGTTTTTTTTTGTCTAATTGTCCGAATATCCAGTAATCCATTAATCCATCACATTGTTCTTTTAAAACGGAAAAGTAAAGTAAAATACAAGCTGCCATTCATTTTTATTATTATGTTTGTTGTTGATTTTAAATTTTAAAACTCATTATGAAAAATTCTTTCTGTTTTCACAAAATAGCAGCAATTGTGTTGCTTTTAATAGTGGCTAACGTAACTAATGCACAAACCACTGTATTTAACACTGTTACTGGGCAAGTAGTTAATATAAATAATGGGAATAGTTCAACTATTCTTCCCCCATTAAGTAGTCCTGGTGTACAAATAGTTGTCGATAATGGCTGGAATAATGATTATGTAGGTAATATAGGTCAAGATGGTTCGACGTTTTATGCCCAGTCTTTTATTGCCACTACAAGTACAATTACTAAATTTGGAGTGCTTATTCAAGAAGATGGTGCCGAAGGTCAAGTTATTTTGGCTATTGTTGCCGAGGATGGTTCAGGTAAACCCAATACTGCTGCTCCATTGTATGAAGGCACTCTAATAAACCCAACAACTACAGCTGCTTGGTATTTCGAATCAGACATTAATATTCCTGTTACCATTGGTCAAAAATACTATGTTTTGATTGATGGATACAACAATGCTGGGGCAACAGGTATATCAAAAATTGGGACATCAAATACACAAACAAACTCAGGCGAAAGTTTTCTCTATTCAAATGATCCTGTTGGTTACTGGAACGAATTTGGTTATTACCTTGCTATTTATGTTGAAGGAGGAACTGCTGTAGTGCCAGTTTCTTATTGGCCGGTTATTATAGCGTTTGCGTTGATAGGATTGCTTACACTTTTTGGCTTCCGAAGAAAATTTGCTAAAGCTATCCATTAAACTCTTCAGTAAAAAAGAGGGATTCTCGGATTCTTAGATTTTTGAATTCTCAGACTACTTGATTAAAAGATATTCGGATTGTTGGAATAGATCCAGCAGTCCGTTTTTTTTAGATTTTCAGATGTTTTCAGATTTCTGGATTCTTGGATTTTCAGACTACTGGATTGCTGGATATTCGGATTGTTGGATTGTGTCCTATAATCCGAATATCTTTTTTTTGATAGCTGGATTCTCAGATTCTTAGGTGCTCTGATTTCTCGATTTCGGAACATCCGATTGTCCGAACATCCCTTTTTCGATTACTGAAAAAATAAGTTATAAGGAATTTAATGTTTTTTAGATAAGGCCAAGGGCCTTTAAGCATTAGCACGGGGCAACGCCCTGTGTAAAAGATAATACCATCATCGAAAGCTCTGAAAGAGCGAAAGTATTATTGTTTATATATTCTCCGATTGCTGGATTATTAGATATTCAGATTGTTGGATTCTGGAAGTTGGGGATTACGGGCTACTTTAGCTACGCTGATCTTCGATTCCTGTCCAATTACACCGAACTTGATGCGTAGCAGGATTTTTGAATAAACGCTTAAAGATCAGTGTTTTATTTTCACTTTACTTATAGAAATCGAACCAGTCCTGCTAAGTGCAAATTTGGATTCAGAAAAATTAACTGGAACAACTTGTGATGTTTCAAACGATGAAATTTCAATCAGTTTAATACCCAAAACAGATTCTATTTTGGATATTGTTTCTAGTGTTAGATTTTCTTTCCCTTTAATAACTTTGTTTATATATTGTGGGGAAACACCCATTTCTTCAGCTAATTTTCTTTGAGTCATGCCGTTCTGAGTTTTTTGAACTCTTATTTCTCTTAAAATTCGAACAGCAATTTTAAATGAACGTATTGTCCAATCATTATTATTTTTACGTTCAGTTGCTTCTTCTTTCCAAGTCGAAACCTTTCCAGAAGCTATTTTGTTAATTTTTTCAAGTGTCTTTTCCATCATTTTAGCTTTCAATTTCTTCAATTACACCTTCTACATCTACGATTCCTTGGTCTAACAAGAATCTTCTACAACTTTCAATTTTCCTTAATTCAAGATTTGTATGTTTTCGGTCTTGCATTTTTTTGAGTTAATTTTATTGCTCCCCCAGTAATAATATAAACATCATCTTCAACTCTTAAGGCATACAATCTAAGCCAAGTTTGTTTTGCTTTACTCTTATTTAATGCTAATATCTGATATTGAGAATTGTGCAATGGTCTAAATATATCTTCCAATCCTTCAATTTGTTCAGAACCACTTCTTTCTGACAATTCAAGTAATATTTTTTCAAACTCCTGTGCATATTCAAATGTGTCTAAAATTGCATTTTCAATACTTATAGTACCCCAAAATCCATTTTCTAAATCAGACTTTTGGGTTTCAAAAAACTCTTCCAGATATTCAGAATCTTGCCACATTTTAAACAATCTGGAAAATTCATCTTTATCCTCACCTGCATATTTTATTGCAAATAAATTCTTACCAAATATAGAAACTATTTCCATAAAATCAACTTACAGGTTTATTTTTAACGTTTAATTCTATCCTTTTGTTCTGCAAAAATCAAATTTCTTTTTCCGAAAATACAAAATTCTCTCGTTAAATTTAGCGTTGGCTCAGATTTGGCTCTTTTGCAAGCTGAAAAATCAGCCTATGTGTCGGAACTTGCAAATGTGCGTTGGCTTTTGTTGCACGGTCTCTCTTAGCATGAGACACAACTATTTTTTGTCTAATAATCTGAATATCTAGCAATCCGAATATCCTTTTTTCGATTGCAAGAAAAATAAATTAATGGAATTTAACATTTTTCAGATAAGGCCAAGGGCCTTTAAGCTATAGCACGGGGCAACGCCCTGTGTGAAAGGTTTTACCATCATCGAAAGCTCTGAAAGAGCGCAAGCATTAGTGCTTATATATTCTCAGATTGCTGGATTCTCGGATTCTCAGATTCTCAGACTCTCAGATTCTCAGACTCTCAGACTGCTAGATTCTTCAATCTCTTTTTTGTCCAACAATCCGAACATCTAGTAATCCCTAAATTACCGCACAAGCATCAGTTTTCCAGTGTATTTTGTGTTCGATGAACTTATAATACGATAGAAAACCAATCCGCTGCTACTAATCAAATTCATATCTATTGTATTGTTCTCAAGAGTTTCCTTGCTCGAAAATATGGTTTTGCCTTGACTGTCGAACAAAATGGTTTGTACAATTTTTTCCGAAGGATCGATGTTAAAATGGATCGCATTTTTGCTTGCATAAGCTTTGGCATCGAGGTTTTTTACCGACAATTGATTGATTCCTGTCGATTGCTCATCTCCCCACCCGGCAAGGCGTGCAAAGAGCCACCAAGCAGCAAAAGCTTTCAGGTTACCCACCAAGTCTTGCGAGTGGGCTACCGAACATTCGTACCAATCAAGGCCTTTGGTGTGCGAATTTTGCCAGTCAATGGCCCAGTTGCGGTCTTCATTCCCAGGGGTGGTGTAGTCGCAATTGTCGTTGGCATTCAGCTTCATGTAATTGGTTTTGCCATCGGGGTCGAAGCTTTCGATATCGGCAAAGTCGTACAATATTTTATTGTTGGTTCTACAATATTCCCTGATGCGCTTATTGTTTTTGTTCAACTTCCCTTCTTCGCCGCTACCGTCGAGGTGGCCCGTCATATAAACAAACTTCACCTTTGGAAAGTCGCTTTCCAACTGTTCCATTAGCGAAAGGTACAAGTCAATTTCTGAAGTGGATGCCCAACCTGCTTGTCCGCACCACGACCACATAATTACATTCACTTGGGGTTTATCATTCAGGTATTTGCGCGTGGCACTTGCCCACTCACTGCGGTCGGGGTTGCCCAAATCACTGGCATTATCGAATGGATTGTCGCGTAACTGTAATGTGTTGTTTTTATCGTCGCTACTGTAGTTAAACGTGCCATTAGCATAACCTTTTCCACTCATAAACTTATCGAGCTTGCTCATTCCCGTAATCAATTGGCTGCCATGCGAAGTGTGTCCGTAAGCAATAACCAGCTTTTGTTTAGCACCGTTGATGTACTCCAGTGGAACCGACGAAATATTAATGCAGTTGTGATCGATAATTAAAGGTTGTTTTGTGTCATCGTAAGGTTTGTTCGTGTTGGCGTAACTCGATACAGCTAACAGCACGAAACCCAAAGTTAGTAAGTGTAATGCTTTCATCCTTAGTTCTTATTAAAAAATATTCCTTTTTATAGTTGTTTTGCCAAATTGATGACATGAAAAATTCATTAGTAATTTAGTTATTAATCTCAAAACGTGTGCTTGCACTGTTGTATTACTTTAATTGAAAAATAATTTTTTTAGCCTAGTATTTTGCGCCACGCTAGTACCAAAAGGGTGTTGGTCAAAGTTAAAAAATTACGTAATTACTTGTCATTCCGATTCCGATAATTATCGGAAGAAGAATCTGTTCGTAATTGAAAATCAACCAAGTTAATTAGATAATTAGATGTTCGGATGCTCGGATTATTAGATGTTCAGATTGTTAGATATTCAGATAATTAGACAAAAAATTGATTTAAGAATCCGAGTATTCAGTCATCCAATAATCCCGAAGTCCGAAAACCCTACTCTCCAGCTATTGTCCTGTTTGTAATGGGGTGTTTTGCTAACTTCAAATCGTAAAATATCATCAAACCAATAACAATGAGCAAGGCAATAAAACCACTAAACCCGGTAATTCCCAGAGTGAGATCGTTGCCCCCCGCCAAGTAAACAATGGCAATTGCGGCCGATGCGTTTATTGTTCCGTGCATAATTGACGCGGCAATTACCGATTTGGTTTTCAGTCTTACGTATAAGAACAAGGGCGAAACCAGTAGGCACCAAATGGTCATCATGCCCACACCAATGAGTGGGTGCTCGGGGTAATTATGTCCCATTAAAATTAATGGAGCGTGCCAAATTCCCCAAACTATACCTATGCGCATTGCTGCATCCCAAAAATTAAGGTGGCGGTATTCTTTCACCATAAAACCTCGCCAGGCACTTTCTTCGCCAAAACCAGCTACCGCATTAATGGTAAATCCCGCAATTAATGCTTGTAAAATAAGAACCAACCAATAGGGGAGTGGGAGCATTTTTAGCTGAATTTTTTGCATTTCGATTTGCTCAGGCGTAAAATCTTGCGCCATTCGTTCCCAAAAACCATCCATATTGGGTGAAAATGAAATGCCCGGCCATAAAATATTCAATGCCATGGCAAAAAATACAAATATAATTACTGCAGGCCAAGCTGCTAAAAACCACTTGTTGGGTTTGAAATTAATTGACCAGCTTTTTAGGTTCTCACGTTTCATAATCAGCTTATCAACAACCAGCGCCGACACAAATGGCATAAACATATAAACAATAGCCATAATGGTGAACGAAATCTTATCCTTCTCGGGAAACAATAAGTAGTAGGCACCTGCTAGTAAGTAGCTTAATGTTAATACAATAACGATAAAATAAATCGTTGGTTTTCGATTATTTTTTACTTCCATTGTGTAGTTGTTATGTTGATAAAAAAGTGTTCTTTTTACAATATTAATTACAATTAATTGAAAATAATACCTTTTTTTGTACTATTATATTTCATAACGAGCTTGATTGATGATGAATGAAAATAGATAGATATTATTTTTTTGACTATATATTTCATGAAATATTATTAAAACAGAACGGTGTTATTTGCATAAAACTGATAGCTACAACAATAAGAAAATACAAATTATGTTTTTTTTTCAAAAAATTATTAATAAAATTGCACAATACTAACAAAATTGAATATTTTTGCTTTGAAGACCAAATTTGAACAAACACAATGAAACCACTAAAATCGGGTGTAAACCTGTCAAAATGGATTTTAAGACTCGCACTGGTGGTTTACTTGATTGCATATTATCATGGCACTTTATTATTTTTCGACTTTTTAGACATTACATTCATTTTTGCCCTGATTTATGTGTTAGCAGCCATTAGTTTGTTTGTTGGCGGTTTTCAAAAAACAGACAATATAACGGTATATAGCTCGTTATTATTGATATTTGCTGTGGCTTTTAATATTTATTTCGATGCAGTGGATGGTATATATGGTGTTATTTCGCACCTTTTGCCCCTCTCCATCGCTTTATTTTTCCTTACACATGGTAACAAGTAAGGATTTTTTATATATTTGAACAAAACTATTTAAACGATAAATATGTTTTTAAAGCGATTAAGCATTGCATTGTGCGCTTTGATGTGTTTTAGCGGGTTTGTTATGGGGACAAACTCAAACACGGCGCCCGATGCTAAACAATTCGAAGAAGAAACTGCCCTAGCAGCACCATTGGATTATAGCATTCAAATTGATAAAGTTGCTTCTGAACCTGTTACCTGCCATAATGGTAAAAACGGGCTTATTGCATTTACGGTGAAAGATGGCAATGAACCTTATCAATTCCAATTGGAAAAAGATGCTAGTATCATGTTTCCGTTTGCTACTAATTCACTTCGTCAGTATTCTCTACTAAGTCCTGGTAATTACAAAGTTTCGGTAAAAGATAAAGATGGAATAATAAGATTTATTGAATATGAGCTTGTAAATCCTGCCCCCATTACATTAAGTCTTAGTGAGGTAGTTGGTTACCCTACTTGTTCTGACGATTTAGGTACTATAAAGGTACAAGCCAATGGGTCATCGAATTATACCTATTATATCGAAGATATATATTCACCGTATGCTGTTAATAACAAAACGGGAATTTTTGCTAACTTAGTTAGTGGAAATTATCAATTAAGTGCAGTTGATGATAATTTATGTTACGGATATTTAAATGAGACCGTAGCAATTGCTATTCCTGCACCAATCAATTTTACTGCTGTCGAGAAACAAATTAAGTGCGACAACGACTTGGGTTCGGTAAAGTTATCCAGTTTACCTGCCGATGCTTTTAATGTGGTACTCGAAAATACCTCAACAAATCTTTTTTATTCAGCAGCATATACCAACTCGGGTCCGCTCAGCCGTACTTATTCTAATTTACCAGCTGGCGATTATAAGGTTACGGTCACCCGAACTACTTGTTCAAACGATAGTGAATTCAAAAATTTCAACATTGCTGCTTTTGCAGATGTAAATATTACAACCACACTTCCTTCGCCTCACACCCTGTCGTGTGGTGGTGCCAACGATTTTATGGACATTGCTTTTACCGTAAGCGAAGGAAATTCAGCACGGCAAGTACGCGTTGTTCTTGACGATGGAAATTCAAGTACTGAAGATGATGAGTTTACCA
>DATERL010000171.1:0-13174 GCA_035271585.1 Prolixibacteraceae bacterium
CCATGTAATAATATTTTTTTAGGAATTTTATCTTTACAGAACAGTTAAGGAATTCCTTTTTTAGTATTGTCTTAATTTTGAGGTTATGGTTCGAAACAAATATTTATACTTGATAATAGCCCTGTTGCTTATCATAGGTGTTTTCTTCTTTGCCAATTATTACCGAAATTCATTACAAGAAAAAAGCGTTAAAAGTGTTCATAATGAGTTGATATCGATAGCTTCGTTGAAAATTAAAAATATTGCCGATTGGTATATCGACGAGTTGGTTGATGCTCAATTTATAGCTCACAATAAATTATTGATTAATGGAATTATAAACTTTAAAAAACAACAGCTTCCTTCTGATTCTATGAGTTTAAACAGCTTTTTAGCAACTGTATTATTAGAACATGGCTACAAAGAGATACTCATTTTTAATTCGAACCAAACGTTGTTGTATAGTACACAAGCGTATAATATAGTGCCTGATCAGATCAGCAAAGGGATAAAAAAAGCACTTGTAACGCACGATGTTTTTACTACCGATTTATATATCGATAAAACCAACGATTCAATTTATATCGATTTTATCAGTCCAGTTATTCATGAAATAGCTGAGTTTAACTTCATTGTTGTATTCCGCATGGATCCCAATCGTTTTCTATTTCCACTCATTCAAAACTGGCCTTTACCATCAGAAACTGCCGAGACCGCTATATTTAGAAAAGATTTAGATAGTATAATCTACTTAAACGAATTGCGGCACGAAAAAAATAGCGCTCTCAAGCTGTCGATTCCCGTTTCACGTACTGACATTTCAGCTATTAAAGCATTATCAGGAAAATGGGGAATTGTTGAAGGTCTCGACTATCGAGGTGTTGAAGTTGTTTCGTATGTGAGTGAAATTCCTGGAACACCATGGTATATTATAGCCGAGGTTGATAAGTTGGAACTATACGATGGGATTAATAACCAAACCAGAGTATTTAATGTTTTTTTAGTGTTGTTTTTACTATTGGTTCTTACTTTAGTGGCTTTCGGTTATTCTAATTCTCAGAAAAACATCTTCAAGAAACTTTGGCTTGCACACGAAAAGTTTAAAACAACGCTTTATAGCATTGGCGATGGGGTAATTACAACCGATAGTCATTCAAAAATTACTTATTTGAATCAAGTTGCCGAAACGTTAACTGGCTGGACCGAGAAAGATGCTATTGGACTCGATATTGAGAAAGTCTTTCATATCATCAGTGAAGAAAACCTTCAAAAAGTTGAAAGCCTGGTTAAAAAAGTTATTGAGCAAGGGGAAATAGTTGGATTAGCGAACCACACCTTGTTAATTTCAAAAGACGGAAATCACATCCCAATAGCAGATAGCGGAGCGCCTATTTTCGACAAGGATGGAACAATAACAGGAGTTGTACTCGTTTTTAGGGATCAAACCAAAGAGCGAGAACATAATCAAATTATCGAAGAACAACGTCGAAGGCTTTTTACCTTAATGTCGAATTTGCCGGGAATGGCATACCGTTGCAAAAACGATGAGTGGTGGACTATGGAATTTGTGAGCAAAGGTTGCTTCGATTTATTGGGTTATAGCGATTATGAAATTGAAGGCAATAAAAAAGTAACTTATGGCGAGTTGATAGTTCCCGACGACCGAGACTTGGTTCACCGAAAAGTAACTGAAGCCCTCGAAAAAAGAAGTTATTTCGAAATGGAATACCGTATTATTGACCGAAGTGGAAAAGAACGATGGGTTTGGGAACGTGGACAAGGTGTGTTGAGCGGAAAGGGCGAAGTGATTGCTGTTGAGGGGTTTATTTCCGATATAACGCAGCAAAAATTAACTATAACAGCCTTGCGTCAAAGCGAAAAGCTTTTTCAAACATTGACTAACAATGCTGGTGTGGGCATTTTTAAAACTAACCAAAATGGACTTACTGTTTATGTAAATCCGAAGTATTGCGAATTGTCAGGTTCAACATATGATGACGCCTTAGGTCTCGGTTGGCTTAAAAATATACATCCCGACGACAAAGATCTACTCATTGATAATTGGCAAAAAGCATTCGACGATAAAGCTGAACATGTTGAGCAATATCGATTTTTACATCCCAATAACAAGGAAGTTTGGGTAAGTGGTCAGGTGTCTCCCGAGTTTGACCATAATCAGAAAATAATTGGCTATGTTGGCTACATTGCCGATGTAACCGAAAGAAAAGCTTCGGAAGAAGAGATTAAACAAAAAAAACTATTAATCGACACCGTTATAGAAAATATACCCGATGCCGTTTATATGAAAGATATAGAAGGAAGGAAATTGGTTGCTAATAACGCCGATATTATTAACTGCGGAGGAAAAACAGTTGAAGATGTTCTGGGGAAAAATGATTTCGATCTTTTCCCACCCGATATCGCAGAACAGTTTTGGCAAAACGATTTACGAGTTTTACGCGATGGGGAAGTTATACTTAACCGTCTCGAGAAATTAAGCACTGTAAATGGCCAAACGAGATGGTTGAATACTTCAAAAATTCCTTTAAAAGATGAAAATGGTAAAATAATAGGTTTGGTTGGAATTGGTCACGATATTACCCGCCGGATGAAAGATGAGGAGGAACGCATTAAACTTTCGACTGTGGTTGCTCAAACTCCTTTAAGTATAATGATTACTGATCCACAGGGGAATATTGAATATGTAAACCATACTTTTACGAAAGTAACTGGTTATAGTGAAAAAGACGTTATTGGAAAAAATCCTCGGTTTTTAAAATCGGGAACATATAATGCCGAATTCTACGAAGAAATGTGGAATACATTGTTAAGCAAAAAAGTTTGGAGCAGTGAATTTCAAAATAAAAAGAAAAACGGTGAAATATATTGGGAATACGTTTTTATCACACCAATTCTAAACAGCAATGGAGAGTTAATTAATTATGCTGCCGTTCGGGAAGATATTACTGAAAAAAGAAAACTACTCGACGACCTTATGGCCGCTAAAGAGAAGGCAGAAGAAAGCGATAAGCTTAAAACTTCGTTTTTAGCTAACATGAGTCACGAAATCAGAACGCCGCTTAATTCTATACTCGGTTTCACCAGTATTCTTGAAGAATCGGAAGATATTTCAAAAGATGACAGGAGTTTGTACAGCAGTATTATTCGAAAAAGTTCAGATGGTTTGTTGCAAATCATTAACGATATTATTGATATATCGAGCCTCGAAACTGGACAACTTAAAATTAATATTTCGACCTTCGACGTAAATCGAATGTTGGATATCATAATGCGAGAGTTCACATTGCGAAAAACCGATATGGGGAAAAATAAAGTTGAATTCCGAAAACTTGGCACTCCTCAGGAATTAATTTTGAATTCGGATCAGAATCGCTTAAATCAAATTTTTAATAATCTACTAAACAATGCCTTAAAGTTTACTGAGTCGGGTTATATTGAATTTGGCATACTGAAAGTGACCAAAGAATTCATCTATTTTAAAGTAGAAGATTCAGGCATTGGAATTCCAGCCGATATGTACGATCTGATTTTTGAACGCTTTAGGCAAGGTGATAATGAAGATACCCGTTTTTTTGGTGGTAATGGGCTAGGGCTTTCTATTGTTAAAAATCTTATCGAACTCATGGGCGGAAGTATATCGGTCAATTCGGAGGAAGGAAAAGGCACTGTGTTTAATTTTAATTTACCTCACTCAATTTATAAGAGATAAACAAGGTTGAAAATTTTAAGTTGGTTTTCTCTGGTTTATTTTTTTCCTTTGAAGTCCAGTTTTTAAAAAAGATAAATGATACACGATAGATTTCCATCAAAATTATTGGAAAACGCAGTTGAGGAGTTCGCCAAATTACCTGGAATTGGTAAGAAAACAGCGTTAAGATTGGTGTTATATTTGCTGAAGCAAACCCAATCGGAAGTCGATGAGTTTGGAAAAGCCATAATCGATTTGCGAAAAGACGTTAAACATTGTAATGTTTGCCACAACATATCCGATACCGAAACGTGTAATATTTGTGCGAGTCCATCACGCTCCGAGTCGGTTATATGTGTCGTGGAATCGATAAGGGAAGTGCTTTCGATTGAAAATACACACCAGTTTAATGGACGTTATCATGTTTTAGGAGGTGTAATTTCTCCTATGGATGGAGTAGGACCGGCCAATCTCGAAATCAATTCGTTGATCGAAAGAGTTAAAACTGGCGAAGTAATCGAAGTAATTTTAGCATTAAGCACAACTATGGAAGGCGATACTACCAATTTTTATATTTATAAAAAGTTGAAAGATTTCGAAGGAAAGATAAGCACCATTGCACGTGGGGTGTCTGTTGGTGGCGAGTTGGAATATACCGACGAATTAACGCTTGGCCGATCGATCCGAAACCGTGTTAATTATAGCGACACCTTGAATAGTTGAGAAATGTGGAGTCTGCTTTTAAACATTAAATGTAATTGTAGTACTTCCTAAAATGTAAATTTAACACTATAAAAATCAAGAATGAAGATAGCAGTAGATTTCGACGGAACCATTGTTGAACATAGATACCCCGAAATTGGTAAAATCAGGCCATTTGCTTTCGAAACATTAAAAATGCTTCAAAATAAAGGACATGAGCTAATACTTTGGACTTATCGTGCAGGGATTTATCTCGACGATGCTGTCGAGTTTTGCCGTCAAAACGGGATCGAATTTTATGCCATCAATGCTAACTATCCCGAAGAAATATTTGACGATACTAAAAGTCGGAAAATTAATTGCGACTATTATATCGACGATCGTAACATTGGTGGCTTACCTTCGTGGGGCGAAATATTTCATTTGTTGCATCCCGACGATAACCTTGCAAAATTTGAAGAAACAACAGCTAAAACGAGAAAATCTTTTTGGCGACGCTAATATGTTTTTGTCGTTTACGTTTATTAATAGTTAACGAAACGCTTTTGAACCTAAACCTTTAAAATGAAACTTTCGATAGTAATAGTTAATTATAATGTTAAGCATTTTCTCGAACAGTGTTTGCACTCGGTCGACAAGGCTGTAAAAAATATCAGTGCCGAAGTTTTTGTGGTTGATAATAATTCGGTCGATGGGTCAACCGGGATGCTTATCCATAATTTTCCCCATGTAAAACTTATTGCTAATACCAAAAATGTTGGCTTCTCGAAAGCCAATAACCAAGCCATCCGAAAATCGCAAGGCGAATACGTATTGTTGCTCAACCCCGATACTGTTGTTGAAGAAGATACTTTTGAAAAAATCATTCAATTTATGGATACTCGACCCGATGTTGGTGGTTTGGGAGTTAAAATGATTGATGGCAGAGGGAAGTTCCTGCCCGAATCGAAACGAGGATTGCCTACTCCATGGGTCGCTTTTTATAAAATGTTTGGCATATCGTCATTGTTTAAGAAATCGAAAAAATTTGGAAAATATCATCTTTCGTACCTCGATGAAAACCAAATACACGAAGTTGAAGTACTGGCTGGTGCATTTATGCTTATGCGTAAAGAAACACTCGATAAAGTTGGCTTGCTCGACGAAGACTACTTTATGTATGGTGAGGACATTGACCTATCGTATCGGATAACCAAAGGTGGTTACAAGAACATCTATTTCCCCGAAACAACCATTATTCATTATAAAGGAGAAAGCACCAAAAAGGGCAGTTTGAACTATGTACGCATGTTTTACAATGCCATGATAATATTTGCACGCAAACATTTTTCAAAACAGTATGCCGGATTTTTCTCAGTTTTTATTCACCTGGCCATTTATTTTAGGGCAATGTTGGCTGCTACTTCACGCTTAATTAAAATATTGTGGTTGCCAATTCTCGATTTTCTGTTTATTTTTATTGGGTTTTGTTTTTTGTTGCCCTACTGGGAAGCGCTCAGGTTTGAACCCGGCTACTATCCCGATTCGCTCGTTCGCTTTGCGGTGCCTGCTTATATTTTGGTTTGGTTAATCTCGATTTATTATTCGGGAGGCTATGATAAGCCGGTTAGGTTATTCAAAACATATCGGGGTATAATATATGGAACCGTACTGATTTTGGTGGTTTATTCGTTATTGCCAAACAGTGCCCGTTTTTCAAGGGCAATTATTCTTTTGGGTGCGGCATTGTCGTTATTGTTGCTTTCCCTATCAAGGCTTCTGCTCCATTTCGCAATTGGTAACGATTATAAAATTGGTGCACAAAAACCCAAAAGAGTTGCCATAGTGGGTTTAAAAAAAGAAAGTGGAAGGGTAAGCGATTTGCTTCAACAAACCGGTGTGGCAACCAATATAGTGGGCTACATATCGCCTAAGCAAAAAACCCGTTCAGAAAAATACATGGGGTCAATTGATCAGGTAAGCGAAATTATTCGTGTTAATAAAATTGAAGAATTGATATTTTGCGCCGACGATATTAGTTCCCGAACTGTAATACGTACTATGCTCAATTTGTCGGGTTTCGACATCGATTACAAAATAGCACCGCCTGCCAGTGCGTCAATTATTGGGAGCAATTCAATTGATACAGCCGGCGATTTGTACGTGGTTAACGTGAACGCCATATCGCGTGAAAAAAATATGCGTAACAAACGATTACTTGATGTAACGCTGGCTTTTTTCTTTTTAATCTTCTCTCTTTTAATTGTTTGGTTAGTAGAAAAAAAACTAGGCTTTTTTAAAAACATTTTTCAGGTAATATTGAAAAAGAAAAGCTGGGTGGGTTATCACAAAGTAAACACTGAATTGTATTTGGGATTGCCGGTCATTCTCGAAGGTGTTATCAAAATCAGCGAGGCCATCAAAAAGGTTGAGGTGAATAACGATGATATTGACAGAGCTAACATGGTTTATGCTAAAGATTATAAAATTCAAAAAGATATTGAGCTGATATTTAAAGCTTTCAATAAACTAGGACAATAAAGATGAAACTGGGCAACAAACAAATAACACTGCGTGCATTAGAACCCAACGATGTTGAATTGCTTTACCAATGGGAAAACGACACGCGGGTTTGGCGAGTAAGCAATACGCATGCTCCCTTATCGAAATTTATTCTGGCCAATTACATCAAATCAACCAATAACGATATTTGGGAAAGCAAGCAACTGCGCTTGGTAATTGAAAATGAATACCAAATACCTGTTGGTACGGTAGAGCTTTTCGATTTTGATCCTTATCACGGAAGGGCAGGAGTGGGGATTATGATTTTCGACGATTCGGAAAAGCGCAAAGGACTTGCAAGCCAAACCTTGGATATTATTATTGAATATTCATTGGTTGAGTTGGGACTCAACCAATTGTATGCTAACATTGCCGCATCGAATACAGCTAGTATGCAACTTTTTAAAAAAGTAGGTTTCGAAATTACGGGGGTAAAAAAGCAGTGGTTGCGAACACCAACTGGCTGGGATGATGAGAATTTACTTCAAAAGAAGCTCTGATTTATTGCTTTAGTAAGCTGTAATCGGGCAATTCGGGTAAGAAATTGTACCGCTTGTTTTCGAAATCAACTTCGCAACAAAAATGTTCTACCCCATTGGTTATAAACAAATAAGGAACTTTTAGCTCAAGATTATAAACTGCAATTTGGTCGAAGGTGCTTTGACTAATTTTAACCGTTGGCGCCTTGCACTCAACCAATAAAACCGGTTTCGCTTTTTTTGAATAGGCTACAATATCATAGCGTAAATTCTGTCCATTAATTCGTATCGTTTTTTCGACTGCCATATTGCTAATTGGAAAGTGTTTAACATCGCGAAAATAGTGCAGGCAATTCTGACGCACCCATTCTTCGGGCGTAAGTATAACATAGCGTTTTCGCGAATTGTCGAAAATGAAAAGTTTTCCGTTCTTTTCTTCTAATTTGAATGACGATGATGGAAAATTCAGTTTTGGCAAATCAATTTCCATTGTTTCTCTCTTTTTTTTGCCTAAAATTAACTCTTTTCTGGTAATCCCCTTCATTCATTATTTGTAATTTGTATTTTTGTTGAAGTCACAAAAAGAAAACGGATGATATCGAAAGAAGAGATTGTAAAAGATTGGTTGCCCAGATATACCGGAGTAGCCCTCGAAAACTTTGGTAAATACATTTTGTTGACCAATTTTAATAATTATGTAGAAATGTTTGCCAAAAAATTTAGTGTTCCCGTTGTGGGGGCTGATAAAAATATGCCATCGGCAACATTTGGAGACATCACCATAATTAACTTTGGAATGGGAAGCCCCAACGCTGCTACTATAATGGATTTATTGAGTGCAATTCATCCCCTTGCCGCATTGTTTTTGGGCAAGTGTGGCGGATTAAAGAAAATCAACAAATTGGGCGATCTGATTTTACCAATTGCAGCCATTAGGCACGACGGGACATCGAACGATTACCTTCCACCCGAAATTCCTGCCCTGCCCGCTTTTAATTTGCAACGGGCAGTTTCAACATCAATTCGCGATTATGGACTCGATTATTATACTGGCGTTGTTTTTACAACCAATAAAAGGGTATGGGAGCACGATACAAAATTTAAAAAATACCTAAGGAAGACAAGAGCAATGGCTATCGACATGGAAACAGCAACTTTGTTTGTTGCCGGGTTTGCTAATAAAATACCTTCGGGAGCCTTGTTGCTGGTGTCCGATCAACCCATGATTTCAACTGGCGTGAAAACTGAAAAAAGCGATCAGGTTGTGACGCGTCAATATGTAAACGACCATCTCGAAATTGGAATACGAGCCATGATGATTATTCGTGATAATGGCCGATCGGTTAAACATCTTAAATTTTCATAAAAATGACTTATAACGAAATACTTCAAAATTTAAAGAAGAAAATATATCATCCGTTTTATGTTTTAATGGGCGATGAACCCTATTTTATTGATCAAATATCCGATTATATTGCCAATAACGTAATGAGCGAAGCCGAACGTAGTTTTAACCAAACGATATTGTATGGTAAAGACACACCGGTTGATTCCATTTTAACAGCTGCTAAGCGTTTCCCTATGATGGCCGCCAACCAAGTGGTAATTGTGAAAGAAGCCCAAAACCTTAAAAATCTCGAAGACGATTTACTTTCTTATATCCAAAATCCCTTAACATCGACCATTTTGGTGATATGTTACAAATACAAAACTATTGACAAACGAAAAAAATTCTATAAAGTAGCATCCGAAAAAGGTGTTGTTTTTGAATCGAAAAAAATATACGATAACCAACTGGCGCCTTGGATATTGAATTATTGTTCCGGCAAGGGTTATAAGGTTCAGCCACAAGCAGTAGCCATGTTGTCGGAGTACCTGGGTACCGAAATTAGCAAAGTAGTTAACGAACTCGAAAAATTAATGATTTTGCTTCCCGCTGGTTCAACAATTACTCCTTCCGATATTGAACGTAATATTGGAATTAGTAAGGATTTCAATGTTTTTGAACTTCATAACGCCTTGGGCGAGAGGGATGTTTTAAAGGCAAACCGAATCATTAATTATTTTGGAGCAAATCAGGCTTTAAACCCAATGCCAAAAACCATTTCGTCGCTTTATTTTTATTTTAGCCGAATTTTGAAATACCATTTAATCAGCGATAAATCGAATAATAATTTGGTTCGGGTTTTAGGAGTTCAACCCTATTTTGTTGATAGCTATGTTAAGGCGGCAAAGCGGTATTCACCTAAAAAAGCAGTCGAGATTATTTCAATATTGCGCGAATACGATTTGAAATCGAAGGGAATGGGTAACGTGTCGTCGTCGCAAGCCGATTTACAACGCGAAATGGTTTACAAAATACTTCATTAATATGTCGCTAATAATTGTATTGATCACAATAGGAATATCGGTTTTTGCTTTTTATAATCACCAATGGTTTGGTCGTTTAAACTTACAACCTTATTTGGTGCATAAAAAACATCATTGGCATCGCTTGTTGACACATGCTTTTGTTCATGCCGATTGGCCTCATCTTCTGGTAAATATGTATGTTCTATATATTTTTGGCAATGTTTGTGAATCTTATTTTGCTTATTATTTTGGATCAAAAGCCGGAATGTATTTTCTGTTGCTATATTTTTCAAGTTTAATTGTTTCGAGCTTATACACCATATATAAGTTTAAGAATAATAAATACTACAGTGCAGTAGGAGCATCGGGTGCGGTTATGGCAGTGGTATTTACTTCCATATTTTTCGATCCATGGAATAAATTGTGGTTCTTTGGAATTATTCCCATACCAGGGATAGTTTTTGGAGCTTTGTATTTGGGCTATAGTTATTATATGGGGAAGAAAAATATTGATAATATTGGACACGATGCCCATTTTACCGGAGCAGTATTTGGCTTGGTCTTTCCGCTTTTAATTGATTTTTCGTTATTGAATATATTTTTAGAAAAACTTCTTTAAGCTTTGAAAGAAGAAAAGCATTAATTCATACTCGGGTTTTCAGGAAAGTTCTGCCATAGTTTATATTTTCCGCCTTGTTCTTTTACCATTTCACTCCAAAGTTCTTTGTCATGGCTTAATACAAGTTCAGGTGCAATATCGGCTACCAGCCACGAGTCTTCGTTTAGTTCTTCTTTTAATTGTTCTTTATCCCATCCCGAATATCCTAAAAAGAACCTGATTTGATTTAATAAAGGAATTTGATCGTTGATCATTGATTTTATCTGTTCGAAATTGCCCCCCCAATACAAGTTGTCTTGAATATGGATGCTTCCTTCAATATTTCGACCAAATGAGTGTATATAATATAACGATTCAATACTAACTGGTCCGCCTATGTAAATTTTATCTTCATAAGTAGGAAATTCATTTTGAAAATCTTTGACTTGAAAATCGACCGGCTTATTCAAAATAAATCCAACCGTGCCGTTTGCGTTGTGTTCAACGATATAAACAATTGACCGGTTGAAGTAGCTTCCGGGCAAAAAAGGTTCGGCAATTAATATTCTTCCTTTCTTTGGAACAACATTATTTGATTTTATCTTGAATATGTCTAGGTTTAAATTCATTACCTTACTAATCAAATTTATAGCAAGATAAAAATTTTAAGAAATAAAACAAATTGAATTTTACTTTAGATTGCCATAAAAGTGGCATTAATTGAATTTTATGTCGAAAATGATCCCTGTTTCAACAAATTCAGCTTTAATATAATGAGCTTTTACGTTTAAGACCGCTCTGGCCCATGGTGTAATATAGTAGCTTATCCCCAGTCGCGAGATAATACAGTCTATGTCAAATCTGTTATATACATTTTTGTCGAATGGAAGGTTGTTGACATAAAACCCAAATTGCGTGAGTATGGTAAATCTATTAATTATGTATTCGTGCGAAACGAGTGCAGCTTGTGTTATCAAATCGGAGCCCGTTTCTTCTTTTCTAGTCCAAATTCCAGTAATGGCTTCGTTATATGTTATATCGTAAGCCACTCCAATACGTCGTTTGTATCCAGTTCTGTAATAAATCGAAGGTGAAATTAAAACCTCTCGATAGGTTGGTGTTGGTCCAAATAATTTTTTAATGCCTCCTCCAACGTACACGTTCATCTGCCAGTTGTTCTTATAATCAGGTTTTTGTCCTTTGTTTATTTTCTTAGGGTATTCTGGGTGATCTTTTATGCCAACTTTAATCGTTGGTATAATATTTAAACCAAGGTTTGGATAACCCATGGCGCCATTTGAATAGTGGGTTAGTCCCTCGCTGATTGAGATGTCGAATTTTTTACCCAGATGAAATGATTGTTCAAGGTAAATCCCAAAAAAAGCATTTACCGTTGACCCTGTTGAAAAATTATGTGGGTTTTTAATTTCATCATAAGGGTTAATTCCATGCGATATGCCTAAGTCTACTTCAAGGTCAATATTAAGCCAGCTGCTGTTTAACTGTGGAAAATTAGTGAAAAAGAAAATTGAAGATGGTTCGCCTATAATCTCTGTGCCAAAAGTGCTCCAGTTAAAACCAATTCCATACGATGGGTAACGGTATGCAACTTGCCATGGTTGTTTTCCTATCGATTGCCAACCCAATTTCACTTCGACACCTCTGTACGGATAAGTTAAATTTTTAATTACTGGTCTATGAGGTTTGTTCTTTCCCGAAACAAACGAAGTTTTAATAAAATAAGGCGTCCTTAATTCGTTTTGAGCATAATTTATTGTCGAAACAAATATGAGTAAGGCGCTAAAGAAAAAAGCAAATAAGCATTTAGCCATTTTATTCCTCTATTATAATGTATATCTCTTCGTTATCTTTTTTTAGAAAATATTCTTCGCGTGCCATTTTTTCAAGTTCCGGGGTATCGTTTTGTAATTTTTTTAGTTGTTCCCTGTCAGTTTCAATCTTTTGCTTCAAATATATTTGTTCTTCTTTGAGCGATTTTAATTTATGATGATCTCGTCTTATCCGGAATAGGTTGTATTCATCAAAAAACAACATCCAAATAAGAAATAACAACAGTATTGTAATTACAATCTTATACTTTTTAATTTTTTCGATTAACCAATCTTTCATTCCGTTTTTTTCTTCTCTGCAAATCTAATATATGTTTTTTAATAGCGTACAATAACAATGAGTTCAAATTAAGTAAATATTTACTTTTTATGGTGAGTTTTTTTATTGTCAGATAATCAGCAGTTAATAGAAATTGTAATTTGTATTGGTCTCTTCCTTTGTTTTATCATTTAAAAAAAAATCAATTTTTTTATTAGGCTAAATTATTGGCATATTGATGTTTCAAAAAAAAGATATAAAAAGTTTAAAAAAGTATTTGGATATTGAAAAATAACTTCATTTCTTTGCACCCGCTTTGAAACAAAACAATGTCAAAGCAACGTTATTTGAAGTGTTGAAAAATAATTTAATATTGCAAAATATATAAATTTCATTTGCATTGAATGTATTGTTTTTTGTATTTTTGTAATCGTTTTCCATCTTAAAATTTTAAGTGAAAAAATAACGAAATTATTTGGAGATACTAAATTTAAATGACTATCTTTGCAGCCGCTAAAAAAGTATAGATTGTTTCAAACAATAAGTTTTAGCGCAAGAGGATACAAAACAAGTTCATTGAAGATATTGGAAAAAAGAATAAGTCAAGCACCGGAAATAATTTCTGGAGAGTTTTATTGAGAGCGAAAGATATTTAAGACTTTTATAATTACAACGAAGAGTTTGATCCTGGCTCAGGATGAACGC
>DATERL010000172.1:0-24641 GCA_035271585.1 Prolixibacteraceae bacterium
TTACACTCGTGCCCTGGTAATCGTAAACGTAATAATAGGATGCGGTGTACGATTTGACAGAAGATGGGCTAACGCTTGGCAAATAAGCCAAATTTTCGGCCATCCAGGTTTGATTGCCAATTTCTACCGTTTTGTATTTATGGTTATCACGGGAATCGGTAAATTGTCCGTTTACAATTTCACCACCTGTGTCTTTGTTTGTTGTGAATGTTACGGGGTCGCCGGTATCGATGCCTTCACTGTTGGAGGCAAAGGCTACGTAATAATAATGTGTGTCATCGGTTAATCCTGTTAAAGTAAACGCAAATCCTCCTGTCGCACCCGAAACAATTTCAACATTATCGCCACTGTCGGGGGTATTGTCGGTTTTGCTCCAATAAAAGCCCCGTTCGGTTATGGTTGCGCCACCATCAGAAATAACTTCTCCGTTTAATGTTGCTGTGTTGGTGCTAACATCAGTTGCTTCACTGCTTACTATCGTTGCCAAGGTTGCATCTGTAGTAAATGTCAGTTCGTCGCCATACGCAATCCCAACACTATTTATTGCATAAGCTTTGTAATAGTATGTTGTGCCAGGCTGCAAACCCGTTAACTCTTCACTAAATATTCCTGTTCCATTTCCGCTCGAAACTTTTGTACCACTAGTTTCAACATTTTGAGAAGTGCCATAGTAAAAGCCCCGTTCGGTTATGGTTACCCCACCATCGGAAATAACTTCTCCGTTTAATGTTGCACTGGAATATGTTATGTCCGTTGCATTTTCTGTTTTAACAGTTGCACTAGCTTCAAACAAGAAATTAATATTTTCAGAGTTTACAATATACATTCCAATGGGAGGGGCATAATAATCGTTTTTATAAACTGAAACACGTAAGCTGTCACCAATAGAAAAGCTAAAGTCGGCATCGTTTAATAATGATGCGCTTTTTGTTTTAATAGGCGAGTTTATTTGGTCTGTAATTTCAACTGCATGCTCACTTACGTTTTCTGTACCTATTGCTTTAAACGTTTGTGCACCAAACGGAGCCTCAATTCTTACAATAAAAACTCCGCTTGTGCTTAGTCTAACATTAATTGAATTTCCAGCAATCAGTATTTTCTTTTCAGGTGCAAATACCCTTTGTCCATTAATGTTGTAAACAGACAATAAGACTTCAATTGGAGTATTCTTTCTATATGCAATTGTCAACATGCCTGGCAAGTTCTGAGCAACTTCGAATGCAGGAGCATTTTCAAAAATATTTAGTCCAACAGTACCCCAATATGCATTTTTGCTAAGGTTTATCTGGTAATAATCGTGCGCCGGAAGATCTTCAAATAAAATTCGGGTATCGTTTGCAGTATTTTCAACTAAAATTGAATCGAGAGCAGTTTTGCTTTGATTGATTTCGCCGCTAATAGTGTAAATAATGTCCTGAGCAAAAATTGTACTTCCAGCAAGAATGATGGTTACAAGGGTTAGAATTGTTTTTTTCATTTTATGTTTATTAATGGAAGGCATAAAGTTAAAATAATATTAGTACTAAAAAATAGTACATGTACCGATTCTTAATCTGTGCAGTTTGCATGAGATATTGGTATGAAATGTTGTCCAATACCGCAATTACCCAAAAGAGCAATTCTAATGCCGCCATAGCGGCAAAGTGAGGGTAGGCAATATTGTTCTCTTCCCGATTTTTCATCGGGATGTGAGCAATGTGTGTAGGCTGTTGGTATGGAATGCTGTCGCAAATTCCAATTATTCACAGGATTAATATTCACGGTGTTCATGAATACTTTGTATTTGCCCATTAGGGCAAAAGCGGGGAGGGAGAAAATAAATTCCTCCGAGTTCGTATAGTCTTTTGTTAAAAGTTGCTTAATCATGAGTTGGTTTTTATTATCATTTTATACACTGGCGCAGTTTTTTTTACCTTGTTGTTAACTATTGGCTATCAGCTACTGGCTATTGGCTGCAAGCTGCTGGCTGTTCCCTGCCAATTACGTACTATCAGCCATAAGCTATTGGCCATAAGCTATCAGCTATTGGCTATCAGCCATTAGCTAACCTCACCGCTATACCTTTTTCGCTTAAGTACTTTTTTAATTCGGGAATAATAATTTCTTTATAATGAAAAACACTGGCTGCAAGTCCTGCGTCGGCTTTACCGGTAGTAAAAACATCCACAAAGTGATCCATATTTCCAGCACCGCCCGAAGCAATGATGGGTATTTTCAACATGTCGGCCATTTTTGCCAGTTCGGCATTGGCAAATCCGTTTTTAGTTCCATCGTGATCCATCGAAGTAAAAAGAATTTCGCCTGCACCACGGTCTTCGGCTTCTTTGGCCCAGCTAAAGAGTTCTATATCGGTAATAATACGGCCTCCGTTAACAGTTACTTTCCAATTTCCATCGTTGTTTTTACCATCAATGGCAACTACAACAAACTGGCTTCCAAAATTAAGGGCTATATCATTAATTAACTGTGGGTTGCGAACAGCGGCCGAGTTAATTGATACTTTATCGGCGCCCGCATTAAGGAGTGCCTCAACATCTTTCAATTCGCTGATACCACCACCTACAGTAAAAGGAATATTGATTTCGCGGGCAATACGTTTTACTAAATCAACAAAGGTTTTGCGCCCTTCGTGGGTCGCTGTGATATCGAGAAAGACCAATTCGTCGGCACCTTGACTGGCATACATTGCGCCCATCTCAACGGGGTCGCCAACAGCTTTAATCCCAACAAAGTTAATTCCCTTCACGGTTTGTCCGTCTTTAATATCGAGACAAGGTATAATTCGTTTTGCTAACATTTTTTATAGAATAGACAGGATTGATTCCCAATAAAAATTAATCGTTTAATCCTCTGATAATACCCCTTTCAGATTTTCTAATGAACGAGAGGATTTCTTCCACATCGGGGGTAATTTCCATTTCGGCCTCAATAGCGGCAACGGCCTGTGTAATATTCAAGCCTTTTTGATAAAAATAACGATAAACATTTTGAATTTCGTTAATTCTTTCAATGGGAAAATCACGCCGACGCAGGCCTACCGAATTAACACCCGTGTAACACAAGGGCTCATTAGCTACAATGATGTAGGGTGGAATATCTTTACGCACCAGACTGCCCCCGGCAGTAAAGGCATGTTTTCCAATGTGGCAAAACTGATGAACAGCTGAATAAGGACTAATAATAGCATAATCATCGACCACCACTTCACCTGCCAAACCGGAATAACTCCCCAGTATTACATAATTGTGAACTTCGCAGTCGTGCGCTATGTGAGAATATGATTGTAACAAACAGTTATTTCCAACTATGGTGGTTCCTTTTGCTGCAGTGCCGCGGTTAACGGTAACAAACTCCCGAATGGTGGTATCATTGCCAATAATCACGGTAGTTTTTTCTCCCTTAAATTTTAAATCCTGAGGAACACCTCCAATTACTGCGCCCGGAAAAATTTTACAATTTTTTCCTATCCGAGAACCATCCATGATAACAGCATTGGGGCCAATCCATGTATTATCGCCAATTTCGACATCGGCCGATATGGAAACAAAAGGTTCAATTACTACATTTTCGCCTATTTTGGCATCGGGATGAATGTTCGCAAGCTTCTGCATATATTATAAGATCAACAGTGTTTTTATTTATTTTCAACAATTTGTGCCATGAACTCCCCTTCGGAGGCCAATTGGTTACCCACAAAGGTATAACCTTTCATGGTTGCAATTCCCCTTTTTATGGGTGAAACCAATTCAACTTTAATAATGAGGGTATCACCGGGTACAATTTTACGTCTAAATTTAATACCATCAATTTTCATAAAGTAGGTTGAGTAATTTTTGGTCTGATCCATCTGATTCAACACATACAAACCTCCCACTTGAGCCATGGCTTCGATTTGAAGCACGCCAGGGAATACAGGTTCATCGGGGAAATGCCCGGTAAACATAGGCTCGTTGGCCGTAATATTTTTCACCCCAACAATAAACTTATCCTTAATCTCGATTACTTTATCGACCATTAAAAACGGATATCGATGAGGTAATAATGACCTGATTTTCAAAACATCCATGACCGGCTCAGCATCGGAGTTATAAATGGGTGCTGCGGTTTTCGAAAACTGCTTATTCATTTCTTTTTGCAACAGTTTCGCAAATTGGGTATTGGCGCTGTGACCAGGCCGGGTGGCTATAATTTTCCCTTTAATTGCACGTCCCAATAATGACAAATCGCCTAATACATCGAGCAGTTTATGACGGGCTGGTTCGTTCGAAAAGTGAAGTTTAAGGTTGTTCAAAATTCCCTTATTACCATTCAGTTTCACATGCTCGTGATGGAAAAGGTCGGCAATTCGGTCAAGTTCATTCTGGGTAACATCGCGATCCATTATCACAATAGCATTATCGAGATCGCCACCTTTAACCAGGTTATTATTTAAAAGAAATTCGAGTTCGTGCAAAAAAACAAAGGTGCGGCAAGGAGCAATTTCAGTCTTGAAATCGGCCATTGAACTAAGCCTTGCAAACTGGTTGTCGAGCACTGACGATTTAAACGAAATCATCACATCGACACTAAAATCATCGTCGGGCAATGCCACTAATTCAGCCCCGCTTTCTTCATCCTTAAAAACAATTTTTTTCCTGATTTCGAAAAACTCTTTCTCGGCGTCGAGCTCCTTGATGTTATTTTCACCAATTCCTTCGTAAATAAGCTTTGCACTACCATCGAGAATTGGAGCTTCGGGGCCATCTATTTCAATGATCAGGTTATCGATGCCCAAAGCCGATATTGCAGCCAGTACATGTTCGATTGTTCCAACCCTCACACCGTTGTTTTCGAGCACTGTGCCCCTCGAAGTATCAACCACGTTCCTAACGTCAGCCTCAATTATCGGACTACCTTCAACATCAACTCTTTTAAAAATAATGCCACTATTTTCGGAAGCAGATTTTAAAGTCATATTAACCGTCAATCCAGTATGTAGCCCCACACCCGAGAGGGTAACCTCGTTAAGGATGGTTTTTTGTTTTATTACCATATTTGTAAAAATTTATTCTTCTTTCAGCGATTTTAATTCTTTTCTTATTTGGTTTACCTCGCGCGATAATTCGGGTAAGTTTCTAAATACAGCGTAAACTCTTCTAAACTTAGCTGCATCCATAGCCCACTCGCCCATCATCACTTTATTGTCGGGAATATTATTTGAGGCTCCAGTTTTACCACCAAGCACCACGTTATCGCCAATTTTTAAATGGCCTGCAACACCCGCTTGTCCACCAAGCACACACCCACTGCCTATTTTGGTTGAACCCGAAATACCTACTAAAGAGGCCATTACGGTATTTTCACCAACTTCGACATTGTGCGCAATTTGTATTAAGTTGTCAAGTTTAACCCCTTTGCGAATAATGGTTGACCCCATGGTTGCACAATCGATGGTGGTATTAGCACCAACCTCAACGTTATCTTCGATAATAACATTGCCAACCTGTTGAAGTTTATTATAAACACCATTTTCATCTTTGGCAAACCCAAAACCGTCGGAGCCAATAACAGCACCGGAGTGAATAATACAATGACTGCCAATTTTTGTTTGGGGGTATATTTTTGCACCAGCATACAAAATTGTTCCATCGAGAATAACGCTACCACGCCCAATCCAACACTGAGGATGAATTTGAACGTTTTTACCAATAATTACGTTTTCACCTACATAAGAAAAGGCACCAATATAAACATCTCGGTCTATTTTGGCTGTTTGATCGATGTACGATGGCACTTCAATTCCCTTTTTAACAGGAATCGACTGGACATAGATTTCCATCAATTGAGCCAAAGCTTTATAGGCATCTTCCACTTTAATTAGCGTAGCTTCAATTGGTTTATCGGGTTTAAATGATCGATTGACCAAAACAACCGACGATTTTGTTTCGTAAATAAAATGCTCATACTTGGGATTGGCTAAAAAAGACAAGGTGCCGGGCTGCCCCTCCTCAATTTTTGAAACGTTATTGATTATTACATCAAAGTCACCAATAACCTCACCACCAAGAAATGCAGCTATCTGACGTGCAGAATATTTCATATTTTCTTCAAATTAAACAGCGAAATAACAAAAAATTCAGATTAATGCCAATTTCTTAGGATAACACAAAAAATGTTTGATCACCGTTTTCGACAATGCTTTAAAGTCAATCTCTGATGCTTCGTCGAGGTTAACGGTTGCGTTATCTTTTAATAATATTGATATTTCGTCGGAATTAATCTCGTAAATACTATTTGTAATGGTACTGGAAAAAACGAAATAATCGATTTCTTCTTGATTAATTGTTAGTTCCAATTGTATTCTTGTTTTAATTTTTTCAATTTTTTGAGCTAAAAAAGGCTCATCGGCAATTTCAATTTTAAACAATTTTCGATTAATTATAGCATTCGATAAAAAGGAAAGTATGCGGTCGGGATGGTTGCACCAAACCTTAATCGACGAAATAATATCAGCATCATCGAGCAACACAAAATTTTTCAACAATTCACACTTATCGGACTCATTCGTCAAATTTTCGATTCCTATTTTCTGAGTCAGAAACCAGTTCAATTGAGGGGGCGCAAAGACATCAACCTGATTCATGGCCAGTTGTTTAGCCCTTTTAAGCACGTTAATCAACAGGTTTTCGGCAACAATAACTGTTTTGTGCAAATAAACCTGCCAGTACATTAACCTGCGGGCAATCAAAAATTTTTCGACCGAGTAAATGCCTTTTTTTTCAACCACCAAACGGTCATTGCGCACATCAAGCATTTTGATGATACGGTCGGAACCAATGGTACCTTCAACCACACCACTAAAGAAGCTATCGCGTCTTAAATAATCCATACGATCCATATCCAACTGACTGGATACCAATTGATGAAGGAAAGCTTTCGGATGTTCATTTTTAAAAATTTGAATGGCCATTTCGAGCCGATTATCAAATTGTTTGTTCAAATCGGACATCAGTTCTAAGGAAAGCACTTCGTGGTTAACGCCCTGCACTATGGTATGTTCAAGGGTATGCGAAAACGGGCCGTGCCCTATATCGTGCAATAATATCGCTTGAGAAACAGCGTCCGCCTCCTCATCAGTAATTTCGACCCCTTTAAGCCTAAGGGTATGAATGGCCGAGCCCAACAGATGAAACGCCCCAAGGGCATGTTCGAAACGCGTATGATTTGCACCAGGATAAACCAAATTTGATAAGCCCAGCTGTTTGATACGTCTGAGTCGCTGAAAATAAGGATGCTCAACTAAATCAAACAACAAATCAGATTGAAGCTCAATAAAACCAAAAACTGGGTCGTTAAGTATTTTCCGTTTATTCACCTGCATATTCAGCAACTAAATTTAAAACCAACAAAAAGCTTGATATAAAGTCAAACTGAGGTCTTGTCAAAATCTAAAAGCTCAAAAATAGAATACTCATACAATAAAACCTTAACAAAATGACAATAAATATGACTCAGGTAATGTTTTTTCGAAAACTATTCATTATTAACTGATTTTTAACTTACTGATTTTGCGGTATTCATTATTATTTGTATTTTTGTCGGCAATTCTGTAAGTGACATTATAGGGGACTAGTAGTCCCCTATTTTATTAACCTTGCACCATGATAAAGAAAGAACTAGTTGAAACATTGGCATTAAAGGCATTGACCGACGAATACTTCATTGTAAGCATTTCGATAAAAAAGGACAATGCAATCGAAGTTGTAATTGACGGCGACAATGGTGTAACCATTCAAAAATGCGTTGATGTAAGCCGCAGTATTGAGAGCAATCTCGACCGCGAAGCCGATGACTTTGAGTTAAGTGTATTTTCTTCGGGACTAGGAAAACCGTTCAAGGTACATCGCCAGTATTTAAAAAACGTTGGTACCGAGGTTGAAGTAGAACCAGACGAAGGTAAACCCATGTCGGGTGTTCTGACCAACGTTGACAACGAAGGTTTCGATATCGAATCAATAACAAGTGAACGCCTCGAAAAAGGCAAAAAAAAGGTTGAAGTCATTAACAGGCAACGTTTCCTGTTCAGCGATAAGCCTAAAGTAAGAAGCATCATATCGTTCAAATAAAAAAAAAACTAAACAATGGACAACGCTAGTCTGATTGATACATTTGCTGAATTTAAAGATTTAAAAAACATCGACAGGGCCACCATGATGAGCGTGCTCGAAGATGTTTTTCGAAGTATGCTGCAAAAAAAATACGGTAGCGACGACAACTTCGACATCATTATCAACATTGATAAAGGTGACTTTGAAATTTGGCATCACCGCGAGGTAGTTGCCGACATCGACTATACTGATCCCAACAAGGAAGTAACCCTAACAGATGCTAAGAAACTCGTCTCCGACTATGTAGTTGGCGAAGAGGTAAGCGAAGAGGTAAAACTTTTTGACTTTGGGCGAAGGGCCATTTTGAACCTAAGGCAAAATTTGGCCAGCAGGATATTGGAACTTGAGAAAGACAGCATTTACCTTAAATACAAAGATAAAATTGGCGAAATAGTTGCCGGCGAGGTTTACCAAATTTGGAAAAAAGAGATTTTAATACTCGACGACGAGGGCAATGAACTCATTCTTCCTAAAACGGAACAAATCCCGTCAGACTATTTCAGAAAAGGAGATAACGTAAGGGCTGTTGTTTATAAAGTTGAATTGAAAAACAACAATCCACTGATCATACTTTCACGTAGCCAGCCTGCTTTTCTTGAGCGCTTGTTCGAATTAGAAGTACCCGAAATTTTCGACGGTTTAATCACCATCAAGAAAATTGTAAGAATACCCGGACAAAGGGCCAAAATTGCGGTTGAATCGTACGACGAACGAATTGATCCTGTAGGCGCATGTGTTGGGATGAAAGGGTCGAGAATACATGGAATTGTACGCGAATTACGCAACGAAAACATCGACGTAATCAACTACACCACTAATCTCAATCTCTACATCCAAAGGGCGCTCAATCCGGCAAAAATTTCATACATCAAAATTAACGAAGAAAACAAAACGGCCGAAGTTTACCTTAAACCCGAAGAAGTATCGCTTGCCATTGGCAAAGGTGGGCTCAACATTAAACTGGCCAGCCAGCTTACTGGGTACGAACTCGATGTATATCGCGAAACCGACGTTGACGACGAAGATGTCAACCTCGACGAATTTGCCGATGAAATTGAAGGCTGGATTATTGACGCACTAAAGGCAATTGGTTGCGACACTGCCAAAAACGTTCTTAGCATATCACGCAGCGACTTGATAAAAAGAACCGATTTAGAAGAAGAAACCATTGATTCAGTTCTTAATATTTTCAAATCGGAATTTGAACAATAAAAAATGGTATAAATTTCGAATTAACAAGTAAAGGTTATATATGACATCTGGCACAAGCACAAAACGATTGGGAAAAGTTGCAAGGGAATTTAATGTGGGAATTTCGACCATGGTTGAGTTTCTCAACAAAAAAGGGCATCAGGTTAATCCTAATCCCAATGCAAAAATTGACGAAGAGCATTATACTCTCCTTCAAAAAGAGTATAGTAGTGACATCTCTTTGAAAAAAGAATCGGAAAAACTCAATTTGAGAGCTCAGCGGCTTCAGAAAAATGAATCAATTACCATCGACGATATCGAAAAAATGAACGATAACGAAGAGTTAAGCGACGACGAAAAAGATGATGATAATGTATTGATGGTCACCGACCACAATGCTAAAAAAGCAGTCACCATCCCTCAGAAAGAACGAAAGCCTATTGAAGAGATTAAAACAAACACCCCAAAAGCTGAAGTGAAAATACTGGGCAAAATCGACCTCAATAAAAAACCTGCTCCTAAAAAAGAAGAACCTGTTCAACAGGCCAGCACCACAAAGAAGGAAGCAGCGCCAAGTGAAAAACAGGCTCAGCAAGTCACTGAAAAAACAAGTCAGCCTCAACAAAAACCAGTCGAAGTTGAGCAAAAACAAAAGCCAGTTGCCAACGTAAAATCGGAAAAAACAAAATCAGTTGTTGAGAAACAAGCCGAAAAACAAACTACTGAAAAGCAGGTTACTGAAAAGCAAGTTACCGAAAAGAAACACGAAAAGTTTGAACACAAACCTGCAGCAAGCCCTAAAGTAGAGGCTAAACCTGAAAAAATAGCAGATGCAGTTCCTCCTAAAGCAAAAGAAAGCAACCAAATTGAAACAAGAATACCTAAGGTTAATAACGAAGTTAAAGTAGTTGGAAGAATTGACCTTGACACTATAAACCAACTTACACGACCTCCAAAGAAAACTAAAAAACAGCGCGAAGATGAGCGCAAGGCTCGTTTGCACCCCAGAAAGGCTGATACAACCGATCCAAAAGGCGTAAAGAAAACCGATCCAACACAAAAGCCGGCAACAAGCGCCGAACAAGCTGCAAACGATCAAAAACGTCGCAAACGCAAACGCATCAAAAAAGAGCGTGTTGACATTAACACTGGAAGCAATCAGCCTGCAGCAGGTGCCGACAATAAAGCTAAAAAACCAGGTGTACAACCAGTTATCCGCAAACGCCCAATCAGGCACGAAGTTTCTGAAGTAGATGTTCAGAAACAAGTAAAAGATACACTGGCCCGTTTAACCAATAAATCAAAATCGAAGGGAGCAAAATACCGTCGCGACAAGCGAGCTGCCTATACCGAAAAATTGGATAGCGAAATTGCAAGACAAGAAGCTGAACAAAAAGCCATTAAAGTAACTGAATTTGTTTCGGTTAGCGAACTGGCCACCATGATGAATATAAGTGCAACTCAGGTCATCTCAACCTGTATGAGTTTGGGTCTGTTTGTATCGATTAACCAAAGGCTCGATGCCGAAACCTTGGTACTTGTTGCCGAAGAATTTGGGTATAAAGTTGAATTCATTAGTGCCGAAGTACTCGACGCAATTGAAGAAATTGAAGACCGTGAGGAAGATTTACTCTCAAGGGCTCCAATTGTAACCGTTATGGGTCACGTTGACCACGGAAAAACATTGTTGCTCGACTACGTTCGCAGTAGTAACGTGGTTGCCGGCGAGGCTGGTGGAATAACCCAGCACATTGGAGCCTACAACGTAGAGCTTCAGGATGGAAGAAAAATAACTTTCCTCGATACGCCAGGTCACGAAGCATTTACTGCCATGCGTGCCCGTGGAGCACAGGTTACCGACGTTGCCATTATTATTATAGCAGCCGACGATAACGTGATGCCCCAAACTATCGAAGCAATCAACCATGCTTCGGCAGCCGGAGTTCCAATTGTATTTGCAATAAATAAAATAGATAAACCAACTGCCAACCCCGAAGCCATTAAAGATAAACTGGCTCAAATGAATTACCTCGTTGAGGAATGGGGCGGCAAATACCAATCGCAAGACATCTCGTCGAAAACGGGAGCAGGTATTGCCGAACTGTTGGAAAAAGTATTGCTCGAAGCCGAAATGCTCGACCTCAAAGCAAACCCGAACAAAAACGCCACAGGTTCAATCATTGAATCGTCGTTAGACAAAGGGCGTGGATATGTTGCCACCGTATTGGTGCAAAACGGCACATTGCGCGAAGGCGACATCGTGTTGGCTGGCCAATATATGGGACACATTAAAGCAATGTTTAACGAACGAGGCAACCGCATAAAAGAATCGGCACCAGCTGAACCAGCATTAATATTAGGATTAAATGGTGCACCACAGGCGGGAGATAGATTCAACGTGATGGAAACTGAACGTGAAGCCCGTCAAATTGCCAATAAACGTGAACAACTTCAACGCGAACAAGGAATGCGTACTCAGAAACACATTACCCTCGATGAAATTGGCCGCCGTATTGCAATTGGAAACTTCCAGGAACTCAACATTATTATTAAAGGTGATGTTGACGGTTCAATTGAAGCATTAGCCGACTCGTTGCTCGAACTTTCGACACCCGAAATACAAGTAAACATCAAGCACCAGGCTGTTGGTCAAATTTCGGAATCGGACGTAATGTTAGCCTCGGCATCTGATGCCATTATTATTGGTTTCCAGGTACGCCCATCAGTCTCGGCACGTAAAATTGCTGAGCAAGAGCAAATCGACATTCGTCTTTACTCAATTATTTACGATGCCATTGAGGAGATTAAAGCAGCCATGGAAGGCATGCTATCGCCCGAGATAAAAGAAGAAATAATTGGTACAGCCGAAATTATGGAGGTTTACAACATAACGAAAGTTGGTACCATTGCCGGTTGTATTGTACGCGACGGTAAAATCATCCGAAACAATAAAGTAAGGGTTATTCGCGATGGAATTGTAATCTATACTGGCGCATTAGGTTCGCTTAAACGCTTTAAAGATGATATAAAAGAAGTGAAAAACGGTTACGAATGTGGAATGAACGTAACTGGGTTTAACGACATTAAAGAAGGAGACACCATTGAATCTTTCACTACCGTTGAAGTGGCTAAAAAATTATAAGTAAAGCAAACTTTATAGAACAAAAAGGCCGGATCAATTATGACTCCGGCCTTTTTTGTTATGCTTTGAATGTATTCTTATCCTTCAATTATTGCTTTATAAGCAGCAGCATCAAGCAATTCACTCAATTCCGATGGCTTGCTTATTTTTATTTTAACCATCCAACCACTAACATAGGGGTCTTTGTTAACTAATTCGGGCTCATCGTCGAGCGCCGTATTTTTTTCGATTATTTTGCCACTTACGGGCATAAAAAGATCGGAAACTGTTTTAACAGCTTCAACAGTACCAAAAGTTTCTTCCTTTTCGAGGGTTTCACCTTCGGTTTCGATTTCGACAAAAACAATATCGCCTAATTCGCTTTGGGCATAATCGGTAATGCCAATCAAAGCAATATCACCATCGATTTTAACCCACTCATGTTCTTTAGTATACTTTAGGTTTTCAGGAATATTCATAATAAAATCTGTTTAAAAATTTAACCTGTTCAAATGTATAAAGAAATTTCAATAAATGAACATGATAAAAATCGGAAAACACGATAAAAAGTTATTCGCAAAAGGGGTATCTTTACTAAAATTAAAAATTGCTTAATAAAACAATCAATTCAAAATGAATGTTATTGAACTTAAATCAATTAGCGACATCGAAAAAGCGGCCAGCCAATTCATCAAAAACATGGGCCAAAACAAGGTATTTGCCTTTTATGGCGAAATGGGAGCCGGAAAAACAACATTTATAAAAGCAATTTGCAGAGCTTTGGGGGTAAACGAGAACATTACCAGCCCAACTTTTGCATTGATTAACGAATACAGCACAAAAAATGGCGATCCCATTTATCATTTTGATTGCTATCGCTTAAAAAATTTGGCCGAAGCTTACGATATTGGTGCCGAAGAATATTTTTATTCAAACCATATTTGCTTTATCGAGTGGCCCGAAAAAATAGAAGAGCTGTTACCAACTAAACGGGCCGATGTTACCATTTCGATTAAGAAAAACCAATGTCGCGAAATTGTCATCATTGAAAAATAATTGCGAATATCGCTCAAAAACTATAATTTCAACCTTTGTAAAAATTCAACCATGGCCAATCAACCAAAATCAGGGATGTACCGCTTCGACGAGCAACAACTTATGCCAGCCGAAGAAAAGCTTGAAATAGCTACAAAAGGACAAAGAATTGTTGTAGGCATTCCTGCCAACACGAACGAAGATGAGCAATGCTTACCATTGACCCCACAGGCTGTGGAAATGTTGATTGAGGCTGGGCACGAAGTTAAAATCGAAACCAACGCAGGTATAAAAGCCCGTTACACCGATCTGGAATATGCCGAAGCAGGCGCCATAATTTGCACCAACAGGGCCGAGATCTTTCAATGCGATTATGTGTTCAAGGTTTCGCCCTTTAATGTCAACGATATCGACTTACTAAGAGGCAATCAGGTTATTTTCTCAATGCTTCAAATCGATTTTCAGAATATAGAATGTATCAATAAACTGATGCAGAAAAAAATCACAGCCATTGCTTTTGAATATTTACAAGACGAAAGGGAAAATTTACCCGTGGTACAATCATTAAGCGAAATATCGGGCATTGTGGCCATGACCGTGGCCAGCGAGCTTTTAAGCAATAGCTCAAATGGCAAAGGCGTTTTGTTTGGTGGTATTACCGGCATTTCGCCTGCTGCAGTTATTATTTTGGGAGCCGACACTGCGGCCGAATATGCTACACGTGCGGCTTTAGGACTTGGTGTGGAGGTGAAAATATTTGACAATTCAATCAGTAAACTAAGGGCATTCGAACAAAAATTTAAGCAAAAGCTTTTTACATCAATCTATTATCCCCGGGTATTGTCAAAAGCAATATCATCGGCTGATGTGGTTGTAGGCGCTCAGCCATTTAACGGAGTTCCTCAGTACGTTGTACCTGTCAGCTTAGTTAAGCAAATGAAAGAAGGTTCAATAATTATTGACTTAAATGCCTCACAAGGTGGATGTTTCGAAACCACGCACTGCACCTCACTTTCGTCGCCCACCTATATTCGCGAAGGGGTTATTCACTATTGTGTACCCAATATCACAGCAAGGGTATCGCGCACAACAACTATTGCTTTGAGCAACATTTTAGCTTCTATTATTCTCGACATAGATAACAATGGAGGCGTTTCGCAATTTATCAGGAACCATAAAGGCTTTCGCGAAGGAGTGTATATTTTCAATGGTCTGCTCACCAATCGCGACATTGCCAATAAATTTGGGATTCCGCTTAAAAATTTAGACCTGCTACTTTCGGCTTTTTAAAAAATAGAACTGTTATTCTTCCTGAAAAATAATCTTTCGAAAACCCTGTGATTATCGGAAAACAATTCTCAATTCTAAATAGAAATAACAAATATCAAAATAACGAAATTGAAAGTTGAAATTATTGTGCGAGGTTGTTTTGTAAATGCCTTAAGGAAAGAGCCAACACAAGCACATGTTCAAATTGACAAAAAAAAAACATCAAAGATGAATACACTTGATGCACCTTTGATGTTGTTCTGTTAAAATGCTGCCTGAGCTCATATTGAAAATGAAAGACAGCCAATGAATAAAAGCGATCTATTAAATTCAATTAGCATCAATTATCCTATAACTTAGAAAAACAGTTACAAAGCGCTAAACCATTTTTGAAAGTACTCTCCAAAAGGAACTGCTTTTTGGGTGCCTTGAGCTGCGTAAATTAAACTTAACAGCCAAAACACGAAAATCACCAAAGATAAAGCCCAACCAATTAAAGGTATAAAGCCCAACACAACACTAACAATATAAAGTCCAAGCATTTGCCTAATATAGAATGAAGTAAACTCCTCTTTCTTTTCACTATTCAATACCAACGCAATTATCCACCCAATAGGTGTAATATGTGCTACGATTGCCTTTGTTTTTGCATCCATTTTTTTAGATTATTAATTTTTATAAAAACCAAAAAATAAAATATTCAAATAATACACACGAACGTATTGTCTATAACAATTACCAAAGTTCACAAATATTCTGGTCAATACAACATCAATTCCGAATAAAAATAAAAATAGTTCACATTTCTAAAATATTGAGCAAAATATATTACAGTTTAAATATATTTGTAGGTAAACTGAAAAAGTTAGATCATGACTGCACAGATTTTTGACATTATAGGTACCGCAATTATTGGAATTCCCCTGGCGTTTATTGTATTGCGTTTCTTTTTTAAAAATTCAATTTTATATCGTATTTCAGCACTCTGGGTGGCCGATATACTAATTGTTGATATGCTAGGCGAGCTTGGAAATACTTTTCCTGATACTTTTCCCTCGTGGATAACAATTCTTATCGGCATTGTCATCACCCTTGGAATGTTTTATTACATATCGAAGATAGTTCGCAAGCCTTTGCAAAAATCGACCGAACAAATTGCTTTTTTATCCGATGGACATATCAACATGGACATACCTCTCGATCATTCATCGTTCAAAAACGAACTCAAGGATCTCAACTATTCTATTTTCAAATTGAACGAACTGTTAAAAGACATGTTCAGCAGAGTGAACGAAAACTCTTCACAAATGACAATTTCGAGCGATCAACTCAACGATGCCGCTCAATCGCTATCATCAGGCGCATCGACTCAATCGTCTTCGCTCGAAGAAATTTCGAGTTCGATGGAAGAGATGTTGGCCAACATTCAACAAAACACCACAAACTCCGACGAGACATTTAAAATATCTAAAATAGCATCAGATACCATGGACAAGGTTGCGCTTTCGTCGATAAAAAGCATTAATGCAACGAACCAAATTCTTGAAAAAATAAAAATCATCAACGACATTGCCTACCAAACCAACATTTTGGCATTAAATGCAGGAGTTGAAGCTGCTCGTGCTGGCGAAGCTGGAAAAGGATTTTCGGTGGTTGCCCTCGAAGTTCGCAAACTGGCAGAACTTAGTAAAACTGCTTCGGACGAGATCAATGAAATTTCGATTGAAACAGTTGAAGCAAATCTTCAATCAAAAAAATTGATTGAAGAACTGATTCCTGAAATAAGAAGAACAACCCAACTGCTTGAACAAATTACTATAGCCAGCAACGAGCAAGCCATTGGCACTGAACAAATCAACTCCGCAATTTTGCAACTCAACAACATTTCACAACAAAACGCTGTAACAGCCGAAGAATTATCGGCCAGCTCTGAAGAGATGGTTACGCAGTCGGAAGGACTAAATAAAGCGCTTTCGTATTTCAAATAGAATCTGCTATATAGCAAATAAAGAACAAAACAACACAATCAAAAAACAGCACTAATTTTACTATAAGTTTTTAAGCTTTTCAACCAATACGCTTAACAACATCAGTACAAACATAAAAACTGCAACACGGGCAATATAATCGCCATAACGTGCATAAAATGTAAGGTGCTCGTTGCGGTTCACCTCTCCTTTCAAAGTTGTTTCGACCCACCACGGTGTTTCTTGCACAATTTGTCCTTTCGAATTAATTAATGCGCTTATGCCTGTGTTGGCCGAACGAACCACCGAACGACGAAACTGAATAGCCTGAACCCTTGAATAAGCTAGGTGTTGACGGTATCCGGGCGAGTTGTGCCACCAACCATCGTTAGTAATAACCGTAAGCAAATTGGCTCCTTTTTGGATGAATGCACGACTATAATCGCCAAAAACCGATTCGTAACAAATGGGCACTCCGACCACGTTTTCATTATTTTTGAACACCAACGGGTTATTAGGAGTAGCCAGCGATCCTGTTGCTCCTCCTAAATTGACAACAAAACGCTCTAGTATTTTTAAATAACGTTTAAAAGGCATTTTTTCAACACCCGAAACCAATTTCGATTTGTGGTAGATTTCGCATGGCTGGTTGGCAGTAATAAATAAAGCCGAATTAAAGGCATCGTACAGCATTGTACTATCGTGTGTAAACCTCGAAGTAGGCGTTGCTTCTTCGGGATGGTAATACCGACGATAAGTTGTAGCTCCAATTACAAAAGCAGCGTTTGGATGGTTTTCTTTTAAAAACGTTTTAAGCTGAACAACCACCCCCTGTTGGTCAATTTCATTTTGCCAAATATTGTGTAAGGCCGTTTCGGGGCCAACAAACAAATCAACTTCCTGCCCATTGTAGGTTTCGGCCAAATCGATTAATAAACGGTGTTGTTCCCATGCGGACATACGGTCGAATTTATCGTGATAAGGATCGATATTGGGTTGTAATACCACAACTGATAAAGAGTTAAGAGGCTCAGAATAAACTTTAAATTTTACGATGGAAAAAAAAGAAGGAATAATCAAGAGTAAAAGCAGCGGACTTAGTTGAATAAAAGTTACCCGACTAAAAGTAACAGCATATCGTTTTACAAGTTTCCACATCAGCAAATTAGACAAAAGTATCCAGAGCGATCCACCAAATACGCCGGTAAACTCATACCACTGTATTAAGCGAACATCGTTTGATAAGCCATTGCCCAATGTGAGCCAAGGCCACGAAAGATCCCAGTTAAAATGCAGATACTCAAAGGACAACCATGCAAAAACAAAAAAAAGACGACCAAAGCCTTCGTGCTTTAAACGGCAGGCATAATGCGCCAACAGCCAAACTATCGACATCAGAAAGGAGTTGGCCACAATAGCAAAAACAGCACCAGCAAGGGTTGCATAGCCAATCCACCAAGTAGCGCAAACATTCCAAACCAACATGGAAATAAAAGCATAACTCCAAAAAATAATGGGTAAATGCTGCTCTTTACGTTCAACAAAATAATGGTTCAAATAGAATAAAGGGACAAAAGCAATTAGCAATATCAAACCGCTTACCCCAAGCCAGGCCATACTCAGCAATATCCCCGACAAGATTGCCAATACGGGCAATTTCCACTTCATACTAAATACGTTTGTTGTTTTTGAGATCGATGTGGGTTTTTTTCTGTTTTTCGAAGTAGAACTCAAGCTGCCCGAGCATCAAAGCGGCCCAACCAACCTGATTAATTACAACAGACTGTTTCGATTTATTAATTGCTTCGTAAGGAGCTTCGAGAAAAGTATGCGTATGCCCTCCCAAAATAAGATCGGTAAAATAAGTGCTCTGAGCCAGTATTATATCGTCTACTTTGGGCAAATCGTATTTAAAACCTAAATGCGAAAGACATATAATCATATCGCACTGTTGGTTATTTTTTAAGTATTCTTCGGTTTCGAGCGCTACTTCAACCGGATTAAGGTATTCGGTATTTCCGGCCAGGCTTTTACCCACAAGCCCCTGCAATTCGATTCCCAAAGCATAAACACCAATTCTAATGCCTTTGCGCTCTAACACTAGGTGTTTTTTGGCCATACCAGCAAAAGGTGTTTTCGAAAAATCGTAATTTGAAGAAACTATTGGAAAATTGGCAAACTCCATCGCATTTTTGAGGCTTTCGAGGCCGCTATCGAACTCATGGTTTCCAATGGTTGAGGCATTATAGCCCATTTCGCTCATCAATTTAAGCACCACCTCGCCTTTAAAAAGGTTGTAATAAGGTGTTCCCTGCGAAAAATCGCCACTATCAAACAAAAGTAAATCGGGTTCATACTGCCTCATCTTTTTCACATAAGCCGAAATACGGTTCATGCCGCCACGTCCAGCAAATTTCGGATCATTATCGGGAAACGGTTCAAAATGACAATGTAAATCGTTGGTATGCATTATCATTAATTTTTCGAAACCACTGGGTGCGGCCATAACAGGTAAAGCAAATAAACCGGCACTTGACCAAATCGTTTTTTTGATAAATGTCCTTCTACTCAACATGATAAATCCTCCCATCGCTAACAGCGTTAACTTTTTGGCCTTTGTTATTCATTTGCTTAAAATGTCCAATCATTACATCGCGAATCAAATACCCGGTATCGATACGTTTTTCGGCCCAAGTGAGCACTTTCATTCCATCGCCGCCGTTGGCAATATAATCACTGGTGATTAGCCAATATTTTTTATTCACATCAACCTGCAAACCTTCAATTTTAATATCAACCGCCTTATCGCTCATCATTCCAAAAGAAATACCGGCCACCCCTTCGCCCCCACGGATACAGATGTAATCGGCCAAACTTACCACCTGCCTTCCGCTAAGCAGCAGCAACACCAACTCGTTTTCGAAAGGCATAATTTGATAAGCATCATAAACTTTCACTTCGCCTTTTGGTATTGAAGCCCTAATGCCTCCGTGGTTAAACAACGAAATCTGAACTTGAACTTCGGGAGCATTTTGTGCAGCAAAATTTTTGCCAAAATCGAGTATCAAATCACTCAAAAAGTTACTGAGCGGACTTTCGGGTCTGTAGCTAGTAAAACCATTATCTGAATAGGCTATCACTTCCGACATTTCAGCCTCGACTTTTTCTTTGTAAGGAGCCAATATTTCATTGAACCGTATATCGCTAATCGAATCGGTATTAATATTGATTGACATATTCTGATATCCGTAACTTGCCGTTTCGGTAATGGTGCGGCACGAAAACAGGAAAAAAACCAGAATACCGGCTATTAACAATCGAATGTTCATTATTAAACGTTTAATTATTCTTCGTTTGAAAAGAAAAAAATTTATTTTGCTGATTAATAGTATTTTTCCAAAAGGGAACTCAACATTTAGTCAATAAGCGTTAAAGTTACAATGTTTGAATTAATAATTTAAACTATTCAATTTTTAAAGTGTTTTTTGTAAAATTAAGGTTTTTAAATATATGCCCGAAAGTACCAAGATAATAAACACATCGAAAAACAAGAAGTTTTTTTTGACCAAGTTGTTGTTGACGCTCTTTTTCATATTGAGTGCCCTACCCTTTTATGCACAAGAATACAAAATAATTACCGCCAAAAACGGCGATGGAATCTATAAAGTTTTACGCGAAAACAATATTCCGAGTAGTTACTTTAACGAATTTATTGATCTAAACAAAGCCACACTAAAGGGTAAACAGGAATTAAAAACAGGTTTTCGGTATAAACTACCCAATGTTGGTAACCAAAGTATTCCCGAAATAAACGAAAACAACCAGGCCAATTTTCCGGGTAAAACCATCAAACGCTTCTCAATTTTTGGATCAAAATATCAGGATGTTATTATTGAAAGCGATGAACTGAGCGGTGCTGTTTTCCACCTCGTTTCGGGGCATGGAGGCCCCGATCCCGGCGCAGTAGCAAAATACAATAACAAAACCTTGTGCGAAGATGAGTATGCTTACGACATCACCCTAAGACTTGCCCGCAGCCTGATTGCGAAAGGAGCAACGGTGAACATGATTATTCGCGACCCCGACGACGGTATTCGCGATGGCTGGTACTTGGCACCCGACAAAGACGAAGTCTGTTACCCCAACTTAACAATTCCAATCAATCAAAATGCACGGCTAAAACAACGCACCGAGGCGGTCAATAAGCTCTACGGCCAAAATAAAGGAAAATATCAACGACTAATTGTCATTCACGTTGACTCACGAAGCAAAGGTGAAAAAATTGATGTTTTCTTTTATTACGATAAACGAAGTAAAAATGGCAAAAAACTGGCCAACAACCTCCGCAATATTTTTGACCAAAAATACCAGCAACACCAACCAGGCCGAGGTTATCACGGATCGGTTACTGAACGCAATCTTTACGTATTAAAATATTCATACCCAGTTGCAGCTTATGTTGAGCTTGGCAACATTAACCACCATCGCGATTTGCTACGGTTTATAGTTGACGAAAACCGACAAGCACTTGCCAAATGGCTTACCGAGGGGCTTGTAAACGATTTTGTGAACAACAGAGAATGAAACGCCGCCGATTTTTCGGGATAAATTCTCCCGCTTTTTGCTGAAAAGGCGATACCACTTTAAAAACAAATGCGAAGCATTGATGAGTTCAAATAAAGAATTAAAACTTTTACGAATGAAAAACCAATCCATAATATTATTCGATGGAGTTTGTAATTTATGCAATGCAAGTGTACGCCTAATATTGAAATACGAGCGGAAGCCCAACTTCCATTTTGCAACCCTGCAAAGCGACACTGCTAAAAAACTTTTATCAACATTCAAAACCGAAGACACTTTCAACTCGGTATTACTGATTAGCAATAATCAGCTTTACCAAAAATCGACCGCAGCATTACTTATTGCCAAACAATTAAAATACTTCCGACATTTGGGCTTCCTTTTATTATTGCCAACCTGGATGCGCGACCCTTTTTACATGTTCATTTCAAGATATCGATATAAAATTTTCGGACGTAAAAACCAGTGCATGATTCCTGAACCTGGTATTTCAAATCGATTTATTTAGAAATCATTATTATACGGTAAGTTTCAAATACTTCGTTTAAGCTCAAGGCAATACTTAACAATAATCACGTTTTTTATAAAAATTGGCATTTCTTAAAAAGAATACTGCTAAAATCATTGATTTTCTTATTCGAATTTGCGCCAAATTGCTGTAACTATAATAATATTTTTACATTTGTAAAGCCTGAAATTTAATTACAGAATGAACCAAAATCTATTCAAATCACTTCAGAAACCTATCATGGTTGATATTAATGGCTCTATCGACGATTTTGTGTCGTTGATTCTGTTATTATCTTTACCCGAATACCGAATAGCAGGCATTACAATAAACGCGGGAAAAAGCTTTCTCGACGAAGCATGCGATATTACCTTACGAATTTTATCGTTGTTTTGCAGGCACGATATCATGGTGGCAAAAGGAAACGGGGAGACAAAAAACCCTCTTTGCGAAGAATTGTGCAGTAAAAGCATACGCCTTGTCGATATCAAAAGACTGAATAAGCAAACCCCCAATTACAATCAAGTATCGAAAATCGAAGTTACCGATTTCATTGCTCAAAAAATTAACGAAGAAAAAGAGAAGGTGAAAATAGTGATGACAGGTCCTGCCGTCAGTCTTAACAACACCATTGAAAAACACCCCGATATTAAAGACAAAATTGAAAAAGTGATTTGGGCTGGAGGAGCTTTCATGACCGATGGTAACGTAATTGCACCCGATCATGACGGCAGCGCTGAATGGAACTTTTACTGTAACCCCGAAGCAGCTCAGAACCTGTTAAAAACCGGTATTCCGATCATCATTTTTCCACTCGATATTACCAATCACTTACCAATCGACAACTACCTGATTTACCATCTCGACCAGAACAAAAAGAAAAAACTCAGCAAGCTGGTACTTAAGATACTCGAACCCGAATACGAAGCCAAAAAATCGGTTTCTTTGAAAGGTGTTGTAGCTGCTATCTACCTGGCTCACCCCGATTATTTTCAATTTGAATCAAAATTGATTGGTGTTGAACAGCGCGGTACTTCAATGGGGAATATTTTCAAAACCTCGCTCGGCAGCAAAATCAAATATGCTTCTTTTATCGACGACGAAAGTTGCTACGAATTCATAATTGAACAATTCAGGCAGTTTTAATAATTTGACCTTTTTTGCCTTAATCAACACCTTAAATGTTTTCTTTTCACCTATCTTGTGTACTTTTGTAATTCACACAATAAAACAACTCGAAAAATATGATTTTGAAAGACCAGATAAAAGATTTGGTTGAGCGCCGGGATGCGCTGAGGGGGTATCTTTGACATCGAAGCTAAACTCATTCAACTACACGAAGAAGAATTAAAAACCCAGGATCCATCGTTTTGGGAAAACCCATCTGAAGCCGAAAAACAGATGAAAGTGATCAGGGGCATTAAACAATGGACTCAGGCTTTCTATAAAGTCGATCAGTCGGTTGAAGATTTGCTCATTCTTTTCGATTTTCAACAAGAAGGCGAAGCAAGCAACGAAGAAGTAGAAAAGCAATTCAAAAAAACGATTGATTTGATTGATCAGCTCGAAACCAAAAACATGCTTCGCAATGAGGCCGATAAGTTGGGCGCAGTGTTGCGCATCAATGCAGGCGCCGGCGGCACCGAAAGCAACGACTGGTCCGAGATGCTTTTCCGAATGTATAGCCGTTGGGCCGAAGAACACGACTACAAGTTTACCGTAATGGATTATCTGCCTGGCGACGAGGCGGGTATAAAAAACTGCACCATACAAATTGAAGGCGATTATGCCTATGGCTACCTAAAAGGCGAGAATGGAGTACACCGGCTGGTGCGTTTGTCACCTTTCAATGCACAAAACAAAAGGCAAACTTCGTTCTCGTCGGTGTACGTAGCTCCACTGGTCGACGATACCATTCAAATTGAAGTGAATCCTGCCGACTTCTCGTTCGAAACCATGCGATCGAGTGGCGCAGGCGGACAAAACGTGAATAAGGTCGAAACAGCAGTAAGGCTGCGCCACTTCCCCACTGGCATCATCATCGAAAACTCTGAAAGTCGGTCGCAGCTTAACAATAAAGAAAACGCCATGCGCCTGCTTAAATCGCAACTATACGAAATTGAACTGCGCAAACGACAGGAAGAAACCATGAAAATTGAAGCCGGAAAGAAAAAAATTGAATGGGGTTCACAAATCCGCTCTTACGTTATGCAACCCTATAAATTGGTGAAAGACGTGAGAACGGGTTTCGAAAGCAGCAACGTACAAGCGGTGATGGACGGCCATCTCGACGGTTTCATCAAAGCATACCTCATGGAATTTGGAGGCAAATAATTAAATTAGAATTAAATAGTTGGAAATTTTTATTATTGCAACAAAAATCAATGTAAGTCGTACACCAATAATCATTTACATTAGAAAACAAATGGCCAATTATAAATAATAAGTTGTTAATATGATAGATCAAGCTACGGTAGAACGCATAATTGATGCTTCCGATATTGTGGAAGTAGTTCAAGATTTTGTGTCCCTCAAACGACGAGGCGTCAACTACCTTGGCAACTGCCCATTTCACAACGAAAAAACCCCCTCGTTTACCGTTTCGCCCGCCAAGCAAATATACAAATGCTTCGGCTGCGGAAAAGGGGGCAGCCCGGTCAACTTCATTATGGATCACGAACACCTTACTTTTGTTGAAGCCTTAAAATACCTGGCAAAAAAATTCCATATCGAAATCGACGAAAAAGAAGAAACACCCGAAGAAATAGCCCACCGAAACCGGCGCGAAAGCCTAATGATTGTAACAGCCTACGCTCAAA
>DATERL010000173.1:0-10054 GCA_035271585.1 Prolixibacteraceae bacterium
ATGTTAAGGGCTTGAACTTTTATTACGTGAAAACAATTGCCGATGTATTAAAATTGGCCTTATTAAACGAAAAAGTTGATAAGCCAGTTGTAATTTCTTAATAGTTCAATTACTTATATCAATAGATCATTAGATTATTAGATATTAGTATTGAGGCAAAATATAGAACGCTAGTATTCAATTGTTTAGCGAGATATCTGAGTGGTTTGTAAGGTGCTGTACGTTAATTGCTTATAAAAATATAACGAACTATTGTTATGTTTGATCCATAAATAATCGGAACATGTTGAATTTTTCAATGTTCCGATTATTTTTTTTTAACGTAAGCCCAATTTAGTATTTGGTCGTAATTGTTTTTCTGGAAGTTGATTCAGAACTTAGGTATTTTGACCATATGGCTTTATCTTATTCTATTGTTTCGAAAAATCCTATTGTAAATGTGTCCGAAAAATTAATGATATGGCTTTTGTCCCATCGCCAATCATATTCAACATATTTACGAATTTCGGAATCCCATTGTAATCCGTAAATGCCATAGGTAAAGTTGCTTATGTGGGATGTTATTTCTTTATCGTCGAGGGCGTATGTGAAATAGTTAGCATATCCTTTAGAGATAGGAACATCGTTTAATGTGATTTTCTCGATATCGGTAGTACGCCACTCATTGCTGTAATAGTAATCTCTTTTTGAATCTAATGTAAATGTTATGAGTTTTTTTGCATCGTTCGATACGGTGCCCGAAACGGTTTCAGTCCAAATGGTTTTATAGCCCGTATTATCGGAGTCTTCGTAGTTCTGAGTGAGAGTAAAGGAATTACCCGACCATTGGATATTATCTTTGTTACTGCGTATAAATTGAAAAGCTCCGCTGTGTTCATATTCCCGCTTGCTTGCATAATATTCGAATGTGCTACGAACATCAACATGCTTGCTTTTTTTCAATTTTGCAAGGTCACCGCTCGTTTTAATGATTTTTGCTTGTGCACTAACCTTATCAATAAGCTGATTTTTGTTGTTGTCGTATAATTCGAGCGTAATTTCGTATTCTCCTTCCTTTTTATATTTGTAAGTTATGGTGTTGTCGTCTAATACGGTTTGTTTCTTTTTTCCATCACCAAAATCCCAAACATATTTAACCGATGCGGGCAAAGCACCTTCAAACAAAGCTTCAAATTCAATTTCTTCGTCCAACTCGGCTTCAATTGGGTTGGGCTCAATGGTAAGCTTCGAATTGTAAACCTTAAACCATTTGAAATCGATAAATTTATTGATGTATTCACCGTTGTCGTACTTGCTATTGCTCCGCCAACCATAAATGTAAAAACCGAGCTTATTTAAGCCTGGTTTTAGTAAAACATATTTTTCCCATTCTGTTTTTTTAATACTTTCAAATTGTCCTTGTTCGTTATAAACCGAAAAACCAATAAGATGATTGTTATCGATGTTATAGAAAAGTTCAGCGGTGGGGCAATCAACAACGCACCTTAGGGTATCGTTGCTTATGGTAATTCCATCCCAAAAATCGAAATATTCGTTTTTGTGCTTAACTTTTATTTGGTAATCGGGAAAATCGCTTGGTGGAACATAACCAATAGAGCTGTCCAATAATTCGGTGTATCGTTTTGTAATTTTATTCCAGTCGATATAAGCCGTTTTGGCATAGTATGTTACAAAGGGGTAGGGGTGCGAAGCCGCTTCGCCGTTTTCTTTGGCAATGTAGGGTTCAAATTTGTTATTTTTCAAGAGAATAGTTTGCCCATTTCCGGGTTCGTTCGGATCCGAAATAAACAATTTTCCTTCGTTGGGCGCAATTTTATAGCAAATAAGGTCGTGGCCACCATATTTTGGGGAGCCATCGGTATAGGTGCCTATTTGTCTATAAATGCCAATGCCCTGGGGTTCGCCCGTAATAAACATGGCACCGGCAATGGTGTTAAATTTCATTCTGTCAAGCTCCTGATTCTTGTCGATGTATTTTCCAAATAAAATAGCGATGTTGCCATCCCATTCAAGATCGGCATGTATTACTGAACAGAACTTATAACCAATGGCGTTATCTTGCCACATATTATCGTGGGTGCTAAATCGTCCAAAAAGAGGGCTCTCACCTTTTAGCTTCTGTTCGTAATAATACCACATGGCTGCCATGTTTTGTCCGGCACAATGCCCTCCACTTGCAATGTATGAGCCGTAATTGGTAAATTCCCAATCGTCGGTACCTACATTAAAACCACTGCTAATAATTGGGGTTGCATTGATTAAGCTTTCGCTTAGCGAGCTGACCACCAATTTTGATACAGCATTAACAGGAACTTTGCTACTCTTGTTTAACTCTTCGTCGATATCAAAATCGGATGCCGACATAAAATGGCGGGTGAGTAAAGTAATTGAGCTGTTGTTGTAGCTTTTTGTAGGAATACTTTCAAGTGTTCCATCAATTTCGTTATAAAAGAAAGCCAAAGGAATTTCGCCATTAGAAATACTTATGGGAATGGTAATTTCCATAATTTGATTGGCGTACGCACCACCGTTTTCAATCATTATGAGGGGCGAAATGGGGTTGAAATTACGTCCTAAGTTGTGATTGGCAATATCGGCAGTCGAAATCGTGAATGTTCTTGAAGATAAATAACTGTTGGCTGGTACCATAATCTCCATGCCATCGATTTTACTTCCAGGATAATCGACTACTATTTTGCCTCCCATAATTGATACCGATTGTTCAGCTACTTCAATACTGCTTTCAATTGTGAGGTTTTTACTCGCTTTGGGCTTGCTATCGTTAAATGAGTCGCATGCAAAAAAGCATAATAGGCATAATGAATATATTACTACTTGTAATATTAACTTGCTTGTAGTTCCCATTTTTCTAGTTTTTTGATATGGTGATTTATTCCCTGTTTTTGAAATTTAGATTAAAATTACTGAATTAAATGATCATAGTAGAGAGTTGAGATAAAAATAAGAAGTTAGGCTATAAAAAAATATGCGTTTCGGTGTTGTTTCTTCAACTCGAATTTGCTATTTTGCTTTTTCATTCCACTGGTGGTAAAGAAAAAGATATTTGATGAGAAGGTTTGGGGGGGTACTATTCTTTTTGTTCGTATTGTTATCGGGTTTTGGTAAAACTATTACGGTTGATGATGCGCGGATTGTTGCTGTTAATTGGTTGAACAGTAATAGTTATGAAGCCTTTTGTGACGAGAGCATAAAACAAGTATTCACCCAATCAAATAACAATGAACCATTAGTTTATATTGTTGTTTTTCAACCCTATGGTTGGGTAATGATCGCTGGCTCCGACCTTGCTGAACCTGTTTTAGGTTATTCTTCCAATTCAATATTCGACCCCAATAATATACCAGTACAAATGCAGGAATGGATGGATGGATTTGCTTCAGAAATTGAGGCTGCCGATAAGCAAGTTTTACCACACAGCCAATTCCTTAATGAAAAATGGGTCAAGCTTAAAAGTACTGAAGAAACACTTATTCCTTTAAAAGGAGCAATGCTATCGTCGGTTGGCCCCTTGCTAACCAGTGAGTGGAACCAAGGGCGGTATTATAACGAGATGGCTCCGGCTGATAGTAAAAGTGGTGCTGGTAACGGACATGTCTGGATTGGTTGCGTAGCGACTGCAATGGCTCAGGTTATGAAATATTGGGAATATCCTGTGAACGGCTCAGACAATCATAGTTATAATCACTCTAAATATGGTGCGCAAACTGCCGACTTCGAAAATGCTAATTACAATTGGAGTGAAATCCCCAATAAGTCTACTAGTGTTAACATTGAAGTCCAAAAAATAAATTACCATGCTGCCGTATCGGTAAACATGGACTTTGGCCCTTATTCTTCAGGCGCATTTCTTGAAGATGCCCTTGTTGCTTTTAGTAAATATTTTAAGTACAATACCACCATAACCCATGCCTATAAAAATAATTGGGACAGTGAAACTGAATGGAAATTGAATATCAAAAATGAGTTAAATAGCGGTAGGCCTGTTGTTTATGCCGGGTATAGTCCTGCAGGCAATAGTGGACACGCATTCGTTTGCGATGGTTATTCAAACGATTATTTTCATTTTAATTGGGGATGGGGAGGGGCTTCAAATGGTAACTTCTTGCTGTCGGCACTTACACCCGGAAGTTCCAATTATACTAATAACCAGGCTGCTTTGTTTGGCCTTGAACCTATTTTTAATAAAGCGATACCTACTGTTTATAACGAAGGCTTTGAAATGGGTAACGAGGGGCATTTTAGTGTTTTTTCTAATGCTAAAATTACAAGCGATGATAAACATTCGGGTAATTATAGTTTGCGCTTATCGGACCCAGGGTTTTCTTCAAAATCGCTCAACTGCGCTTCCTTAGCCTTTCTGGTACCGGCAGACTGCCGACTTAGTTTTTGGGTAAAACGTTCCACCCCCGAAGTTTCGACTAAAAATATTCAAAAAGCACTCTTGATGCCTCTTTATGGCGAAACAGTTCTAAAAGAATTTTATAATGGTGGATACAACGATGCCGATTGGGTAAATTATACTTTCGATTTAGATGAATATGCCGGACAAATTGTTCGTTTACAATTTATACAGCAAAATTTCGATTTGGTTAAAAAACAATGGCACTACATCGATAATATTTCTATTACCGGTATTAACCAAAATTTTCCTCCCTTTGAACCATCAAGTCCAATACCTCAAAATAACCAGCTAAAGGTTGCACATGCTCCTTTGCTGAAATGGTCGGGAGGCGATATAAATGGCGATGTGGTGAGTTATGATGTTTTCTTCGGGAAAACAAATCAACCTAAATTTATAGCAACCACTTCGGCCAACAGTTTTCAGCTGCCTGTTCTCGAACACAGTACTTCCTATTTCTGGAAAGTTGTTTCGACCGATGGTGAATATGAAGCCGAGAGCCCGCTTTGGTCTTTCGCAACCATGGGCATTCCTCCCGTGGTGGACATTAATGCAAACCCCGAAGTTTATTCGGACAAAGCCAAAATTTACGGGAATATTATCAATAGTAATGGTGCCGAAATCTACTCGCGAGGTTTTTGCTGGAATACCAAAGGTGAACCCACTATTTATGACCAATTCATTGAATCGACGGAGACCAGCGATCGTTTTAGTGCAATGGCTAAAGGTTTAAACCCATTCACAAAGTATTATGTGCGTGCGTACGCAAATAGCGACCAAGGTGATGCTTATAGTGACCAACTCTCCTTTACTACTCTTTCTGGTTTATCGGAGGTTAATGCAATGGAGGTTTTAAATGTATTTAGAACGAAAGCTACATTAAAAGGAACTTTGCTTGCGCTAAACGATTCTGTTAATTTGAAGTTTGGCGTTGTATGGTCCCAAAAAGCAGCATTTGAACCTGTTACTGCAAGGGTTGTTGAACGACCGGGAGCATTGAATAGTGGACAATTATTTGAAATTACAGTCGAAAATCTACCTGGCCCCGATACTATTTATTATAGAATGTTTGCCGACAACAGTGTTGGTAGAGCTTATTCAGATGAAAACTGGTTTGTGCTAACCAATACTCCTCCGGTTATTTCGCTTGATGCCGACAATAGTTCAAAAGCGATTAATGGAAACTTTTTGGGCGAAGTTTATGAGCAAATGCCAGGTGGTTTTATTGCCGATTCAGATGTTCAAATTATTGATATCGATTCCGATACAATACAAATGGTAAAACTAGTAATTAGTAACCAACAAGTACACCCGTTAGAATATTTGCGATATATTGGGAATACCGATTCGGTGTTGGTTACTGGCTCGTATTCAGATACTTTAACCTTAATTAAAAATTCAGATTTTGATAACCGATATTGGGAGTATGTTTTTCGAAATGTTGAATATTTCATCGATTCCGACGATCCCGATATTACTAAATACAGACAAGTTGAAGTGCAGGTTAGCGATGGCTTTCAAGAAAGTAATAAAGCCATTGCCCGCTTAAAAGTTTATGGTGTTAACGATGCTCCTGTTTGCTTAAAAGCACCATCGATAAACATTCAGCCTGTTTTTGGGAAAACCATAGCAGTGGTTGAAGGTACTTGGGCTGATACCTTAGATAATTGCACTTACGAATGGCCACGTAGTTATCAGTGGCAACTTAAAACCGATGACTCGGTGCTGAACCTCGAAAACCAAACTAGTGCTAATTTTGAAGTTACTGAAGTTTTTTGTGGCGCCGAAATACGGGTGGTCGAAACCATAATAGACCATAATTGTGGGGGCAAAAATGAAGTGACAGCTTATGCTGAAAGCGATTGGTATACAGTAAATAAAGCTCAGCAAGCGATTAACTTTGATCTCATACCTGTTCAGTATTTCCATCAAAAATACTACGTTTTAAGCGGGCAGTCGAGCATGGGCTTACCCCTGATTTATAGCACTTCGGCTAATAATTTGATTGGAATCAATGCCGACACCATTTTCTTCTTAACTGCCGGCAAGGCAGCCATTTCAGCTGTAAATGAAGGTGATGAGTGTATTTCGAGTTCCGATAAAGCATTTAGAATATTGACTATTGAAAAGGGTGAACAGCAAATTGTTAGCCATATTAGTCCGATAATCCCTTTTACCTTCGATTTGGTTGAACCCGATATTGAAGTGTCATCGCTGCTTGATGTAGTTATAGAAAGTTCCGATACATTGGTTGTTTCAATAGTTGACGGAATGTTGAAAACAAATGGTGTAGGTAAGGCCCAACTTCGTATAAGTCAATTAGGAAACAGTAATTTTAATCCCGCAAGCGATTTGCTTATTCCAATTACCGTTGAAAAAGGCATTCAGCAAATGGTAGTACCCGAATCGCTTGTTTGTAATTATATTGATCGGAGTTTTAATCTCGATATTTTTAGTCATGCAAGTATTCCTTTCGATTTTGAAGTTGAAGACAAAACCATTGCTGAATACACCGATGGACAATTTTTAATTAAAGGTGCTGGCGAAACATTTATTAGGATTTTTAACGAGGGCAACAATAATTGGAATGCTGTAGAGAATCGTGTTCGGCTTGTTGTTTATAAAGGGGTTCAATCCATTACTTTTGATGGTTTATCTGCAATGGCATACCGCGACACCAGCCTACATTTAATTGCAAGTGCAGAATCGATGCTGCCTGTTCATTTCGAAACAGACGATGCAACGGTGGCACGTGTTGTTAATCAAAGTTTTCTGAAGATAGTTGGAGCAGGTATTGTAAATATTTCGGCAACTCAAATCGGAAATTCAAACTGGGGTGCTGCAGAGCCGGTAGTTCAACAGTTGAAAATTGATAAAATCGACCAACATATTTACACTTCGCTGCCCGATACCTTAATTGAGGGTGAAGTATTTGAATTGGAAAACTTTAAATGTAGTTCGGGTTTGACTTTAGATGAGCTGACTTCATCTGATGAAAATATTGTTCAGATTAAAGGCCGAATTTTATACGTATTGGAAAAGGGAACCATTACTTTGACCGCAAATCAATGGGGCAATAAAAATTACAACCCGGTTTCTGATAAGTTTTCGTTTATTGTTGATGCAGTAGATACTTTGGTAACTTGGTCCGAATCAGAAAGCCATTATTGTAAAGTATATCCGAATCCGGCTTCGGGCGAGGTTACAGTTTCATTCACAAAAGGCGTAAAATTACCTTCACAAATCGAAATTTTAAATCAGGCAGGCCAAATTGTACAAACGATTAAAGATGTTGGAAGTACGAACAAAATTGATCTATTTACTCTTAGCTCAGGCGTTTACTTTGTTGTTGTTAAAACACAGCAAGGTGTAATTTGTGAAAAACTAATAGTTCTGTAGCTTTGTTTATTATTGGTTTTGATTATTTGTATCTTTAGCCACCAAAAAAGTGAGCTAATATGGAAATTGACCAACTTTATAATGGTAGTGTTGAGTTATTAAAAAAATTAATAAAGACCCCTTCACTTTCAACTCAAGAGCACGATGCCGCCGACATTATCAGAAAACATCTCGATGAGCTCGGTATTCACTATAAAACCTTTATGAACAACACCTGGTGTTTTAATAAACATTGGGACGACCAAAAGCCTGTTGTGCTGTTGAATTCGCATATCGATACGGTAAAGCCTGTTGATGGTTGGACTTACGACCCTTTTGGTGCAAGCCTTGAAGATGGAAAATTAATTGGTTTAGGTAGTAACGATGCCGGTGCTCCGTTGGTTTCATTATTGGCCACATTTGCGTATTTCTTTCCAAAGGAAAATTTGCCATTCAATTTAATTTTTGCTGCCACAGCCGAAGAAGAAAGCTCCGGCGTTAATGGTATGGCGCAATTGGTGAAACTACTCCAACGGGTCGATTTTGCTATTGTTGGCGAGCCTACTCAAATGAAACTGGCCGTGGCCGAAAAAGGGTTACTGGTGATTGATTGTATGGTGAAAGGAAAGGCCGGCCACGCAGCGCGTAACGAAGGGATTAATAGCATATACTTGGCTATAGACGAAATTAACAAAATAAGAAATTATAAATTTGAACGAATTTCATCTTTGTTGGGTGAGGTTAAAATGACAGTAACTCTAATCGAAGCCGGATTTCAGCACAATGTTGTGCCCGATTCCTGCAAATTTGTAATCGATGTGCGCACCAACGAATGTTATTCGAACGACGAAGTTATTGAAACAATTTCGGGCTTGTTAAATTGTAATATGAAGGCCCGATCAAGGCGTTTAAACTCGTCGGGAATCGAAATGGATCATCCATTTGTTAAAAGGGTACAGTTGTTTGGAATTGAATGTTACGGTTCGCCAACCCTTAGTGATCAGTCGCTTATGCCTTACCGCTCAGTTAAAATGGGGCCTGGTGATTCGGCCCGTTCGCATACCGCAAACGAATTTATTTTCTTAAAAGAAATTAAAGAAGGGATAAACCTTTATATTGAATTACTCGAAGGCTTAGTTCTTAAAAAATGATAAGCTTTTCATTAGAGAAAATTCTTCCTCAACGTTTTGTAAAGCAGGCAAGGTGAAATAGAAAATTGTTCCAGTTGGTAAATTACGCGTGCACCATATTTTTCCGCCGAGTAAAATTACGTAGTTCTTTACGTTCGAAAGACCGAGACCTGAGCCACCTTTAATTTTTCGTAATGTCTCGCTTCCTTGGGTAAATGGGTCGAAAATAATATCAATATCAATTTCGTCAATACCACATCCAGAGTCAGTTATCTGGAATAAAAAATGGTTGTCGAGCTTTAAGCAAGTGATGTCGATAATGCCTTTGTCTGTAAATTTAATGGCGTTGTCAAGTAAGTTTTCGAGTATCAGTTTTAATTTTGAAAGATCGGTTCTGATTCTGAAATTTGGATTTTCGATATTGAATGTAAAGTGAATGTTCTTTTCGGTAGCATTTATTTTATGCTTCGTTTTTTTGAATAATTTTTCAAGCATATCGTACAAATTAAATTCCTCTTTTCTAATTGTCACCTTACCTGCTTCAAAAATCGCAAGATGAAAAATCTGATCAAACAGCTTTAGTAGGTTTTGTCCGTTTTGTAATATTTGAGCGGCATAAAGTACTTTCTGATCAGATCTGATTTCATTTTCAATAATTAATTCGGAGAAACCTAAAATGCTATTTAAGGGGGTGCGAATCTCGTGACTCATGTTGGCCAGAAATAAGCTCTTTAGCCTGTTCGATTCTTCTGCTTTTTCTAAAGCAATCTCGAGGTTTTTTGTTCGTTCAGATATTGCAACTTTTAATCTTACAACTTCGCTTTCCAATTTTTTTAACTGAATCTTTTTCTTCGTTTTTTGGCGGTATAATTCAATACCCATTATAAGTATGGCTGCCAAACATATTATAAATGTTAAAATGAATAGGTATTCATTTTTATTAAATTTAATAAGGTTTAAGGGGCTTAGTGCTAAAGATTGAGGGAGCTTAATTAAGATATAAATTAGCATCACTTTCTGGTTTAGTTTTGTTTGATGAAGATAATAAAATCTACCTAAAAATAAAATATTTATGTTATAAAAGTTTTTATTTTTATAACAAATATTAGTAATGCATAGAAATAGA
>DATERL010000174.1:0-14461 GCA_035271585.1 Prolixibacteraceae bacterium
ATATCTTTAACGGATAAAACTCATCTAAGAGACCTCTTTAAAAAAACTAAATTTCAAAATGACAAAGAACGTTTTAGGCTTAATGAGCCAAATTTGTTTAATTTTTAATAACGTCCCGATTTTAATGGGACACTAGTGATTCAATATAATGACTAAGTTAGGTAGTAAGAGCTATTTATTTTAGCATCAAATGATTATGTAAGATGCCGATAATTAGTGTTTAACTTCAATAATAAATAGTCTATTGTAAATAATAATAGATTGTTAGATATTTGGATTAAGAAAAAACGAAATAATTTGATAATGAACGATATATCGTTTTATAGGGGCAGGTCATAACACTCTGAATATCAGAAACAAACAAAAACATAACGAACTATTAGAATAATAAATTACTTAATGTCGGGGTTAAAATAATTTTGAGAGTTCTCTTTTTACCATATCGGGTTCAGGGTCAATAGGAAAAACCATTAACGATTTAGCGTAAATCACATCGTGTTCGTCAATGAATTTTTGTTCTCCACCTCCGGTGATGTTTAGCATTATAGTAGCATCTTTTTCGACTTTACCATTATTTACCGATTCCATTAGCGTTGCAACGGCAACTGCAGCTGCCGGACTAATGTCATTCCCTTCGGTTTCGAGAAACAGTTGATATGCTTTTTCCGCTTCGGTATTGTTGGCTGCCAGTATTTCGCCGTTTGTTGCTGTTAAAGCATCAAATAAACCGCCAATAATCGAGTAGGGCGGTTTCCTGTTCGATAACACTTTGGCATTGATTTCTTCTACTTGTTTTCGAGCCAAGTTGGCGTCGAGTGGGAGGAGAGCTCTTGAACGAACATCCCAGGCATCTTTCATTAAAACGAAAGGGGCATTTTGTGAAACCATTAATTTCATCAGATTGGAACCATAGCGGCCATCTTCAATAAATCGGAGATTGGCTTCCCAGGCTGCAATAGCTCCGGTACCGCTGCCTACCGCTTGAAAATAGTAATCGGGGATTCGGCCTATTGTTGTAACAGCCGAGACCACGGTTAATCCCATACCATCGCGACGGGCTACGTTTTTTGCGCCACCTTCGGGGTAAAACATCTCCATTTCGGCGGCAATATTCGAAAGGTGAATGGCGTCGAAATAATCGCTTCCTTTTTCGCTTGAAACTATTTTAACACAAGGGTCGAGAGGTTTTTCGAACCAAAGTGCCGATAAATTATCTTCGGGAATGCATAGCAGTAAGGGTATTTTGTTGGCGGAACAAACGAGGGCAAAAGCGCGGGCGGTATTCCCTGCCGAAGCCACAACCATCACTTTATCGGTTTGTGGGTTTTTACGGGCACATACCGAAAAAGCTTCACATTCTTTAAAGGTGCCGGTTTGCATCAAAGCTCCTTTTTCGGGCCAGTAACCATTAAATGTGATGTATAGGTTTTTGAGTCCAAGGTGTTGACCTAATCCTGTACTTTTATACGTAACAGGAGCGCCGGAACCTTCAAGTATTTTTTCAATAGGAAGCCAATCGGCAAATTTGTAAAGTCCGGGTAATTTCCTTATCGAAATTTGTTTTTTCTCGTATTGAGTCCTTATTAAGGCAGGCTTTTCGTTTTTTGGGCAGTTTAGTTCCCAATTGATATCGTTGAAAACAGTTCCGCAACAAAGCGATTTGAGCTTGTAGTTGGTAGGTTTGAAATTTTCCATTAAAAAAGAGTTGTTTATTCAATTGGGTTACTAACTGTAAAAAGTGATTTGCTTGCTTCTTTATCCCAAATTGAAAGTTCAATAACTGGATTTGATGAACTCTTTTTTGCGGGTTGTATTGTTGTTGATATTACATAATCGATACTTTCGATTTGCGATAATTCTAATGGACTTAATAAACGCTGGTTTTCGGTTGATTTGAGCACCCTGCTTTGCCCGGTGTTAATGAGCGACATGTCGATTACATTGTGAATAAAGTTGTTGTCGATTATTACATTGGCATTATTGATTATGCGCGATGTGGTAATGGTGGGGCGTTCGTTCTTTTTGGTCATAAAATCTGACATCCATTGGCCAGCAACCAGTTCATTTATGGTTTTTTCGATCGCGTTATTGAGCATTTGCTGGTCGATAGTCACCGGTGTATTTTTCTTTGTTTGTTTAGAAGTAGAGCAACTACCTAAAAACAAAACTACTATTAGTAATAAAATATTTTGTTTCATACCTTTTAATTTTTTACATACAAGTTTTATTCAAAGTGGTAAAATTAAGAAAAAACGGAATTAATAAAATTGAAATGGTTAATTCTTTAGAAGGAGCTGTCTTTTCAAGAGTTCTTTGAGATAGTAATTAACTACTTCGCGGTAATAAAGCTTTTGAGCTTTTTGGACCCAATCTATGGCATTATCAATATCACCGGTCATTTCGAAACCCAGGGCAATGTTGAGCATTATTTTACTTCGTTCGCTACGTTTTCCTTGTTCGGAATATTGCAGCCAGTTTTCGAGTGCCATTCCCCATTCTCCATCGGCAGCTAATTGTATCGATTTGTCGATTAAGGTATCGCGCATTACATAATAGTACCGCGATTCAGGTGTCCAAGTAGGTGCAATAATTTTTACAAAATTCATAGCCAATTTGATTCCGGTGGCTAATGTTGCCTCTTTAATTGTGGGTAGCCCCTTAAAAAGCTCTACAATTTCAGTCGACGAGTTGTCCCAGTATAAGGTGTCTTGGTTAGTTATAAAATCGACTGTAATACTTTCAGTTTTTGGATCGTAAATACGCCAATGTGCCCTGCTATAATAATCCATCGAAGCATAGTGGTGTTTTGTAAAAAAGAACCCTTCGTTTTCTATCCAATTTTTGTAGTTGGTGACGGTTCTGATGGCCATATTTTCGAGCACCAGCAGTGCATCGGTATTGTAAGTTTCACAAATCAGGTTTACATATTCCCAATCAAGTGGGGCGGGTGTTTCGGTAAAGCTTAGCAAACGATATATGTTGCGGTCGGTTGGAATAACCACATCGTAACGGAGCGACTCAAAAAGCAAATCACCTAACACTTTAATAGTGGTGTCGGCTGCTGTACTGTCGAGTAATATTGTGTTGGTGATAAAGTTTTTCCGATAGAAATCAAGTTGTAATGCCTTTTCGTTGTAGCTAACAAACTCGCTGTTCATGCTCCGGTTCATAATGGTGAAACTTTGAATTGAATCGGAAATTTTAAATTTTGGAGGATTGGGAACTTCAATCATAAATTTTTTGAGTTGCGCTTGAGATCCAAAACAGACAAGGAGCAATATGATGAATAGAAGTATTTTTTGCATAGCTTAAGTTGTTAGTTTTTTGTTTTTAATAGCTGCCCCAAAATTTTCTCAAAAACCATTCCAATGAGAACATTAAAAGTATCAATAAAGCATAATACTTCCAATCAATAAGTTCATGTATATTTTTTTCTTTATGAATACGGGGTTCCAGTTGGTTTTTTTCATTCAACATTGAAATTATTTCATCGGAATTATTAATAGTATAAAATTTTCCGCCGCTTGCATCCGATAACATGTTCAATGCTTTAAAGTTCGATTGCAAATTTTGTTGCTCAATATTGACTTCCTGTATACTAAAGCTTCCTGTTTTTACGAATTCGTTTTCGCCCAGTAGTGCTGTCGCCTCAAATTGATATTTCCCAGGCAAAAGCAGCCCTATGTTGAGGTTGTACTCGGTTTGGTTAACATCGAAAAGATAGCGCATTTGGTTTCCAGTTGAATCGGTAAGTGAAAGCCTGACTTCGGCATTATCGACGGGTTCGAATATCTCGTTAAAAACTTGTGCTTTTATTTGGTAAGGCGAAGTTTCGGTAGAAATCCGTTCATACGCAATCTTGAATTGTTCTCTTTCTTCTTTGAGCGTTAAAAAACTAAAAAGATTGACAGTTATTTGATCGAAAGCATTTTGATTTTCGAAATTTTGAAATTCTCTCAAGCGCCAGCGCCAAATTCCCTCTCCGGTAATGACCCCAATTTTTTGATCATCATGAGTTCCGGCCATAATCAAGGGATAGTTCATTTCAATCCCTTTTATTTTTTGGAAAGCCAGTATTGAAAAATCACTGCTAGTTTCGTATTCCGAATAGGGAGTGATGAGAGGTGGGTAAATGCTTTCCATGTTTTTAATATTAACCGGCAAATTGAATAACGAAAAATTTTCGTTAAAAAAGGGTTCACTGTTTTCGGTTAATAAGGTTGGCGTAATGTTAAAACCCAATTCGAGATTATTCAATGCCGAGAGAGAGGTGTTGGGGCCAACAATTATCAGTACTGCCTTTTTTTGTTCTAATATAGCTTTGTATGCGTCATGGTTTTGAGACCTTAGCGAGGGGAGTTGATTTAATACCACCAAGTCGAAGTTTTTGATATTGCCGGTAAAAACATCAATTGGAATGGTGGTTACATTATAATTCGCTTTTTGATTAAGGGTTTGGGTAATAATGCCAATGTCGGGGTGTGGCCCTTGTGTTAGTACTAATATCTCTTTTTTGTTATCGTGCACCTCGATGGTGAACGAGTGGCGGTTATTATGGGTGTTTTGTTCGTCTTTTATTGGGCTTACAAGTACTGTCACGTTTTTTAATCCTACTTCGTCAATCGAAACATTATAAATATTCCTAAAATAGTAATTAGGCTGAAGTACTTCTATCTTATCGGATAAGGCTAATTTTCCGTCGATAAAAATTGATAGTTGCGATTGATTATAAGGAAAATCGGTAAAATTGAGCTCAACTTCAACTGGGAAAAGGTTTCCCTTGAAAACATTGGGATTGTGGGTTACATCAATTATGGCCTGATCGATAACCGAAAGTGTATCGCCAACCCCCAGCGTGTAAACCGGAACATTAATGTTATTGCTCAGTTGCTCGGGGTTTTTGCCTTGATTATAAATTCCATCGCCTACTAAAACGATGGCACCTACGTTTAAATTGAAATATCTTTTTTCAATTTCCAAAAAGAAATTTGAATAATTCGACCATAAATCGGTAAACGAAATAGAGTCGGATTGTCTTACTTTGTCGCCAAACAAAAAAGTTTCTACTTTATATTTGTCGGAAAGGTTATTCTGAACTTTATCGATAAAACTTTTAACCAATCCGGCATTGATTGAGTCATTTTTCATTGATTCGGAATTATCGATACCCACAATAATCAATGGTTTTTCGATACGGTTTCGAATCAATTCGGTAACCGGAGCCAATAATAAAAAGCTAATTAGAAAAAAACCAACAAACCGTAATAAACTCAAAACGATACGTTGTTTTGTATTGAATTCGTCAGCGTTCTTTTTATAAAAATAGATGGCATAGGGCAGGGCTGCTGCCAAAGCCAATAGGAGCGCAATAATGATTACTGGGTGCGAAATATTTGTTTGTATTTCCAATTTGACGGCTTTATGAATTTAACTCCCAAAATAACAAAAAATTATTGAGCATTGAAGAAAATCGTTGTTGTTTAGTTGGTGTTAAAATGGAAGCCGTGGAAAAACAATATTAAAGCAGTGTAGTTTATTTTGTAAAAATAACTATTATGTTTAGATGGATTTGTTTATTTTATTCCTAAAAAACAATAAATAATGATAAAATAGGCACTTAAAAGTTAAAAAGGGGGGGTTGGTTAAGAAAAAGCGTACATTTTTCTGTTTTTTGTCGAGTTGAATGAAAAAAAATGACACCTTTATGTCAGCTATTTTAAGTCTCCCTCTTAAAAATAACATCTTTCTAAACCGTCCTTTCCCTTGGACGGTTTTTTATTTAACGATACCCGAGAAACCCATGAATGCCATTGCCAAAATACCAGCAGTTATTAGTGCAATGGGTACGCCTTTTAAACCTTTTGGTACAGACTGTAAATCGGTGTGTTCGCGTAAGCCGGCAAAAATTATCAATGCCAAACCAAAGCCTAGTGCGTTCGAAAACGCATAAACTACGCCTTGCATCAGGTTGAAATCTTTTTGTATTACTAGAATAGCTACCCCCAGAATTGTACAATTGGTGGTAATTAAGGGCAGAAAAACACCCAAAGCTTGATAAAGTGCCGGGCTAACTTTTTTCAACACAATTTCAACCAATTGAACAAGGGCTGCAATAACTAAAATAAATGCAATGGTTTGTAAGTAAGCAATGTTTAGTGGATTGAGAATGTAATGCTGTATCAAGAAAGTAGCAATGGTTGATAAAACCATTACAAATAATACAGCACCTGTCATGCCAATAGCGGTTTCAATTTTTTTCGATACACCAAGGAAGGGGCAAACTCCCAAAAACTGGTTCAACACAATGTTGTTGACCAATATGGCCGATATGATAATTATAATGTATTCCATTTTTATTATAGTTTAGCTTACGACTTTTGTTTGTTGAGTTTTGTGACGATGGCAATAATATAGCCCAGCACAATAAAAGCTCCAGGAGCTAGAATGAACAAGAGCATCCCGTATTTTTCGGGATAAATGGTAATGTCGAAAATTTTACCGCTACCCAATAACTCGCGAACACTTCCTAAAATGGTTAAAGCAAACGCGAAACCTAGTCCAATACCCAGCCCGTCGGTGGCCGACGAAACAACAGTGTTTTTTGATGCAAATGCTTCGGCACGCCCCAAAATGATGCAGTTTACTACGATAAGTGGAATAAACAAGCCGAGGCTTTCGTACAACGCTGGTAAGTAGGCTTGCATTACCATTTGTAAAACTGTAACAAACGCTGCAATGATGACAACGAAAGCTGGAATGCGTACTTTATCGGGTATGAGGTTTTTAACCATCGATACTACAATGTTCGACATTACAAGCACAAATGTGGTTGCTAAACCCATCCCCAAACCATTAATAGCTGAACCTGTAGTGCCCAGTGTGGGGCACATGCCTAACAATAGTACAAATACTGGGTTTTCTTTAATAAATCCTTTGGTGAAATTTTTCCATTGATTCATAGTGCTTTTTTTTTATTTTTCTTGCGAATTATTGTCGCTTTTGGTTTTTGCTTTATCGTTTTTTTTAGTGGCCGATGAGTTGCCGTTTGAGTATTGATTGTTTACCGTATTATTGGCCCTGTTTATGGCATCTAAAAAAGCCCTCGACGAAATAGTAGCGGCCGTTATGGCATCAACATCGCCCCCATCTTTGCTTACTCGTAGTTCTTTGTCCGAAATATTTCTGCCAATAATATTCTGACTTGCTTTTTCGGTGTTGCTGAACCACTCGTTCATTTTTGAACCCAAACCCGGTGTTTCGGCATGTTTTAATACCTGATAGCCCGAAATAAGCCCTTCGTTGTCAATACCAACCATTATTTCAATATCACCGCTAAACCCCTTGTTGGTATATGATTTAATGGCGCAGGCTATTATTGTGCTGTCAGCATCAAACGCCGGAAACACTTCAATACTGTCAATGCCATCGGCAGGGAGTAGTTTGTATGCTGTTCCCAAGAAGTTGAATTCGGGAAGTACTGCGGCAACAGCGCTAGTTTGTTTATTCAACTCGGCTTTGGCTATTGGCCCTTTGGTAAGGTCGAATACCAGACCCAAAATAGCCGAAGCAATGAATGTAACCCCAAATAGGGCGGTTAACATATTTCTGAATGTCGATTGTGGTTTTGCCATTATTTTTTCTCTCCAAATCGTTTAGGTTTAATATAGTTGTTGATTAGTGGTGTGAAAGCATTCATGATTAGAATTGCAAATGAAATGCCTTCGGGGTAAGCTCCCCATGTTCTGATACTAACCGTTATTAGTCCAATGCCAATACTGTAAATGACTTGTCCTCGTATCGACATGGGCGATGTTACCATGTCGGTGGCCATGAATATTGCACCCAGCATTGCACCTCCCGACAGGATATGAAAAAGTGGATCGGCAAACTGTTCGGGATTGACCATCCAAAGTATTCCAGTGAAAATAAAAATAGTGCCAAGTGTAAGTATGGGTATGTGCCAGGTTATTACTTTTTTGAAAAGTAGGTAAGCAAAACCTAATAATAACAAAAGTGCCGATACTTCACCTAACGATCCGCTAAAATTTCCCATTAGCAAATCGATATATCCGGGTAGATTAGGCATTACCTCCGATAAGGGAGTGCCACTTTTAATTCCTTCTTTTACAATGGCAAGTGGAGTTGCTTCGGTGGTAGCATCAACCAATGTCTTGGTAATGTTTGGCCAACTTGTCATTTGAACGGGAAAGGAAATAAGCAAGAATACCCTGCCTACCAGTGCTGGATTAAAGGGGTTTTGCCCCAAGCCTCCAAACGACATTTTTGCTATGCCAATGGCCACAATTGCACCTGTTATGATGATCCAAATGGGCAAAGTTGCGGGTACGTTCATGGCCAGTAAAATGCCGGTTAAAATGGCCGAACCATCTTTTATTGATGGCGTTGTTTTTAGTATGTATTTTTGAATGAGCCATTCAATTACTACACACGCAACAACCGATGTTAAAGTGGTTATTACGGAGGGTAGTCCAAAAACTACAAACGACCATATTAAAGCAGGCAACAGTGCAAAAATTACACTGTACATTATTTTATTTACCGAGTCGCCTTGCTTAATATGTGGCGAAGGGCTTATGGTTAGTAATTTATTCATCTTTTTTTATCTGATTGAATCAATTCTGATGCTTGGTTTTTTTTTATTTTCGGTTACGGATGATGCCACCTACTGTCATTTTTCCAAATCGGATATAATCGAGCAATGGACGGTTGGCAGGGCAGATGTAGCTGCAAGAGCCACATTCAATACAATCCATTATTTTTTCGTTTTCGGTTCTGTCCCATACTTTCTTTTCCGATAAAGTCATCAGTAAATAAGGCTCAAGTCCCATGGGACAAACCGAAACGCAACGTCCGCAGCGTATACAGTTTTGCATTGTTTTACGATGTCCTTCGGTTTCGTTAATGATAAGAATGCCCGATGTGCCTTTGGTAACCGGAGTATCTACTGTACTTATGGCTTTGCCCATCATTGGACCGCCACTGATTACTCGAGCTGTATCGGAAGGGAGGCCGCCGGCTGCTTCAATTAGCTCCGAAATAGGAGTGCCAATACGAACCAAGTAATTGCCGGGTTTGGCTACCGATTTGCCGGTAATGGTGATCACCCGCTCGAACAGTGGTTTGTTCTTGGTTATGGCTTCGTAAACGGCCAATGCGGTTCCAACATTATTGACTACTGCACCCACCGAAATGGGTAAAGCTCCCGACGGAACTTCGCGACCTGTAATGGATTTTATGAGGTGTTTTTCGCTTCCTTGCGGGTATTTTACTTTGAGCGGGACAACTGATATGCCCGTGTATTTTTGAGCCAAAACACTAAGGTGCTTAATGGCGTCGGGTTTATTGTTTTCAATTCCTATTACTGCTTTATCAACCTTAAGAGCTTTCATAAGCAGTTGAGTTCCCACCATCAATTCGTCGCCTTTTTCGAGCATAACACGATGGTCGGCTGTGAGGTAGGGTTCGCATTCGACCCCGTTAATGATGAGGATTTCGGGTTTCATTCCCGGAGGCGGCATTAGTTTTACGTGGGTTGGAAAAGTAGCTCCTCCCAAACCAACAATACCCGCGGCCAATATTTTATCGGTAATGGTTTTTGCATCGAAATCGATGTTGTTGATCAGCGTGATCGATTGGTCAATCGATTCTTCCCACTCATCGTCTTCAACATTGATTACAATGGACTCTTTTTTATAGCCCGAGGCATCAACGGTCATGTCAATTTTGGCAACTTTCCCCGAAACCGAACTGTGTATGTTGGTTGAAACAAACCCTGCACTTTGTGCAATTAGTTGTCCGGTTTTTACTTTTTCGCCACGGGCAACCAAAATTTTCGATGGTGCACCAATGTGTTGGGCAACCAAAATGGTGGCAGTTTTGGGCAGGGGTAATTTTTCAATGGCCTTGTTGGCTGTTATTTTATTTTCAGCCGGATGAGTACCCCCTATTTTAAATGTTTTCAGCATTGCAACTCCTTTTTTGTTCAACGGAGAACAGGTTATTTGGTTATATTATGCTATTACTTCGTCACTTGTTACTGGTTTTTCGACTTTTTGTCTTGGTGGTGGAAAGTTTTCCTCGATAATTGAATGAGTAGGACAAACCGATACGCACTTGCGACAAAGTTTACACTTGTCGGAATCGATAAAAGCTAGGTTATTGATAATGGTTATGGCGTCGAACTCACACACTTTTTCGCATTTGCCGCAACCAATACAAGCCACTTCGCACGATTTTTTGGCTGCTGCGCCTTTGTCTTCGTTTCGGCAGGCCACATATATTTTGCGGTATTTTGGCATTTGTTTGCGCAGTTCGATTAGGTTTTTGGGACATGCTTCGACACAGGCACCACAGGCCACACATTTTTCGTCGTCAACTTCGGGTAGCCCCGTTTTGGGGTTCATGTGTATGGCATCAAAATCGCACACCACGCAGCAATCACCAAATCCAAGGCATCCATATTGACAGTCGGTTTCGCCCCCGTAGCTCATTGATGCAATGGCACAGGTGGTGGCTCCTTCGTAATTGTTGGTTTTTGGGCGGTGCTCGCAAGTGCCATTACAGCGAACCACTGCGGTGCGCCGGGCTTGCTCTTCGGCAACCAGGTTCATTATGGTGGCTACTTTGCCCATGGTGTCGTTTCCGCCAACAGGACAAAATTTGTCGGTTAGTGAGTTGTCTTTCACAATTGCTTCGGCAAAAGCCCGGCAGCCAGCATAGCCACATCCGCCACAATTGGCCGAGGGTAGCGCCTCTTCAACATCGTCGATGCGAGGATCTTCGAAAACATAGAATTTACGAGCAGCAAAATAGAGAATTATAGCCGCTCCAATTCCTATGGCGCTAATAGTAATAATGGTATAAATTAACGATGCACTCATGCTTTTATTAATTGAGTGGTTTAACCACGTATGTAAATTTCTTTTTTATTTGATTTTTGAAAATGTACAACAGTATATAATACGGTACTAGTGAAACTAGAGCCGCTATACCAATTATTCCTTCGTTTTGGGTTAGTTTTGAAGTTGTAATCATTACAGCCATTAAAACGATAAAGGGAAGGATATAACCCAGAAAAATGGCATTCATGCCTTGTGTTGACCTAAGTAATACCTCAACTTTTTGGCCTGGAGTGTAAAGCAGTGGGTCGCATTTGATGTCGATTTCTTTTTCGCTTTGATCCGACATGGTACAGTTGTCTTTTATTTGGCAACTTACACATCCCGCCTGCACTAAAATACTCACAGTAATCCCCTCTTTGTTCCGTTCTTTAACTATTCCGGTATGTGAAACTTCTTTATTTGACCCCATTCGATAAAGGCTTTTAAAAACGCTGCAAAACTATTGCTATTTTGCGAGCAAAAAAGTGATTTATCTCCTTTTTTGTGCAAAATAGCAATTATAGCTCAAAAGTCAAGTTGAGAAACTTTAATAAGCAAGCATTACAATAGTAAGTTATACCGTTTAAATTTAAGTGTTTCATTTAAAGATACTCTTTCTGTTTTATTTGAAAAATCTCTTTTTTTGTTCGAAAAACAGGTGATTTCTAAAAATATAGTGCTCCTGCTGCTTTGTATTTTACAAATTGTAGTTTGTGGTTTTGTCTCCGCCGATTTTCGATTTTGGTTTGAACTGTGATTCCATTTTAAAATGTTTTGTATTTTTGTTCATCCCGACAGGGCTCAAAACCCTGTTAGAATTAGTTTTTTCGATTGTAAACTTTCAAATAATAGATTGTCAAATCTGCTAGCAGCCTGTCGGACTTAGGCCTTTTTTTGTGTTTCTATTCGGACACCTATCAGAGGGAAAACTGAAATATCAATTGTTATGGCCGCTCTTTTTATTGGTCTTAAAATATACTTGGTAAACTCACCCGGTAGCAGTTTCTCGGGTCAGAATATTTTTATTGCATCAACCTCGGGAGTAGCTTTTTTCTTTTATTTTATCAACTCTTTTGTTCAGGAATTTATTTGCCGTGGTTTTGTTCAGAATAACATAGATAGGTTGTTACGGGCAAATATAAATCACTTTTTGCTGTATTGACCACCGCAATGCTTTTTGGTATTGTTCACATGCATTATTCAGGAACTACCATTTTTATAACCATTTTTGCTGGCCTATTTTTCGGCTTACTTTATTTAAGGCACCGAACACTTGTTGGAATAACTGTATCTCACTTCATTTTAGGCGAATTGCTTTTTAGACTTGGATTGTTTGGATAAAGAAGAGAGTTTGTAACCCCGCTCTTCAATATCTGCAGAATGTGCACAGCCGCTACTGTGTACCGATGTATATCGGTACACAGCAGTAGGTTAATTTTCTTGCAATCTGGATATTTTGAATTTTCTTGCAACCCACTATTTATAAATCTTCTTTCGAATTGGTAGTTTTATCCGATTCGCTCTCTATATTCATGTTATGTAGGTAATACTTTTCAAGTCTTTTCTTGATTTGCACGTAACGGTAGATGCCAATTAAAATAAATATCACGCTCAAAACTATTGTCATATACCCCAACCACGAAATCATTTTCAAATCTTCTAATTGTAAAAAAGCAATTCCACCCAAAATCATGTAAAGCGATGTTCGCGTGAAAGCGAGCAAGGTACGTTCGTTGGCCAGCTTGGTTCTTTCAAGAGCTAGGTAGTCACGTAAAATTATCGACTCTTTGGTTTCAAAAATATCAGTAAATAATTTTCGTCTCATCTTTATTTATTCTTAAGTGTAAGTTTTTATGTTGCAGGCATTAAAATTAACAATTATCTTCTTTTTATTCCTGCTTATTTGAAAATTGCCCAGTAGAGATAGATAAACGAAAATAAAATCAAGAATATTAAGGATGCCCAAGTAAGAATTAAATACCACTTTTTAGGTCGTGCATGCTCGGGCATCAATTTACTATTGATGAGTTTTAGGTTGTACCATCCTATTATTGGTGCCGAAAGAAATGATAATCCGGCAGCAAAATCAATTAAATGAGTAAAACCGCTTTTGATATAGCTTAGAAAAATGAGCGAAACGGCAGGGATTAGAACTAAAAATATTTGGTAAATTCTTTTCAACTTAATGTCATTGAGTAGTTTACCACCTTTCGATCGGTTGTAAGTACTGGCTAATTCCATTATCACACGCGGGTAAATATCGGTAACGGCAAGTGTTGTGCTTAGCATGGCCACAAATGCGGCAATCGAAATTATTGGGCGACTCCAATTGCCCAGTGTTTGACCGTACATATCGACTAGTACAGCCGAAAAGGCAACGCTACCAGCCGGGAACGTGTGCTTTTGTCCAAACATCACAAAAATGCCCAATAAAAAGAACAAGATGCCAATGAATACTGCTGCGTAATAGCCAATTTTAAAGTCGAGCAGTGTCTCTTTTAGCGATGGATGATACTGGGTTTGCTTAAATTTTTCACGAACCCATATCGATTGCCATACCGAAGCGTCAAGCGGAATGGGCATCCATCCCATAAATGCAATAATAAAAGCTATTCCCGATGAAGTGAAATAACTTTGTGGCTTAATGCTAAGTGCTTCTTTTGGAGCCGAAGTTCCAAAAATAATTATTACAGCCACAAATGTTAACAAGGTAAGCGTTACTATTATAGCTTTCATTGTTATGTCTAATGCTGGATAATTTCCGATAAAAATGAGGGCAATGCATAAACTCAAAATAATTAAGCACCATGTCCACATCGAAAAACCAAATCCAAATAATTGTTCAGCCAATCCTGCTGTAACCAAGGTTACCGTTGCCAGTATTATAAACATGGTTGAGATGGTAATAAAGGCGTAAGCTTCGAATGCGCCTTTGCCCATTTTTTTGTATCCATCGAGTAAGTTTTCTTTGGTGGCAGCGGCGTAACGCGATCCAAATTCCAAAAAAGGATACTTTGTTAAACAGGCCAGTAATAAAACCCACCACAACGAAAACCCATAATCGGCGCCGGCACGGGTAGCTTGAACCAGATGGGAAACACCAATGGCTGCACCCGCCATTATTATTCCAGGGCCAAATGCCTGTTTGAATTGTTTAAATGATGTTTTTGTCATCACATGATATATTGAAGGTTTGTTGTTTTTAACTTAATATGCCATTATTTGTATTCAGGTTGTCAGTGTTATAGGTGTTTGTGGCGTTCAAATCTATCCCGTGCTTTTTTTCGGGATAACAGCCTGTTATAATCCAAAAAGTCAATAAAATAGGAAGTATATGTTTTTTCAACTCTGTTTTTACTGGATTGATTTTATTTTCTAAAAATAAATTATATATTTTAAATAGAGTTGAAAAAGTCAAAAAAAATAATTTTGAATGTTAAGTTTTTGGTTGTTAATTATTGCCAATTCATTATACTCACGTTTGAGTGTAAAGGTAACGAGGTGTTGTGTGCGTATATAAAATTACATTGTTGTCCGGTAAAATAATAAAACACAAAACA
>DATERL010000175.1:0-34579 GCA_035271585.1 Prolixibacteraceae bacterium
TCCCATAATTACGTTAATGTAACGAACGATACAAATATTGGTAATTTGAAACAATTTTTAGCGAATTATAATAATGCGATTATTGCCATTGATGCTAACTATTACCCCAGTTTAACGTCGAATGATCTATGGACAAGTGACTCATATCTGGCAACAGGTAGCAACCATGCTAATCTTATTGTTGGTTACGACGACAATTTTGGTCCTTATACCGAAGGGGGTGTTTCTAAATATGGCGCCTTTAAAGTGGCAAATTCTTGGGGAAAAGGTAATTGGGAGAATGTGTATGATGGATTTTACTGGATTTCGTATGAGTGCATGAAACAAAAAATTGGATCCTATATGTTCTTCGAAGACAGGGTAGATTACATTCCCGAAGTAATTTCTGTTTTTTCGATGGAACACAGTTTAAGGGGTGAATGTGATGTTACTATTGGTATAGGAAATTCGTCTTCGCCAAATGCAACAAAACGTTTCGATGATTATTGGTCTAACGGGGGCAACCATGCTTATCCTACCAATGTAATGGTAATGGACATTACCGAATTTGGGACTCCTGAAATTGACGATAACTTCTTTATTAAAGTTTACGATAAGGGTACAGCAACGGTTGGAAAAATCAATAGTTTTTCTGTTGAAGTTTACGATGATTATTCATCGGGAACACCATTAGCAACTTTCACTTCGGACAATACGCCTGTTAATACAGTTCACCAGGGGAATGTTTATGTTCAATTACAAATAGTTTCAAGCGTGCCTCTCGATCTTGATATTTCAACTACAACTGTTACATCTTCAGATAATCAATGCTTTAATGCGCGAAACAACATTGTCGTGGCTGGCACTGGCAATGTAATTGTTCAATCGGGCGCTTCAGCTAATTTTATTGCTGGTCATTCAGTCCAGTTTTTGCCCGGTTTCCATGCCGTAAATGGGAGTTATGTTGATGCGCACATTACCACCAATGGTTCGTTTTGCGATCAGTTGCCTCCACCTTTAATGCTTGCTTATGATCCACCTGTTGAAAAAAGCGTTGACAATGTTGAGCCGAATATCGAAGAGGCCGATTTACCCAACACACAAAGTATGTTGGTTTATCCGAACCCAAGCAATGGACAGTTCATTCTATTGCTGAACAACTTCGAAGGAGTAACTCGTGTTTTCATTTATAATGCTATGGGGCAAAAGGTTTACGATGTAAGCATTAGCGATGAAAAGCATTTTGTTGAGTTGCCCAATGTACAACGGGGCATCTATTTTGTAAAAGCCATTAATAAACAAAAGCAGTTCGATCAAAAAATTGTGATAAAATAAACTTGACTACTGGTATTTGTTTTTTCAAAAAGCTGGATAAAAAGCAGTTTTACAAGTCAAGAAAAATTGTACATTTGTTCCTTTACAAAAACCGATTACATTATGATTAAAGATCAAGAGAAAGCGTTTTTCGGCCACCCAATAGGGTTATCTTCGCTATTTGCCACCGAAATGTGGGAACGGTTTAGCTATTATGGGATGAGGGCATTGCTGGTACTCTTTTTAACCGCTACCCTTGCCGATGGTGGCTTTGGGATGTCAGAATTAGAAGCATTTACTATTTATGGAATTTTTACCAGTTTAGTATATGTTACTCCAATGTTAGGTGGAATATTGGCCGATAAAATTTTAGGACAACGAAAAACCATATACATTGGTGGCTTAACAATGGCTGTGGGGCAGTTTATGCTGGCTTACAGTGCCATGTCGCGCGACATGGTCCCCGATTTACGCCACATGTTATTTTATGTTGGCTTGGGAATACTCATATTTGGGAATGGATTTTTTAAACCCAATATATCGACCATGGTGGGTGAGTTGTACGATAACAACGACCCTCGTAAAGATGGTGGCTTTACCATTTTTTACATGGGAATTAACTTGGGTGCTTTTATTTCGCCATTAATTGCCGGTTATCTTGGAGAAAAAGTTTCGTGGGAATATGGCTTTTTAGTTGCAGGTATCGGAATGTTACTTGGAACAGCTTGGTTTTTTTGGCGCAGCCATACCCTAGGGAACATTGGTATGCCCCCTAAAAGTAAAGAACTTCGGAATCGCCTCGCCTTAAAAGATTGGGGAAGCATTTTGGTTTATGTTGTAATTATTGTAGCATTAATTTTTGGTTTTGTTTTTGGATGGAGCTCAATATTACCCGATATCCGAATTTGGTTAATCCGAATTTTTGCAGCGCTGGGTCTTGGCTACTTGCTTTTTAGCATTTTTAAAGGTACAAATGGTAAAACCGAATGGAGTCGTGTTGCAGTTATTCTTGTACTGGCCGTGTTCAATATTTTCTTTTGGAGTGGTTTCGAACAAGCAGGAACAACTTTTACCATATTTGCCCGAGAAAATACACAACGAATGATTGGTAACTTTGAAATTCCAGCTACCTGGTTTCAAAGTGTTAATGCAATATTCATAGTTACTTTTGCACCTCTTTTTAGTATATTATGGGTCAAACTCGATAAGTTAAAACTTAATCCCAACACCCCCATGAAATTTGGATGGGGCATGTTGTTATTGAGCATTGGCTTTGTAATAATGGCTTTTGCTAGTAAAATTTCCGAAGGTGGTAACTTGGTTAGTCCAATGTGGCTGATTATGGTATTCATGCTCCATACTTTTGGCGAGTTGTGTTTATCGCCAATTGGATTATCGATGGTAACCAAACTTTCGCCACCAAAACTGGTTTCAACCATGATGGGGGTTTGGATGTTCTCGTTTGCTGCTGGTAATCTTGTGGCTTCACAAATGAAAGCGATATCGATAAAACTTGAAGCTTCGATGGGACGAGAGGTGTCGGTATTCTGGTTTATAGCGATCGAAACATTTATAGCAGCAATTATTTTGATGCTTATTTCTCCTTGGCTAAAGAAAATGATGAAAGGAATCAGATAATTTGAAGATAATAGGAATTAGATATTTAAAAAAGGAAGGCTCAATTTTGAACCTTCCTTTTTTGCCATAATGCTAATATCTATTTATTTGTCAATCGATAGTGCATTAGTTCGTTTTGTCTTTATAATCATTCGATTAATCGCATATTGAAATATATACATCAATTGGCCTAGTATGCATAATATCAAAGTGGTGCTATTTTTCTCAATACTCAATACTCACATCTCAAAATCTTTTAACAGTGGTAATTACATAAATTTAATAAATTCGTACAGCTTTTCGCGTCTCGATTTACTAATTGGGATTTCAATTTTATTTATCAATACACATCCACTATCTAAGCCGGTTACGGCTTCAATGTTTACAATATATGCCCTGTGCACCCTAATAAATTTATCGGCCGGCAAAATCTCTTCAAAACCTTTAAGAATACTGGCATACATGTAAGTACTGTTAGTGGTGTGCACCACGCAGTAATTTCCTTGCGATTCGATATGGGTAATGTCCGAAAAACGTACCCTGTCGAAATGCGAATCTCGTTTTAAAAAAAGGCTGTCGTGGCTAGGTATTACGGTGTAGCTGTCGAAGCGTACACGTGTCGATTCGGTGGTGCTTTTTGGGTTTGTTCTTTCGGTGTAGTTCACAAGTGCCATTTCGATAGCAATTTGCACCTGCCTGTCGTTGAAAGGTTTCAGTAAGTATGAGGCCGGCAATGTTTCTTTTGCGCGCTCAACCACTGTTTTATTTGCCAATGAGGTTAAGTAGATAAAAGGAATCTTAAAGCGATCGTTGATGATTTTCGACAATTCTATTCCGTCCATATCGCCATCAATATTAATATCGACCAAGGCTAAGTCGGTTTCTCCTTTTTCGAGAATTTCGATTGCTGCAAGAGCCGAAGCTGCCACTCCTGCCACCTTGTAGCCAAAATCACTTAAACGCATCGCAATGTCTTCCGAAATCATAAATTCGTCTTCAACAATTAAAATGCTGGCACCATTATTTTCCATATTACACTATTTTACTTTTATCCAGTTTAAGCGACCAAAAGGCACCTTCCTCTTTTTGGTAAGTAATACTCCCACCCAATTGGCGCACCAACGAATTTACCAATTTTAACCCAAACGAAGTTGATTTAGTGAGATCAAAATCATTGGGTAATCCTTGTCCGTTATCTCTGATGCATAGCAATACTTCATTTTTATAATTCTTTATTGAAATTTTCAATAGGGGCTCGTTGTTGTTTAAACCCCCATATTTTAACGAGTTTGTGACCAATTCGTTTATAATCAGGCCCAGTGGTATTGCCTTGTCAATTTTCATTACAAAGGGTTCCAAGTCAAGTGTTAATATAAATTCGGGTCCAAAATTTTGAACTAGGTTTTTCGATAGTTCATCAATGTAATCTTTGATGTCAATTTTAGTGTCAACATCGTCGCGATATAGCTTCTGGTGAATTAAAGTAAGTGCTTCAACCCGGTATCGACCGGCGAGCAAGGCTTCAGCAGCAGCAGGATGATCTTTTAATTGGCGGGCATGGAGGTTTAATAAACTTGAAACCATTTGCAAGTTATTTTTCACCCTATGGTTTAATTCCCTTAGCAAGAGTGCTTTTTCTTTTTCGCGTGTTTCGATTATCAGCTTCTGCTCATTAAGTAGTTTATTTGTTAGTTTAATTTTACTGTTTGCCTGAAATAAAATAAATATTAAAACGATAAATGCTAAAACACTTGCCGAGAGCACAAAGGCTAAGTTTCGTTGTAATTTATTAATGCGGTTTAAAATAGTAATTTCTTCTTCCTTTTTCGAAAGTTGAAATTGGCTTTGTTGTTGTTCAATTTTCCTTACGGTTTCAATATTCTTTAAGCTATCATCGTAAATCTTGTATTGTTTATAATAATTAAGTGCCTTTTCTGTATTTTTTCTTCGTTCGTAAAATAATGACAAATCGAGACTAAAGTCACGGATTTGCTCCTTCATTTGATTCCTTTTTGCAAGTTCAAGGCTTTCTTTCACAAGGGCTTCACCTTTTTTTGTATCCCCTTTCAATATGTGCAATTTTCCTAATCCGTTCTGATATACCGACCAGCGGTAGAAATCTTTATTGAGTTTAAAATACGATACTGCACTATTCAATTTATCCTCGGCAACATCAAATTGTCCATTTTGTAAGTGAATTAATCCAATATTGCCCTTTAAGGTGGCATAACATTTTTCTATTTTTGGGTTTTTTCGATCAGAGTAAAGTTCAATAATGTCAATCCCTTGTTGACAAAATGACATTGCGCTATCCGAAAATTCACTTACCCGATAGGCTTCGCCAATATTCAATAAAGTATTTGCAACTGAAGCTGTATCGTTATGCTCATTAAAAAGTTGAAGACTTTGGTTATAATATTTTGTAGCATTAACTAAATCGCCTTCCCTCATAAATGTGACCCCAATAGCCCCTAAGGCATAAGCTTCGTGATGAGCTTTATGCAGTTTCCTGAAAGTATTGGCCGACATAATCAGTGCATCGATGCTTTTTGAATGGTTGCCTAGTTTTCCTTCAATTTCGCCCAAATAACCATAAGCATAAGCTTCGAATTCTTTTTGATTCGTTTTCTTAGCATGTTCAATGGCTTTGTTGCAAAATTCAAATGCTTCGGTAGGGTTATTTAAACTATGATAGCTTAACTGGAGATAGATTCTTGCCTTTGAGGTATCGTTAATGTCGTGCCTATTTAATTCGATTTTTAACGAATCAACAAAACCGGGAATAGCAGCACTACTCCCGGTTATTGTTAGAAAAAGCGAAATGAATAATAATAATTTATTCATAAAAGATATAAATCAATTTTAAGTTGTTGAGACTTTTTATTGAAGTATCAAACACTATTTTAAAGCATAAGTAATCAGGCTTAGCCTCTAATTGGTGGTCCTGGTGGTGGCGGCGGAAAAACATCACCATAAGGGTCAATTATGGCATATTTAGTTATGCCATTGCCATCATCGAATTCGAAAGAGAAAGAGTATTTTACAGGGCTACCACCTTCAATTTCGCTGCCTGTTTCTAGTTCATAAACATTTTGGTCAGCTTTTATGCTCTTGACCTTAATTTTGCCATCGGCTTGCATCGTGGGAGCATTTTTAAATACCTTTTTCCATTTTTTTTCCGACGGCGCATTGCTTATCATTTCCATCTCTAAAACGGAAGAGCTGGCGGCCTTGGAAAAAGCTAAGAGTCTACCATCGGTCGATTCAAGCTTCCATTGATAAATGCTATTAGCACGAAAAAGTAAAATGTTTTTAAGCGGGCCGTAAAAAATCGCATAAGGTGAAATCAACTCGGAAAAAAGATCGGCGTTAAAGGGCTTTTCTTTTGTCCCACGGTCAGGATCGTCGCGGTAAAACGCCATCATTTCTGAGGTGTAAACCCTTACTTGCACAACATAAAAATCGGGTTTCATAAATGTAATTTTAGGGGTGAATAATTAATTATTGGCATAAACATCCAATAATCATGATTTTATTAACTGCTAAATTATGGATTTATTTTTTAATAAGTATAGTAAAATAAGATTATTACCAAATACTTATACTTATAAAACATTAATAATTGTCAATTATCTTTTTAACTCAAAAAAAGTTTTCATTAACATTGTGGCTTCACTATCCATAATACCCTTTACCATTTTGGTTTTCGGATGTAAGGCCGAAGGGGAAAAATTTGAAAATCCACGCTTTGGATCACTTGCACCATAAACCAGCGTTCCGAGTTGAGCCCAAGCCAAAGCACCTGCGCACATAATACAAGGCTCTAAAGTTACATACAAGGTGCACTCGTTTAGGTATTTGCCGCCAAGCAAATTAGCAGCAGCAGTAATTGCCTGCATTTCGGCGTGAGCTGTTACATCGGTTAATAGCTCCGTTAAGTTATGGGCACGAGCAATTATCTGATTATTGCTCACAACAATACACCCTACCGGGATTTCTCCTTTTTCAAAAGCCATTTTTGCTTCCTGAAAAGCTTTTTGCATGAAATATTGATGCGAAAATGTTTCTATCATTGATTAGATTTTTAGTCAAAATTAAACGGGAATTATCACTTCTTTATATTTCTTTAGATATTTTACTCTTTTTTTATCAACAAACAGGTTCATTTACAATTTTCTACATTGAGCTATAACCCTTATGACTGTTGGGGGAGGGTAGAAACGGGCTTATAAACCTGTTTTACAACCTGTTTGTTTACATGAGGTAATGATAATTGTCCTTTGAATCATTAACAATTTTTTAATATATTTATCACATAATTAGCACTGATTGATTTAGCAACAAATTGTGTGAGTAATTTAAATTGGGGGGGGTATGATAGATTTAATTAAGGTAGAGAAAATTATTCCAAGAAGAAACCAAGTATCACTTTTATTAGTTGGAGCAACATTTGTTGTTTGGGGGATATTGTTACTTGGTTTTGTGTTCCTTTATAAAGGCGTGTTTTAACACATTAAGAATAATTTTCAAAAAGACACACCGCGACTATTCAGTAGTGAATATTCGTGGTGTTTTATTTTAATACTGGCTCATTATATCTGTCATAGCTTGAATAATCGAAAAATGAGCACAAATACAATAAAGGTTCTTGATTTCTTGCTATTTTTACAAAAAATATTTAAAAAGGAATAGCATGTACAGAACTCACACTTGTGGCGAATTAAGGATAACACACATCAATCAAAAAGTTACCCTGAGCGGATGGGTACAACGGTTACGCCGTTTAGGAGGAATGACTTTTATTGATTTACGCGATCGTTACGGAATTACACAACTGGTGCTCGACGAAAAAGCACCCAATGAATTGCAAAAGAAAGTTGGCGAACTTGGCCGTGAATACGTTATTCAAGTCGATGGCTTTGTGTTGGAGCGTCAGAGCAAAAATCCCAAAATGGACACCGGTGACATCGAAATTGATTTAAAATTAATTAATATTCTAAGCTCATCTGAAGTTCCGCCATTTACAATACAAACCGATACCGATGGAGGTGACGAACTTCGCATGAAGTACCGCTATCTCGACTTAAGGCGCGATGTTGTTCGCGACAATCTGATTCTGCGTTCAAAAATGGCCATCATTATTCGCAATTATCTCGATGGCCTTAACTTTATCGAAACCGAAACGCCTGTTTTAATAAAATCAACACCCGAAGGAGCCCGTGATTTTGTTGTACCATCGCGAATGAACCCTGGTGAATTCTATGCTTTACCTCAAAGCCCCCAAATATTTAAGCAGCTATTGATGGTCGCCGGATTTGACCGTTACTACCAAATTGTAAAATGTTTCAGGGACGAGGATTTGAGGGCCGATAGGCAACCGGAGTTTACGCAAATTGATTGTGAAATGGCTTTTGTAGAACAAAACGATGTGCTCGAAACTTTTGAAAAATTAACCCGTCATCTATTCAAAGAAATAAAGGGTTTTGATCCCGGCGAGTTTCCACGCTTGACTTATTCCGATGCGATGGATATTTACGGATGCGATAAGCCAGATACCCGTTTCGAAATGAAGTTTAGTAATATAAGCGATATCGCGAAAGGAAAAGAGTTCTCAATTTTCAATAATGCTGAATATATTGTTGCAATTACCGCTAAAGGCGCAGCCGAATATACACGAAAACAACTCGACGAACTTACAAAATATGTACAACGTCCTCAGGTTGGAGCCAAAGGTCTCGTTTATGTGAAGTACAATAACGATGGCAGCTTTAAATCATCGGTTGACAAGTTTTACGATTCTGACGATCTCAAAAAATGGGCTGATACTTGTAATGCTCAGCCTGGCGACTTAATGTTAATTTTATCGGGGGAGAAAGCTACTACTCAAAACCAAATGAGCGCATTAAGGCTCGAAATGGGGCGTCAATTGAATTTAACGGATAAAAGCAACTTTAAACCACTTTGGGTAATCGATTTTCCATTGCTCGAATGGGACGAAGAATCAAGTAGGTACCATGCTATGCATCACCCATTTACTTCACCTAAACCCGAAGATATTCAATTGCTTGACACTGACGCAGGAACTGTTCGTGCCAATGCTTACGACTTGGTTATCAATGGTATCGAAATTGGTGGTGGATCGGTTAGGATTTTCGATAGTTCGCTTCAAGCAAAAATGTTTGATATACTCGGCTTTACTCCTGAACAAGCAAAAGCTCAATTTGGCTTTTTAATGAATGCCTTTAAATACGGCGCACCGCCACATGCAGGTATTGCGTTTGGGTTCGACCGCCTAGTAAGCCTTTTTGCAGGTCTTGATTCAATTCGTGATGTCATTGCGTTCCCTAAGAACAATGCCGGTCGCGACGTTATGAACGAGTCTCCAGCAGACATATCGAACGAACAGCTTGAAGAGCTTTGCTTGAAAATTGTTTTACCCGAAAAGAAAAAGTAATCAGATAATTTCAAATTATAGGCTGCCGGGGTTAATACTTCGGCAGCTTTTTTATGGCTTAAATATTACACGGTATTTTACTACTTGTTCAATCGGTTTCCCATCTGATACAGCTGGCTCCCATGCAGGCCCTTCGCTTATTAATCGAACTATCTCGTCATAAAAAGCCTTCTCGTTGGAGCCTTTTGTGATTGTAATATTAACAGGCTTTCCACTTTCCGATATTATAAATTGAAATTTCACTGTTTCTTTTTTACGAGAACCTTCAATGTTGGGGTATTTTGCGTTATTATCTATATAGCGCTGATACTGTTCACTGCCACTAACCGGTCGTGCAGGTAAATTAAAAGATCGATCTTGTTTTTGCCCCTTGCTCTTATCGGCTTTTGATCCAACTAAGCTGCTTTGCTCATCTTCAATTAGTTCTGAATTGCCGGTTTGAGGCATCTCATCTGTTTTCAAATTATCAATTTCGAGTGATAATGCAGCGCTTTGCTGTGAGTTTTGTTCAACCTGTATATTGGCAATTGGCGCAATGGGTGCAATTGATTTTAGTTTAATGTGAGTATTCTTATTTGACGATTCGGAAGGTGTTTGAACGGCTTTTTTTTCCGATTTCTCTTTCTTTTGCAAATCAATAACAGGCTCAATGGTGGGTGTTGCCTTTTTGTTATCTTCTTCAATAAGCTGTTCATTTAATGTGTTTTGAGCTAAAGAATCAGTTTCAAGCCTAAGGTTATTATTTTTTAGCGAATCGATGGTATCACTTGCTACTATTAATACTTTTGGTTTTATTGTATTGTTTTGAATAACAGATGTTTTGTCGTTATTATTTCTGTTGAGCATAAAAAACAATAGTGCGGTAGTTACTGCAACAACAGCAATCAATAGGTATATCAGTTTTTTGAACGGTTTACCGATTTTGCCATTCATGTAATTTATGCCCGAAAGATGCTGGCTTAAATCTCCTTGTTTAATTTGCGATAACCCGTCTAAGGCTTCCGACATGAAAGCATCATTGGCCAAAGCCTGCTTTATTGACGCCGCTTCACCATTGTCCATTTTATTGTTGATGTAACTGTAGAACGTTTTTATGAATTCGCGTTGTTTTATATTTCCAGCCATATTTTCAGTCAATTATTGATTGATGATAAAGGGTTCAGTTTGATAAAATCATTTTTCTTTCGGTCTGCCAGTTTTTAAACGAAGATAAATCGGCATTTTGATCCTTCAATATTTTGTAGCAATAGTCTTTAATCTCGACATAAAGCCATTGACGCAGGTTGTTTATATCGGTTTTTACCGTTTCGATGCATAGTTTCTCAAAAATTAACACAACTGCACTTTGAGAAGCAGTACGGTTTTTCAGAAATTTGTAAGCAACTCCATATAACAAGGGAACATATTTATCAAATGCATCACTTAATAAATCCAACTTACCTGTTTTCCGAAATTGTCGTATAAGTGTCAAATCGAGCTGACGTTCAAATTCTATTTGTTTATTGGTTGAAAACATAGCTTATTCTTTATGTGAAATGCGTTTAAAATTACAACCATTTATTTTGTAAAAAAAATAGTTTTTGAATCGAATTGAAATTACGATAAAACCCCGCCTAAATAGGCAGGGTTTCACAGACTTAAACTAACATTTTAAAAAAAAAATTATTTCAGGAACGTGAGGCTCAATTCATCGTTACTTCTTTTGGGAAAGAAGTCGTTTATGTAGAAATCTTGGTATTCGTTTCTAATTTTGAAAATATGAGGTTTGGGGTGCAACTTGGTTCTATCAGCAAAGGCATCGAGGGCGCTGTTCGTAATGAATTTCTCAAAGTGCATCAGTACGTTATAGCGGGCATCAATAATTTTATTGGTAACTTTTGCTGCGCGTCCAACTCCGTATTTATCGTTCAAAAAAGCAATGTCGACACCTACAGAAGCCAAGTCTATTCCCCTTAAATCGCTTAAAGTTGAAGGATCGGAATCACCCGAATGGAATATTTTTATGCCGTCGATACTTACCAAATATGCCATATTTTCAACATGATCATTTTCTGTTTTCTCGTGTTTAATATTACAGGCAAATATTTCAAAATCATCAATTATGATTCGGTCATAATGATTGGTCATTGGTGTTGATTCAATAATCCTGCCTTTAATGAGTGGAAAATCCTGCGTAAAAATCATCATCTTATTAATAACCTGCTGGGGAGCTACTAATTTTACAGTTTTGTTATTCAACATAAACTGAGTGGCAACGTAGGGATCGAAACGGTCAGCATGGAAATTTGATATGAATACAATGTCAATATCATCAAACGGGTGTAGTCCGTTTTTCATTAAAGCGACAGTCGATTCTTCGGGCTCCAAATACCTGTTCATTCCATTTTGGAACAATCCATCAAACATCACTTTTTTGTAACCAACGTTTACAATAAAACCACTATTTGCGATGTATGTTACTCTTGTCGATTTTACTGTTTCGTTATTTATGGCCGATGCATGAAAAGTATCCAGTATTAATAGTATCCCAATTAGTATTGTTAAAAATGCTTTCATGGTTCCAAAAATTAATTCGTTATATTATAAGAACCCTGGCTATGGGTTATGTTTACTCTTTTTATTTGTTTATACAAAGTTAGGTGAAGAGTGCACTTAAGTCAAATTATAATAGAAGACTTTTTGGTGTTTTTTACGAACGGCACTTTTTTTGTGACGAACGGACGTTTTGTGGTGACTAAAGTCTGTAAATATACGGTATATCAATACATGTGTCTGGCATTCAGGCTGATGTGGCTTTTGTTTGTGCAAATGATGTTTTTGAGTAAGTGGATACCCATTTATAGCCAGTAAGTGTTTTTTTTTAATCTTAAAACTCAAAATTACATTGTGGAAATTCAGCAGTCCGATTATCATAAAACTAACTCCGACGTCATTAAATCTTCATTGACGTTCATTTACGACATTCGTTTTATATTGACGGTAGAATTTGGCCAACAAATACGTTTTACTAAAGTGGAGTTGTATCGGCTCAAAACAATTTTAGCGCATTATCGATAACAATAATCACAAAAAAAATAGTAGGATTAAGCAGGAATCCTCTTGATTAATTTTAGGTTAAACAAGGTTCAATAAATAATTTTGTAAGGCAGATAACGAATAGTTTTCTTTAATAATTGTGCCTTGTGTTATTGAATGGAAGGTTAATTTATTTTTACTGTCAAAAACTGCTTGTTTTATAAATAAATCGTCAGGCATAACCGTTTTCGACATAATTTCGATTTCAAAATCATCGGTGTGTTCACCCAATAGCATAATTTCACGGGTGGTAAATATTCCTCTGTTTTTTATGCTTCCAAAAGTTATGACGTTTTTCAAACTAGGAAAATTTGCATTTTTCAGGTAGCCGCGTTCGCTATTTAAGTAATCGGGAATAATTGTTTTAAATTTATCAATAAAATGGTCGGCGTAAAATCCAACGGTATGTACCTCGCATTTTTTAAGTATTTCTTGTGTTATTTTAACATCGGAATCTTTGTTAATTGGTACCAATACCGCACCAATAAATGATAATGCCAAAACAAAAGTGATGCAATTGGTTGTGCCCGAAAGCACTAATGCCACCTTGGTGTCCTTGCCAACCCCAATATACATCAAACCTTTAGCGAGCAAATTGGCTCTTTTGTATAATTCATCGATGGTAAAAACATTTATCTCGTCTCTAAATGTCGAAATTACCTGATTGGGATCTCTTTGGATCAAATTGTCAATAAATTGAGCAATTGTTACGGGTGTTTCTGTTTTCATGGTTTTGGAGATTAAAAGGGGGTGTATATAACTGCAATAATTACAGCTTTTTTGCTTTCATAAGCATGAACATTATGAGCAACTATTGAGTCGTAGTATATGCTGTCTCTTTCATTTAGAATATAAGTATTTTTGCCGTAATTTATTTCGATGGCGCCCTCGAGCACGTATATAAACTCCTCGCCTTCGTGCGACGATAACATGTGATCGTTTTCGTTTTCGGTTTTTAAATCGATGATAAAAGGTTCCATGTGCCTGCTGGCTTTATTACAGGCCAGCGGAAAAAAATCCATGTGCGATCGGGCTTTTATATTTTTATTTGAAAAACAGGCACTCTTGTTTTTTTCGTTAGCCAATGTAACAACAGGGTCAAGTTGTTCATTTTCATCGAGAAAAGTGCCGAGACTTACGCCTAACGAACGTGCAATTTTAATCAGCGGGGCTAACGAGGGTAAAATTTTATTGTCTTCAATCAGTTCAATTTGCTCACGGCTGAGGTTGCACCTGATCGAAAGTTCATCAATCGAAATAAACTTTGATTCTCTGATTGCTTGAATTTTTTTTCCAACGTCCCTTTTTGTTCCCATCGTTGATCATTAAATATGAAGTTTATCAAATAGCTATATATCAACAAATTTATCAAAATTTATTCAATATTGCACTTCAAAAAGAACCTATTTTTCAGTACGCTTTTTATAATAAAAAAACGCATTTCTATTGAATTTCAAATATCGTTGAATCTGAAGCCAGTGCCCGCTGATGTATTTGAACGGCCAAGTTTTGGTATGACTTTTCAAGTAATGTTGTGGCCATTTCAAAGCGCGCTAAATGTCGGTTTATTTCTGCTTTTAGTAGTAATTCACCCTCAATATTAACGTTTAGTAGTTTTTCAAGTGCATCGAGGCTTTGTATCCAAAAATGGTTGAATTTTTCGTTTTGGGCCAACATGAATTTTCCTTTTTCGGTGTGATTACCCGAATACCAGAATTCTTTTCGCAAGTTGATTTCGTGTTGAAGTGGGATGTTTTTCCGAACCCTCAATTCCAATGCCAGAGCTCCGGCATGAGGTGGTGTAGCCTTTTTGAGCTGAGGCCATTTTTGATTGAATTCGTCCCATCCTGGACGTGCAATTACTTTCCCATTTTGTGTAAAAAAACCCAACTCACAGGTTACACATCCAATTACCGACGGTGTTCTCCAATTGATTTCATCAATAAAAAAACCATCGGAAAAGCGTACAGCCTTTTCCGATGGTTGATTATCATATTGTGATACTAAATATTGTTCTCCGCACTCGGGGCACTCCATTATAATAGGTGGTAGAATTTCCATTTAGTTTTAGTTAAAAACTAGGTATATAAAAAGCGTTTAATGTTTTTCTTTGGTGTTTTCTCAAATTCTTCATTTACAATTTCGATGCGTGCAAGTTGTTCGTATAAAGCTACTTGCTGATTAAATGTTTTGCGGTTGTGATCCATCAAAGTAGGTAAAGCTTCATCGAGAATTGCATCGGCTTTCATGGCCTCCGAATCGGGATAAACCAAAGCGACCAGTCTTGCTTCGCGCTGAACAATTACGCACTCTTGCACGTAAGGCATATTGGCCAAACGGGCCTCGAGTTCTTCGGGGTATATGTTTTGACCACTTGCACCTAATAACATGTTTTTCGAACGGCCTTTAATGTAAACAAAGTTTTCTTTGTCGATAATACCAAGGTCGCCGGTTTTCATCCAACCATCGTCGGTAAAGTTATTGCGATTGGCTTCGTCGTTTTTATAGTAGCCCAACATTGTTTTGGCACCTTTCACTTGTATTTCGCCAACGGTGTTGAACGGATCTTCGCTTTCGATGCGTACTTCCATTCTATCGACCAACCTTCCGGAAGATAGCGGACGTATTTCATCCCAAGGTGCATAACTAATCAGTGGGCCACACTCAGTCATCCCGTAACCAACCGTAAACGGAAATTTAATTTTACGGAGTAACTTTTCAACTTCGGCACTTAATGCTGCACCGCCAATAATAACTTCGATAAACTGTCCACCAAAACTATCAACTAAGCCTTGGCGTATTTTATTGTATATTAGAATATTGATTCCAGGAATAGCCATAAGTACTTTTATAATTGGCTTATTCAGCATGGGCAACAATCTCTTTTTGTATATTTTTTCGATAATTAAAGGAACGAAGAAAATAAGCTGAGGTTTAATTTCCTTAAATACATCTAGTAATAATTTTGGGGTAGGGGTTCTGATCAAGAAAGTAGTATGGCAGCCCACGGTAATGGGGAATAAAAATTCGAATGCCAAACCAAAAACGTGTGCCATTGGAAGTATCGAAACAATACGATCTTCTGATTTAAGCGGCATGTGGTCTTGTGCGTACACAAGGTTTGAGAGTAAACTCCGCACCGGTATCATCACGCCTTTTGAAAACCCAGATGATCCCGAAGTGTATGACAAAATTTGCAACTCTTCATTGTCTCGCTCAACAAAAAAGAAATCATCTTTTGAGATTTGCGCCTTGTGTATCATTTCAATTCCTTCGGCGGAAAGGTTTTTTAGATTTTCGTTTTTCGATTGTAACACCGAAAAATCCTCTATGGCTATACAGCCCTCAATATCTTTCAGTCGGGCGGGATCGAGTGATGCATATAACGATTTTGCCGCAAACAAAAATTTTGATTCGGAGTGCTCAATAATGTGGTGCACACTTTCGGGAATAAAGTCAGGTAATACAGGCACAGCAACAATACCGTAAGCCATTGTTCCTAAAAAAACTTTTGCCCAGTTGGTTGAGTTTCGCCCATAAATAGCGACTTTATCGCCTGGTTTTAAACCCGCTTTTTCAAAAATTACTTTAAGTGCTTGAACCGATTGAGCTATTTCTTTGTATTTTAAATCGGCGCCACCGTAGTCGGTAAAAAGTTTTTGATCCCAGTATTTTCTAAAAGCCTGTGTGTACAGCGTTCCTAAGTTATTCCTTTCCATAAAAATAAATTTAGTAGTATATTTTACGAATTTAAATAAAAAATGATTCGTTGCTTACTTTTTCAATAAAGATTCATTGGTCACCTCCATTTTGAGCGGTTTAATTCTATCGCCCCAATAAATAGTAGTATGAGGGAAAGGAATTTCAATACCCTGTTGGTCGAACGCTTTTTTAAGACGTTTGCGATATTCACGACCAACACTCCATTGTTCAATTGGCTTTGTTTTGAACCGGGCTCTGATAATTACAGCACTATCGGCAAAGGCATCAACGCCAACTACTTCGATGGGTTCGAGTATTTTTGGGCCAAATACTTCATCGTTTTGCATTTCGAGCCCAACTTTCACCATTATTTGTATTACCTTCTCGGGGTCTTCTTTATAGGCTACGGCCATATCGAGCACCATGGCCGACCACTCTTTGGTCATATTCGAAATGGTATTTATTTTTCCATTTTGAAATATATGCACAACGCCCGAGAAATCGCGCAGTGTAATGGTGCGCAATTCAATTTTTTCTACTGTGCCCCCTGTGCCGTTGATAATGGCTACATCGCCCATGCGCACTTGGTTTTCAAGAATAATAAAGAACCCGGTGATGAAATCGCGCACCAACTCCTGTGCTCCAAAACCAACAGCCAGACCTACAATACCTGCTCCTGCTAAAATTGGTCTAATATCGATACCTAGCTTATTTAATAAGAGAATAATAACTATCGTCCAGATAATAACTTTTCCGATGCCCCATATTATTCCAATCAGCGTTTTTAAGCGTTTTTCAGCTTCTCGGGCCTCAATACCTTCGTGTTTTTGAGCCCTGCCTATCAATAATAAGGTTAAACGTTTTAAAAAATATCGAAGTAAGCTAAGTGCTACGACTAAAAAAATTATCAGTAAGAAAATTCCTGGAAGAACATGAATTATCCAACCAAATATTTTTTCTAAAAATAAACTCCAATAATCACCTGTGAAAAATTTCTCCATGTTTTTTTCAATTATAATAAAGATGGATAAAATACGACTTTATTTTGATATTGAAAAAAACAGCTTGTCTTTTCAGAAAACAATTAATCTAAAACTAAACCCACAGCCAAGTGAGCTGGTTTTACTTTTGATTTTAAATTGTTAATGAATAAATTATAAGGATTTCATGCTACGACTTAAAATCACAATTTCATCTTCGAGCTGTTTTTTGCGTTTTATAGCATTTGAAAGCGTCAATGCATCAATTACGGCTTGCTTGTCGTAGCTTTCGAGTACTATATAATAATAACGGCTGCCCAAAAACACGCATTTCAGGTTTAGCGTATTATTATTGGCAATAAAGGTGATAACCGAATCGGCTCTTCCATTCATATAGGTTACTTTTTCCCATTTATGGTCCAAAAAGTCGCTCTGATGGTTCAACATATCATCAACCGGAACACGTTCCGATTTTGCCTGTAGCTTTTCGTCATAAACACGAATACCGGTATGGTTCAGCCATTCTTTGCCCATGTAATTACTCGAAAGGTACAATTCGCCACGTTCGTCGAGATGAACCTGTAAGAATGAGCGATTCCACGAACGCATGAAAGTTTGTCGTTTGTGATTGTATTGCATGTATCGATCGAATTCGGTTTTCACTTTGTCAAATTTAGTTTCGGCATCTAAAATCAGACTGTCGTTCCGAATCATTTGAATTTTACGATTGTCGATTATTTGCTGATAGGTTGCCATTAAAATATTTTTGGCAATTGCTTGTTGAACTTCAGCTTTAGGATAAAGGATTTTGATTGAATCAAGAAGGATTATAGATTGTAAGGTGTCGCCCGCATTTAAGTGTTGGCGAGCCATATTGATTTTTTTAACAGCCAGTTCGCGTTGCGATGTTCCACACGACCAAATTGTTAATATAACCAGAATAAAATAGAAAGCATTTTTGAGATTTATTTTTTTCATCATCAAAGAATTCACATTAATAAATGAATTTTTTTATTTCTGTTCAAAAATAGTAATTGTTGCCGTTTTTTTCGTTTTTTACTTGCACATTTCAAAAACTTGAACTTTATTTGCACCGCCTTTAACGAATTGGGTGACGAAAATAAAAAGTTGAAGTTATTGAAAATAATTTTTGGAGATAAAGAAAACATTTTTACCTTTGCAAACCGAAAAATTAAAGAATTAAATGGCCCGTTCGTCTAGCGGTTAGGACGCCAGGTTTTCATCCTGGTAGCAGGGGTTCGATTCCCCTACGGGCTACGCAAATTGAATAAAATATTATGGCAAATCATAAATCAGCAAAAAAAAGAGTTAGGCAAGACGCCAAAAAAAGATTGAATAATAAGTATTATTCAAAAACTATGCGTAACGCCGTGAAAAAATTACGTGGTATTGAAGACAAAGCCGAGGCTGAAGGTTTATACCCAAAAGTTACTTCAATGATTGATCGTTTGGCTTATAAAGACGTGATTCATAGCAATAAAGCATCTAATTTGAAGTCAAAATTGGCTACACATATTGCTAAATTGTAATTGTAACTACAATATACTTAAAGCCTCTTCTTAAATGAAGGGGCTTTTTTGTGTGTTTTTTTCTGTGCCATAAGATTTCATGTATTGCATTTATCTTAATAATCGGTTATCTTGCTTAATTATGGCCGATTACGAAAAACTATCAATCAAACAGTGGGCTGTTGAAGATCGCCCTCGTGAGAAAATGCTTAAACATGGTTTTGCCGCCTTGAGCAATGCCGAACTGGTTGCCATCCTCATTGGTTCGGGCAATCGCGACGAAAGCGCTGTTGAACTATCACGTCGAATTCTTTCCGATTTCAAAAACGATCTTGATCAATTGTGTAAAGCTTCGGTTGACCGCTTGATGAGTTATAAAGGAATGGGCGAAGCAAAAACCATCAACGTATTGGCTGCATTGGAACTTGGAAAACGATGGCAACTCGCAGGTACGAGCAATTTGCAGAAAATAACCTCAAGCGAAGATGCTTTCAAAATCATGTCAATCGATTTGATTGAATTACAGCACGAAGAGTTTTGGGTAATTTACCTCGACAGGGCCAATAACGTAATTGGCAAAGCACGTGTTAGTCAAGGTGGCGTTTCGGGAACGGTTATCGACATACGCATTATTTTGAAAAAAGCCTTAGAAAAACTGGCCTCTTCGATTATCCTTGTTCATAACCATCCCAGCGGAAACCTAAGCCCCAGTAAAGCCGATATCGACATTACCCAGAAAGCATCAAAAGCTGCATTATTGCTCGACATGAAAGTGCTTGACCATTTAATTATTGCTAATCGCAAGTTTATGAGCTTTGCCGACGATGGCTTGCTTTAATTTTTCATATATTTCGGAAAAATATTGAACTTACCATGATTAATGTTTTTACTCCGGTGCTTACTCCTCGTATTGAATATGCTTTCAATTTAATTTTTCATGTTATTTTGAAGTGTAGTGTTCAATTTTATACCCTGCCCGAAGATTTTCATAAAGCGAAGGGTATTAAAATAAACTATTCAACGAACAACGGTATTGAGGGTTTGAAGCTGGAACCTTATGGCTTGCTTGACGAAACCCATCTGGTTGCTCAGCAGATAGATATGACGAACTGGGACGAGGAAAAAGCTTTTTTCCCAGTTAATAATTCGTTTATTCCTTTTGATGTTTTTTCGGCAGCTTTTTATCTGGTAAGCCGATACGAAGAATACCTGCCGAGTAAACGCGATTCGCACTATCGCTTTATGTCAAAAAATAGCTTGGCCGGGCAACAGCACTTTTTGGAACTCCCGCTGGTAAATATATGGGCTTTGAAGTTGGCCGAAATACTCCAAAATAAATACGAAGGAACAGTAATAGCCCCAACAAAATTCACCTATATTCCTACTTTCGATATTGACAACGCATGGGCATTTGAGCATAAAAGTATTACTAGGCTTGCTCTATCGTCCATAAAAGATTTTTTAAATCGACGATGGAATACGCTTGGCTTAAGGTTTAGAGTGTTATTCAAGCTCAAAAGGGACCCCTACAATAATTATGATTTTATGCTGTCAACATTAAGCCAATATCATTTTAAACCCATTACTTTTTTCTTGCTTTTGAACAAAGGAAAGTACGACCGGGCAGTATCGTACCGAAATTCGCATTTCAGATCGTTGGTATTAGAAATGGCCAGTAAGGGAGAAGTTGGAGTTCATCCTTCGTACCATTCAAATAAAAAACCGGAGCACTTAAGCAACGAGATTGAAAAACTTTACAAAATAACCAATAAAAAGGTGATCCGAAGTCGCCAACACTTTCTTAAACTATCGATGCCCAAAACCTACCGGCATTTAATTGAAAACGGTATTGAGTTTGACTACTCGATGGGGTATCCAAATCATCCGGGATTCAGGGCTAGCATTGCCTCTCCCTTTTATTTTTTCGATTTATTGAAGAACGAAACAACTTCGCTAAAGGTATATCCGTTTCAGGTAATGGATGTAACTTTACTCAATTACCGTAGCATGCGCAAAGAGGAAGCGGTCAGGAAAATCACAAAATTGATGAATGAAACTGCCAAGGTTGGAGGAACATTTGTAAGTTTGTGGCACAACGAAACATTGGGCGAATTTGGACAGTCCGAAGGATGGCGCGAAGTGTACACCGATATGACTCGTTTAGCAGCCAGTATTAGAGATGGAAAAACAACTGAAGCTTTATAATAACACCGAAATTGATTTTGATCGCTGGGATCAAGTTGTTGGCAATGCCAGCAATAGTCGTATTTATGCCGAAAGCTGGTACCTCGATATGGTTGCTCACAATTGGAAGGGTTTAATTTATGGCGACTATGAATATGTAATGCCGCTGCACGAAATAAAAAAATGGGGTGTCGCTTATGCCTGTCAACCTGTTTATGCTCAACAACAAGGTATTTTCCCAACCGCAACTCCCGCAATTACAGCGCTATTTATCGAACTCCTCAAAAAAAAATATCGATACTTCAATATTTCACTTAACGCTTTAAATATATCAATTGCCCATTTGGTCGAAACCGAGGTCAGAAAAAATTACGTTCTAAACCTTAACCTTCCGCTCAGCGAAATAAGAGCGAAATACGATTCGCATACGGCACGTTACACAAAAAAAAGCAAGCGCGAATGCACCATATTGGAACACGTTGCACCTTCGGACTTTATGAATTTAAAACTTGCAAACCGGCAAAAAACGGTTAAGCCCATTTACCGGCAGGCTTTACAATTAATAATGAATAAAAGTAGGATTGCAGGTCGAGCCACAATACTGGGTGCTTATTCGCAACGTAACGAGCTAATAGCAGCAGCATTTTTCCTAAAAAGTCAAAATCGCTTTGTTTACCTCAATTCGATATCGACCGACGAAGGTAAAAAAGCCCGTGCTATGTTTGCCATTGTTGACCATTTTATCGAAATGAATGCCAATTCAATATTTATACTCGATTTTGAAGGATCTAATATTGAGGGAATTGCTCGTTTTTTTGCTGGGTTTGGTGCTTATCCCGAAACTTATCAAAACATAAAGCACAACAGATTACCTTGGCCTCTTAATTTGATTAAAAAATAAATGAACAATAGCTTTAAAAATATTGTAGCACTTAAAGGACAATTTTTTCCGCTTAGCTGGTTGATGGTTGGGAAAAAACATCCGCCATTTCTTCCTTTTTATCATATTGTAAGCGACCAAAAGCCCGATTATATCAATAGTTATGTGGTGCGTAATCCGCAAGTTTTTGAAAAAGAACTCGATTATTTGCTTAAACATTTCAAAGCAGTCGATCTTCGTGAAATAATCGAGGCGCCTGCTAAAAATAAAATGCACTTAAGTTTCGACGATGGGCTGAAAGAATGCCATTCGCTTATTGCTCCTATTCTTAAACGAAAAGGAATACCGGCTACTTTTTTCGTGAGCCCTGGGTTTATCGACAATAAGGCACTTTTCCATCGTTTTAAGCGCGCCATTCTCGAAAACAAAGGCATTGTGAGTTCTGGAGGAAAACGATATCATTTGCACCATAGCGATGAGCTTGATCAATTAGCCAAACAACATCAAATCGATTTTTCTAAATACAAGCCTTACCTAACTTTCGAACAATTACAATCGTTGTATAACGATGGGTTTACGATTGGTGCCCACAGCATGAACCACCCCGAAATGTGGCTATTGAATGAAGAAGAGCAATTGAGGCAAGTTACTGAAAGTATGCAATGGGTAATCGAACATTTTAATCCGGTAATCAGGGCGTTTTCGTTCCCATTTACCGATGATGGACTTTCGCTTTCGTTCTTCAATAAAATTGCAGCAAGCGGTTTGGTTGATGTGACTTTTGGAACAGCAGGCTTAAAGTACGATATGGCAAAAAATCACTTTCAACGAATCCCTGCTGAACGTTCGGGAAATTGGTCCATCAAAAAAAGTGTTCATTTTGAATATTTCTATTACTTTGTTCGTTCGTTGATAAACAAGAATACCGTAATTCGCTGAAGAATATGCAATACTTTCTGAAACAGCTTTTTAATAACCTTGACAAATTTGCCAACGCCACTGCTTTTCACATCGAGGGGCAGGTTTACACTTATCAGGATTTAGGCTGTCGAATTGCACCAATTCAAAAACGAATAAGCGAGTACGATAATCAACAATATTTTGCCGTTGTAAGCCGTAATCACATTGACACTTACGCTGCAATTTTTGCCTTGTGGCTTTCGGGTAAAACATCGGTTCCCCTTAGTGCAGCCAACCCAATGCACCGCAACCGTTATATTATTGAGCAAACCGGTGTCAAAACTATTTTCGACGCTTCGATAGAACTACTTGATATAGAAAATTCTACAACAATATCAACCATCAATATTGATGGTGGTAATTTAAAACCCCATTTTTCAGAAACCGACCTCGATACCGACCTTTACCTATTGTTTACCAGTGGCAGTACCGGTTTGCCCAAAGGGGTACGCATTAGTCGAAATAATGTGCAAGCTTATTTCGAAGCACTTGAAAACTGCCATTATGCAATTGACCATAGGGATCGATTTTTGAATATTTACGAACTTACTTTCGATGCATCGGTTCAATGTTATGTTTGGCCAATTGTTTTAGGTGCTGCGGTTTACATCATTCCATCGGGCGGAATGAAGTTTTTAATGATGATAAAAACATTGCAAGACCATCATATTTCGGTGGTAAAAATGACCCCCTCGGCAATTTTTTATTTGCAAAAGTATTTTAGTCAAATCAATTTGCCTCATTTGCGTTATTCGCTTTTTGGAGCCGAAGCCTTGCCCGCAAAATTGATCGAAAAATGGGGGAACTGTGTTCCCAACGCCGAAATTCACAATGTTTATGGCCCCACAGAAGCAACTGTAAATTGCACGTTTTATAAATGGACTCGAAATGGAGAGAATAGAATATTAAACGGGATTATTTCAATTGGAAAAACATATTTGGGAACCAAAGCCATTGTATGCGACCAAAAGCTGAATCAACAGCCGGCAGGTGCAAAAGGAGAGCTTTGTCTTTCGGGAGCACAAATTACCAAAGGATATTGGCAAAATGATGTGCTTAACAACAGTTCGTTTTTTAACCTTAAACTTGATGGAGCCACTCACCGCTTTTATCGTACAGGCGATTTGGCAATAATTTATCCCGATGGTAATATCATGTTTTTGGGCCGAATCGATTCTCAAGTTCAGATTGATGGGCACCGTATTGAATTGGGCGAAATTGAGCATTATGCTTACCAATTCTCAAGTAAAAAATCGGTGGCCTTAGCTATTCAACATGATGAAATAAGCAATGGAATCGCGCTTTTTATCGAGTCGGAAGAAATTTCGGAAGATGCGTTATTCGAATATTTACGAAAATCGCTCCCCGAATATATGATTCCTTCGCAGGTTTTTTTCTTAAAAGAAATACCGCTGTTAATCAGTGGTAAAACCGATAGGGTAAAACTATTTAACTTGCTTAAATGAGAACATCGATAATTGAAAATATTAAGGCAATTTATCGCGAAACTGCTATTGCCGCTAAAGGAAGTAATGGCGATAATAACGGAACCGAATGGTTCTCTACCAACAGTAAAGGTTGGCCCCATGTAATTGTTGGTCCGGCTTCGCTTAACAATATCGATGAAATTACACAACTTATTGAACAAGATAAACTGCCCCCATTTTGGTTGATTGTACCCGACGAAGCCCAACCAAACCTGCTCGAACAATATGGATATCGCGAAGTTAACCGTTGGGAAGGAATGTGGCTAAACGAAAGCAATTTCCAAGCCATCAGTCGTACTGGAAATTCACTGAACATTGTTGAGGCAAACACCCTGCAATTGGTTGATGATTTTTGGAGCGTGGTGCACGCGGCATTATTGCCAAATAAAATCATTCATCCCCGTGTGTTTAATCATTGGATTGAATCGAAACACTTCATTTTACTAACGGGTTACCAGAACAAACAACCGGTAGCTGCCGCCTTGGCCTATTTTAATGGAAACGTGGCCGGGCTATACTTTATCGCCACTTTGCCGCAACACCAGCGCAAGGGTTTGGCTTCGATTCTGGTTTCGACAATTATTGAAAAATGTTTTGTGCTGGGAGCTAGCGAAATTGTTTTGCATGCATCGCTTGCCGGGCAAAAAATGTACGAAAATTTAGGTTTTAAAAATTCAGGTCAAATATCTACTTTTTGGAAAATTGGCAAATTCTGAATGGGAAATTATCTTTGCAAATATGGAAAACAACGAAACATTGAATAAAGTAGCCGATATTATCCGTAAAAATGTAAAACAAGCACGGCTCGATATAACAGTTAATACCAGTTCGGCTGATGTTAAAGGCTGGGATTCATTACAACACATGATGATTATTACTGAAATTGAAAATGATTTTTCAATCAAATTCGATTTTTTAGAAATTCTTGAAATGAAAAGCGTAGGCGATATTTGTAATGCAATAAATCAACATAAATAAGCAATTGTGGAATACAAAAACTATACACTTGCGGAACTAAAAAGTTATATCGAATCCGGGCAATACCTTGCCAGCGATATAATTGCAATAACTCCAATACGAGCGTACAGTCAATTTCAAAACCCCAAGGCATCGCCAGCCGATGTTGTACTAACCATTGCTTTTTCCGAACAGAACAAAATTATCGGTTATATTGGTGCCTTGCCCGATAAGGTAAACAATATTAAATGTGCATGGAACTCATGTTGGTGGGTAAAACCTGGAACGCCGGCCGAAGTCTCGATGAAACTTTTTTTTCTATTTATCAGCAACTGGGAAAAAAACGTATTGTTTTCGGAAATGACCCCGCATACGGCCAAAATGATTGAGCAGATGCGGTTTTGTAAAGCCACTACAACAATTGGGTTCAGGGGCTACTACCGTTTTTCGCTTAACAGGGTTTTGCCGGCAAAGAAAAAAGTTTTCGGCAAAATTAAAGGACTCTTGTACTGTTTTGACCAAGTGCTGAATAGCATAATTACAGTGCGCAATTTTATGCTAAAAAATAAAATTTATTCTGATCTGAAAGTTGAAACCATAAGTGAACTTGGCGAATTGGACGATCGGTTTATTGATGGGTTTAATCAAAATAATATAGCCAAAAGATATTCGACCGATTTTAACTGGATTCAGCAAAATACATGGTTGAATACTGCGCCCAACCGCGATAAAGAAATTGCTCAACGTTACTTTTTTTCGTATTACACCCCACAATTTGAATCGAAATGGTTGCGGTTTTATCAAAACGGCGCCTTGGTTGGATTGGTGAATTATACCATCAGGGATGGCGCTTTAAAACTCCCTTACGTTTATTGTGATGCCCCTTTTGCGGTCTCTATTGCGAATTATTTTATTCAACTGTTAGAAACAAACCCTAGTTTATCAACCATCACCACTTTTCATCATTTTTTAGTTGAAGCGCTTATGAACCAATGTAGAAAGTTTATATACCATGTTCGCTTACCAAAATATTCGGCCATTTCGACACAATTATTGACTGAAAGCCCCATCGAAAATCCTGAATTTCAAATGGGCGATGGTGATGCCGTTTTCACCTGATCGATTTATAAATGCAAAAAACCAGATAAATAATAGAACAATGCAAGTAATTAATTTAAGCGAACAGAACACTATTTTCAACCAATTTATTGCTGAAATCCGCGATGTAAATGTTCAATCCGATCCGTTAAGGTTCAGAAGGAACATTGAGCGTTTGGGCGAAATATTCGCTTACGAGATAAGTAAGAAATTGGAATATCAGAGCCGCGAGGTTACTACGCCCTTGGGAGTAGCCACGGTTGAAACGCCGGTTAACATGCCCATATTGGCTACCATTTTGAGGGCAGGACTACCGCTACACCATGGTTTGCTCAACTATTTCGACCGCAGTGGCAACGCTTTTATTTCAGCCTATCGTAAATATGTCGATAAAAAGGAGTTCGTTATTGAGTTCGAATACATGGCATCGCCATCGCTGCTCGACAAAGTGGTGATTTTATCGGATCCGATGTTGGCTACCGGCTCATCGCTTGAAATTAGTTATCATGGTTTGTTGCAGAAAGGAATGCCACGCCATGTGCATTTGGTGGCTATTATTGCCAGTCAGCAGGGCGTAGATCACGTAGTAAAGCACCTGCCCGACGACCATTGCACCTTGTGGGTTGGCGCCATTGACCCCGGTTTAAACGAAATGGCTTACATTATACCCGGCTTGGGCGATGCGGGCGACTTGGCGTACGGCGAAAAACTTGACGCTTAAAATTTATTTATTCGCTTAATTCAGTTTTAGCCGCTTGTTCTCTTTTCCACTTGAAAAAGAAGTCCATTATCTGGAATTCTATTTCCATTTGACTGGCAAAATAGGGTAGGCGGTTATTGATGTTGCAGTAAAGCATGAAGTTATCGGCTTTAGTCTCCGATAAACCTGTTAAACGATGAATGGTTTCGAGGTTATGATATTTGGAAAACTGCAACCATTCGTTGTTGTTCTTTATGCTTTTTATTGCTTCGCGCTTTTGTTTTTCCTCTTTGCTGGTGTGATATTGTGCAAACGAGATGGGCGTTAAAAGTGCTGCATACCATGGTGGTTTTTCATTAAAGGCGCTTCCTCTTAATTCAACTGGGATATCGAGTGGTTTGGCATCGGGTAAGCCCAATCTGTCGCGCATATTCAATTTTTCGGTAACGGTTACCTCGTCGATGAGGAACCTAATTGGTTTCATCTTAATGTCGTATTGTTCCTTGGGCGGAAAATGGTCAACATAAAACTGAAAATCGACATAGCCCACCGCTCTAATAACCAGAGTGTCTTCGGTTGTCATGCGGATTGAGAAAAAACCATTTGAATTGGTGGTGGTTCCCGAGTGCGAGTTAGCGTTAATTACGTGGGCGTAGGGAATAGGTTCGCCTGTTTCAATTTCGGTAACTATTCCTCTTATGTATACCACGTAAAGGTCGATCTGCGAAAATGCAGGAGCAGCCATCAGTAAAAGGATCGATATAATCAGGAATTTGTTTCTCATAAATTATGCGATAAATTTAACTGATTTATAGCTTACTCAGCCCGACATTACAATTTTTAACTACCAGTTTAACAATATTTAGAAAATGGCACAAAAAAAGCGGTTTTTTAAAACCGCTTTTCGTTATAAGTTATCAGAAATTGATTTTCGAATTTGCTCGAATTCCTCTGGCGAGAATTTCATTTTCGGATTGGCAAAATTAATGTCCTGCTCTGTTTGTAAGGGGACCAAGTGAATGTGTGCGTGAGGCACTTCAAGTCCTAAAACAGCAACACCTACTTTTTTACAAGGAATTGCTTTTTTAAGTGCAAGAGCTACCTTTTTGGTAAAAACCTGCAGTCCGATGTACGTTTCATCGTCCAAATCGAAGAGGTAGTCAACCTCCTTTTTTGGAATTACTAATGTGTGTCCCTTTGCTAATGGGAAAATATCGAGAAAGGCGTAGAAGTAGTCATTCTCGGCCACTTTGTACGATGTGATTTCTCTGTTAACAATTTTAGTGAAAATAGTAGACATTGTATTATATTGAGATATCGATTACTTCAAAAGGAATAACGCCCGATGGTACTTTAATATCAACCACTTCGCCTACTTTTTTGCCGAGCAGACCTCTGGCAATAGGGGTAGCAATCGAGATTTTACCGGCTTTCAAATCGGCCTCGTGTTCCGAAACGATCGTATATTTCATGACCGAGTTGTTCTTTTTGTTTTTGATTGTTACAACGTTCATTATTTGAACCGATGAGGTATCAATTTTCGACTCGTCAATTATTCGTGCGGTGGCAACTTTTGCTTGCAACTGAGAAATACGTGCCTCGAGCATGCCCTGAGCATCTTTGGCAGCATCGTACTCAGCATTCTCCGAGATATCACCCTTTTCTATTGCCTCTCCAATTTGTAATGAGATGGCAGGACGCTCAACTTTTATAAGATGATCTAAATCTTGCTTCAGTTTTTTCAAGCCGTCAGCAGTCATGTAATTAATTCTAGACATAGCTCTAAAAATAAATGGGTTATGGGTAAAAAAAATAGAATCCCGACTGCATGAGTCGAAATCCCAATATTTATGCAAATTTAAAACTTTTTTTTGAATTGCAACAACAACCTTTTTTTGCAAATGAAAAGAGGCGTGTTTAAAACATTTGTTTAATGGTATTTACGATTTAATATTTCGGCATAAACCACTGCTTTATGCAGGCTAAAGTCCTGCATCAGAGCATGTTTTTTGCTTGGTTTCTTTGATAGTTTTAGTATTTCGATTGGCTCATTTCGTGAGCTCTTATAGGGCTTATGATCAAGCGGTTGGTGCGATTCTTTATTGATTGTATGCTTTTCGTGAGGTACAATAAAACCTGTGTATTTTTTATAGGCTGTATTGTTCACATCTTCATTCCTGTCTTCAACCATGCTTTTTCGTTTTTCTGCCTTTACCTCTTGAAGTACAGGTTCAGTAAGCGGTTTTAAATCTGGCTTAGGAATGTGTTGGCGGGTTTCGCCGTCGGTATCAGCCAGTTTTTCGAACCAACTAAAAACATCATCTTGGGTATGTTGAATTGGATTTTCAGCAATATCTTGATTCAATATATTTTTTTTCTTTTTGCGGGTAGCAATACCAACAAGCGAAATCAATAAAATTACGATTATAGGAATTAAGTCTTCCATCGTTTCAATTTAAATATTTAAGTTTACAAAGTCTAAAGATAATAAAATGAAGTCACAATTGTTCAACATTCAGTATATTTCTATTTTTTTGCTGTTATTGATTTTTTCGACAACAGCATGTAATCACGATGATGACTACATTCCCTATGTAATGGTAGATTTTGTCCTCGATTTAAATATCAAGAATGAATTATGCACTACAGGTTATTCGGAGAAATTTCCTAACGAGGGCTATGCGGGGGTTATTGTTTTTTGCGAAACCTATGACCCAATTACCCCAACGGCATCGATCTATTATGCATACGATGCCGCCTGCACCTTCGAACTGAGTGATACTTGCAGTGTTGAGAACAGAGGGAACGGCGTTATGGCAATATGCCCCTGCTGTGGTTCCGAATATTACCTCTACGGAGGCTATCCCTACAAAGGCGAAGCCGCAGCATCGTTAAAAATGTACAAAGTTGCTATTTTGAACAACAAACTGAGGGTTTATAATTAAACCTACGTAAGGGCTAATTTTACTTTTACCGAACTTAGTGATAGTTGCTTTATAGATAAAAATTGGTCGCTATTTTTGGTTCAGAAAATAATAATTATTTTTATTTAGGCTGACCGATGCGTACTTCGTAATTATGAACTTTTGAAACAAAACAATTAATCATGAATATCTAAATCAATAGATCGTTAGTCCCGATCCGTCAGCTGACGGATTGGGATTAGATATTAGTATTGAGACAGAATATAGAACGCTAGTATTCAGTTGTTTAACCAGATATCTGAGTGGTTTGTAAGGTGCTGTACGTTAATTACTTATAAAATTATAACGAACTAATGTAAATTAAACACGATGGAAAGTTTGTTGAATTTACCGGAAACATTTATTTGGGTAATCCCAATTTTAATTATTCTGATTTTTTGGGAGGCAACGTGGAAAGTAATTGCTATGTGGAAAGCAGGACGTAACAATCATCTTGCTTGGTTTATCTGCATTGCCATTTTTAATACAATTGGTATTTTGCCTATCATTTATATCTTAATGAACAAAAAAAATCCGACTGCCAAACTTGACAGTTGATGGTGACTACCTAAGAATTGGAATACTGCTGCTTACTTCATTTATTGCAATGGCGAGGGAAGTCAGCTTTTTAATATTCAACTTGGTATTAAAGTTTTTGACTGGGATAGGTTCCCAGCCCTAAAAAAAAACTTTTGCGATTTTATGCTGCTAATCTTAGTACTCAGTGCATGCAGAGGTATATTCACTTAAAAAATAGTAAACAAAAAGTTAAATTTATTGTTGAAAGATTAATTATTTAATTGATGAAATAATGGAAGAGTTATTACAGTATAATCCGGTAATGTTAGCATTATTAGCCACCTTATTTACTTGGTTTGTAACAGCAATAGGCTCATCAATGGTTTTCTTTTTCAAAACAATTAACCAAAAGGTGCTCAATTCAATGCTTGGGTTTGCAGCCGGTGTAATGATTGCTGCGAGTTTTTGGTCATTGCTTAAACCCGCCATTGAGATGGCAGAAGATAGTGGTACAATAGCATGGATTCCTGCTGTAATTGGATTTTTGGCGGGTGGCGCATTTTTGCTAATTATCGATAAGATATTACCTCACTTGCATATGGGTTTATCAACCGATAAAGCAGAAGGAATAAAGACATCGTGGCAAAGAAGTATTCTCTTGGTTTTGGCCATAACATTGCACAATATACCTGAAGGATTAGCTGTTGGCGTTGCTTTTGGTGCTTTAGCCAATAATCCCGACGTGGGGGTGCTCTCTGGAGCTATCGCATTAGCCATTGGAATTGGATTGCAAAATTTCCCCGAAGGAGCTGCTGTATCGATACCGCTTCGTAGAGAAGGATTGTCGAGATGGAGAGCATTTAATTACGGACAACTTTCTGGTATTGTTGAACCCATAGCAGGTGTAATTGGAGCTTATTTGGTCATCACAATTACTCCTATATTGCCCTATGCCTTGTCATTTGCAGCTGGTGCTATGATTTTTGTGGTGGTAGAAGAATTAATCCCTGAATCACAGTCTGGTCACGAGACCGATTTATCGACAATTGGTGCAATGATAGGTTTTGCTACGATGATGGTATTGGATGTTGCTCTCGGATAATATAATAATGAAACACACTACGCTTGGCATAAGCAATTAGGGCATGCAATCGAGCATTATGGTCTTGGAAATTGGTAATAAAAGCAGTTTGTACGTCTTCTTTGGGGAATTCCGGAGAAGATTTTTTGTTTTTAAGTTTGTAGTGGTGTAAGTTTTTGATTTGTATGGAGATGAGTTATTATAATCAAAGAAAATCCGATAACCCGAATTTTCTTTGATTATTTTCTGTGTTAATAGGTTACCATTGGGACAAGCTCTTTTGCTTGTTCAATAAAACCGGCAACTTGATCCATTGATGGAACCACGCGAGTGAGTTTTTTTTCCAGGTTTACTTCTTCGAGCTTAGCATGGAGGTTTGCAGCATTGCGGGTGCGGAGTTCTTTTACTGTATCCACGCCCGAAGCTTTAAGCAATTCGGAAAATTGGCTTGCAACCCCTTTAATTCTAAAAAGGTCGGCCATATTTACCCATACCAGAATTTTTGATTCATCAATACCAGAAGCCTCAGCAATAGTGCTTCTTCCTTTTTTGGAAGCGCCTTCTTTGAGCAGTCCTTCTACCGTTATAATTCCTGCTTTCTCAAGTTTTTCTTTAAATACAGGGCCAATGCCCTCAATGTCAACTATTGATGCCATAATTTAAGTTATTGGTTATTATTATTTTTTTTACTTCTTAAATATAACAAAAAATTCCGAAGCGGTTTCAACTTTTTAGGCGAATCCGCTAAAATCAAAGGAACATCAATTAATTTTCAAAAGTTGTCCAAAATATTATGTTTTTTATTTTGGTGTTTTTTGTTGGCGTTTAGGGTTGTGAATTGCTTTCAAATTGTATTTTTACTGTGGTCTTTGACAACCATTTAGCTCTTAATTCTGTGTTGGAAGGTGTTGTGAATTGCTTTCAAATTGTATTTTTACTGTGGTCTTTGACAACCGTACAGTGTATAATGATTTTTGTGTGCTGTTGTGAATTGCTTTCAAATTGTATTTTTACTGTGGTCTTTGACAACACCGAAAATGAGTAAAACAGACGAACAATGGTTGTGAATTGCTTTCAAATTGTATTTTTACTGTGGTCTTTGACAACAAACAAAACGCAATGCTCGTTCCAACACCGTTGTGAATTGCTTCCAAATTGTATTTTTACTGTGGTCTTTGACAACTTGACGCTTTGCCCAAATAGTATTGAGATGGTTGTGAATTGCTTTCAAATTGTATTTTTACTGTGGTCTTTGACAACTTTTAAAAGTTTAACATTCAATAAAATACGTTGTGAATTGCTTTCAAATTGTATTTTTACTGTGGTCTTTGACAACTTCCTTTCTTTTCTCGGCTGCTTCTTTTTCGTTGTGAATTGCTTTCAAATTGTATTTTTACTGTGGTCTTTGACAACTATGTCACTAAGGTCAGTTAATTTTGCTATGTTGTGAATTGCTTTCAAATTGTATTTTTACTGTGGTCTTTGACAACACGCTCATGTATTGTTTGCCGCGTAAACAGTTGTGAATTGCTTTCAAATTGTATTTTTACTGTGGTCTTTGACAACAGAAAAACATAATCTTCCGGGGCAGTACTGGTTGTGAATTGCTTTCAAATTGTATTTTTACTGTGGTCTTTGACAACGATGAAAATTTAAAAGGCGGAGGCATCGAAGTTGTGAATTGCTTTCAAATTGTATTTTTACTGTGGTCTTTGACAACGTTGTTGTGCGGTTCTAAAACTTTTACTGAGTTGTGAATTGCTTTCAAATTGTATTTTTACTGTGGTCTTTGACAACTTTCGCACTGAAAATTTAATGCCTGGGAAGTTGTGAATTGCTTTCAAATTGTATTTTTACTGTGGTCTTTGACAACCGAAACCATAACATACGCTATAATTAATACGTTGTGAATTGCTTTCAAATTGTATTTTTACTGTGGTCTTTGACAACCCTTACTAATCGAATGTATTTACCCTTATGTGTTGTGAATTGCTTTCAAATTGTATTTTTACTGTGGTCTTTGACAACATCGCCAGGAGCATACAATGTTTGTTTTTTGTTGTGAATTGCTTTCAAATTGTATTTTTACTGTGGTCTTTGACAACCATATTAAAAGTGTCAACCACAAAATTATAGTTGTGAATTGCTTTCAAATTGTATTTTTACTGTGGTCTTTGACAACCGTACTTAAATTTCGCTCTAAACACGTCCGTTGTGAATTGCTTTCAAATTGTATTTTTACTGTGGTCTTTGACAACAAACTGACTTAAATTAATTTTTCCTTTTATGTTGTGAATTGCTTTCAAATTGTATTTTTACTGTGGTCTTTGACAACTGTAGCTTAATAATACCGGCATGGCAACTGTTGTGAATTGCTTTCAAATTGTATTTTTACTGTGGTCTTTGACAACATCATCAATAAATTTATTATCTAAATATGTGTTGTGAATTGCTTTCAAATTGTATTTTTACTGTGGTCTTTGACAACAGCTATCGTTCTAGTAGTGATCTTCTCTTTGTTGTGAATTGCTTTCAAATTGTATTTTTACTGTGGTCTTTGACAACTTTCTTCAGAAAAGTCGCCCTCTACTCCTGGTTGTGAATTGCTTTCAAATTGTATTTTTACTGTGGTCTTTGACAACAGTGCTGTAGGCGTTTACGTTTTAGGTTGCGTTGTGAATTGCTTTCAAATTGTATTTTTACTGTGGTCTTTGACAACATGTTTTCTTTTATAACATTATCCATTGTGTTGTGAATTGCTTTCAAATTGTATTTTTACTGTGGTCTTTGACAACCCGGGGGCTTTTAGTTTTTGTTTTTGATGTGTTGTGAATTGCTTTCAAATTGTATTTTTACTGTGGTCTTTGACAACCTTGCCTTTTTTTAGAGTGATTAAGTTGTGTTGTGAATTGCTTTCAAATTGTATTTTTACTGTGGTCTTTGACAACGTATCAATGTGGATAGATGAAAGCCCGTTTGTTGTGAATTGCTTTCAAATTGTATTTTTACTGTGGTCTTTGACAACTGAGAATGAAATATGTTTCAATTGGGTTTGGGTTGTGAATTGCTTTCAAATTGTATTTTTACTGTGGTCTTTGAC
>DATERL010000176.1:0-28957 GCA_035271585.1 Prolixibacteraceae bacterium
TATTTCAATTTGGTAGTAATTAACTGGTTATAAAAATATAACGAACTATTGTTACTGCCAAGCATGAAAAACAGCAGTGCGGAGTTAAAACGTGATAATCAAAGCATGTTTTGCGGAGAAAATGCTGTTTGCGGCGAATAAGATGTATATTTGTCGCATAAATTGCGGTGAATGACGATGTATATACACGAAAATGAAAACTGGACGAACTTCACTTGGGACAATAAGAAAGTGATGCTAATGCTGGGCGAAGCTAGGAATCAACAAGGCAGACTTCTTGGGAAAATGGAATCACTAGGGTTTGATTTACAAAATGAAGCTGTCTTAAACACGCTGACCTTGGATGTTATAAAATCATCTGAAATTGAAGGCGAGTTTTTAGAAATAGAACAAGTACGTTCATCAATTGCTCGGCGACTAGGAATTGACATTGCAGGTGCAGTAGAATCGGAACGTCATGTGGAGGGGATAGTTGAAATGATGCTTGATGCGACTCAACGAAATGACTTAGCATTATCAAAAGATAGATTGTTTGGTTGGCATGCAGCACTGTTCCCTTCAGGCTGGAGTAACCTTTATAAAATTACCGTTGCTGGCTGGCGAAACGACACAACTGGTCCAATGCAAGTTGTGTCTGGACCAATTAGGAAAGAAAAAGTTCACTATCAAGCTCCAAGTTCGGAAAGAATAGAACCTGAGATGGAGAAATTCCTGAAATGGTTTGAAAATGAGCATGAAATAGATTTGGTTCTTAAAGCAGCCATTGCACATTTATGGTTTGTGACCATACATCCATTCGACGATGGTAACGGACGAATATCAAGAGCAATTACAGATATGATGTTGGCGCGTTCAGATAAAAGTATTAGGCGGTTTTATAGTTTTTCGGCTCAAATTAGAATTGAAAGGAAACAGTATTATGAAAAACTTGAAAAAACTCAAAATGGAAACTCGGAAATTACTGAATGGATTTTATGGTTTTTGCAATGTTTAATAAATGCTATTAATTCCACAGAAGAAACTTTATCGAAAATACTCACTAAAGCTGATTTTTGGAAATTACACTCCACCACAATTCTCAATGACCGACAGCAAAAAGTAATTAACAGACTTCTTGATGGATTTGACGGAAAGTTAACAAGCTCGAAATGGGGAAAGATTAATAAATGCTCACAAGATACAGCGCTTCGGGATATTCAAGATTTGATACGAAAGAATATTTTACAAAAAGAAGCAAGCGGTGGTCGAAGCACAAATTATGAATTAAAAGAAATGCCAGGCGATAATGTATAAAAATAATAGCTGAAACAGTTGTGAATTGAAGGTTTGTAGCCCGCTCCAACTTCTTTGTAACTCGACAGGGAAGTGCTGCAAAGTTAGCTACTATTCTTATGTCAGTCTTTATGTTTTTATAAGTACTTAATGCATAGTGTTTTATGTGTTATTTATATGATTATGGAAATGACTGAATATTAATGTTTTACATTTTGTCTCAATACTAATATCTATTAATATAACGATCTGTTATATTTGGCATGAAATAAATAATGATTGATAAAATAATAAAAAATGAATCAAATTTCGAGCATAGAGCAATTTGAGCAAATAATAAAGGACACGCCTTTGGTATTGGCTTATTTTTCGGGTGAGAACTGCAGTGTGTGCAATTCGTTAAAGCCAAAAATTGAAATGTTGATTGAACAGTCGTTCCCATCGGTGAAATACATCGAAATTAAAACCGCACAGAACCCCTTATTGAGTGCCCGATTCAATATTTTTACCGTACCGGTATTGTTGCTGTTGGTCGAAGGAAAAGAGTATATTCGAGAATCCCGGAATATCAGTATTGTAGAGCTGTCGGGGAAAATTGACAAAATAGTACAACTGTATGAACAATAAAATCGAAGATCCGAGTTTGGTAATTTGGGTAATCATTTGCATTTTTCGGTTTTGAAATATATATATGGAATGAATAAAAATAAATACGATTTTGAATTTGAATTTAAAGTGCGCGATTACGAATGCGACCTGCAAAGTATTGTGAATAATTCAGTTTATCAAAACTATCTTGAGCACACACGCCACCAGTTCATGTTGAGCATTGGTCTCGATTTTGCCGATTTATACCGCAGAGACGTAATTGCCGTAGTGGCTCGTGTCGATTTAGCGTACAAAGTACCATTAAAAAGTGGCGATACTTTTGTTTCGAGGCTCTGGATTGAGAACCAAGGGGTTAAATACATTTTCCATCAAGATATTTACCGACTTCCCGACGAAAAACTTTGTCTGAAAGGCATTGTAACCACTACAAGTATTGTAAATGGACGTTTGGCTGTTTCGTCCGAGATTGTAAATGCAATTGAAAAAGTAATATTAAACAGGCTTCCTTAATTTATTCGAAATCAAAAATATTGAATGGCTAATTTGTACGTAATAGCAGGATGCAATGGCGCGGGAAAAACAACTGCCTCGTATAACATTTTACCCGAAATGTTACAATGCCAAGAGTTTGTTAATGTTGACGAAATTGCCAAAGGTCTTTCGCCATTTAACCCCGACAAAGCGGCTATTGAAGCAGGTCGTTTAATGCTGTTAAAAATGGAAAAACTGATTAGTCAGGGTGTTGATTTTGCATTTGAAACCACCCTTTCGCCCAAAAGCTTTGTCAACATGCTTGCTCGTGCAAAAGAGGCTGGTTATTATGTTACTTTGCTTTACTTCTGGCTCACCTCGGTCGATTTGGCTGTTGAAAGGGTTAAAAGTAGGGTGCTCGAAGGGGGGCACGATGTACCTCCTCACGTTATAAAACGAAGGTACACCGCAGGGATAGTTAATCTTTTTGAGCGTTACATTCCAATAAGCGATTATTGGATGATTTTAGATAACTCGGGGATAAAAGCCAGTTTAGTTGCTGAAGGACATATTGGCCATGATGTAATAGTTAAAAATAATTCTATCTTTGAGCAAATTCTTAAAACACATGAAGGTGCTTGAAAGGGAAAACGATATTAAAGAGAAAGTGCTGGAAGGCCTAAATCTCTCGTATAAGAGGTTAATTCAGAGCAAGAAAGAACGCAACCTCGATTTGATTATTTCGCAGAATGGTGAGATTGTTCGCATAAAGCCTCAAGAGGTAGAATGCGACTAAAATCACTCCAATAGCATTTACTTAACGTTAAGCAATTCATAAAAATTGTTAATTTTTCATAAAAGTTGACCGTTTATTTTTGAATCATCTCAAAGTATTCTGAAACATATTTTTTGTTCACAAAGTTGTGTAGCCTGTCGTGCATCTTAGGTTGCTGTATGTTAGTATTTTGACTGCCATGCGAACCAAAAAAATCCAAGAATTATAACTATAAGATGAACTGGAAATAAAATAAGTATTTCGGGATTCTTAATTTTTTCAAATTGTATTATGAATAATGGGCTTTCAATGAATTTGTTTGTTGCTGAATATCAGTAATAAAAATTTGTTAAAACAATCTACCCCTTGAGCTTTTTATTTCACTTTTCAACTTTTTATTCTTCAACCTTTTTTCGATGGATGAACGGCTAGGCTTTGTGGGTTTACGCTTTTTAACTGGCTTTAGGGCCGCCTCTATAAGCATAAAAAACTTTTTCAAGGCTTGTTCTTTATTTTGAAGTTGTGAACGTTCAACTTGAGCAGTTACAATTATTTCGCCATCGTTATTAATGCGGTTTTTACAGCGCACAATAATATGTTGTTTCTCCATATCGGTTAAGCTATTAGACTGCTGAACATTAAAGCGCAATTCGACCTTGGAATTTACCTTGTTTACATTTTGACCGCCCGGGCCACTGCTCCGCGAAGTGGCAAAAGTCATCTCGTTTTCGAGTTGTTTATAGCGATGAATTAGAGGTTTCATTGGGCGAAGATAATACACAGCTAGCGAATAGCCATTTATTTAGCCAAAAGAGTAAAAAAAAGACCGTATTAAAAATACAGTCTTTTTATGTTATGTTTCAATATATTAATGTGCTTTTTTCATTATTGCGAATTAAAAGGAAGCTTAATGGTGAAGCTCTTAACTTACTGATATTTGGATTTGTTTTTGGGAAAAATTCATCAACAAACCTGATTATTTAACTTCAATCAATTCGTTTTCGCCTAAAACCAAAGCAGCGATATTCATTGGAATGAGCTTATGGTGCCTTTCGGGTAATGATTTCTCCAGACCTCGTTTCACGTTTTCGATTTTTACTATGGGCTTTGCTTTCAAAAATGCACCCAAAACAATCATATTGTAAATTTTGGGTTGGCCTTTTTCAGCAGCTATACGTGTTGCATCTATTTTGAAAATTTTGAGATCGGTGCGAGTTGGTGGCTTAATAACTCCGTTGGGATCGTACAATAATGTGCCGCCTGGCTTAACTTTACTTTCGAATTTATCGAGCGATTGTTGGTTAAGTATAATGGCTGTATCGAACTGATTGAGCACTGGCGACGATATGCGTTCATCGCTTAAAATAACGGTAACATTGGCTGTTCCTCCGCGCATTTCGGGACCGTACGACGGAAACCACGAAACTTCTTGATCTTGCATGATGCCCGAATAAGCTAATATTTTGCCCATCGACAGAACGCCTTGTCCGCCAAAACCTGCTATAATTATTTCTTCTGTCATAATGCTTACTTTTTTAATTTTTTAACAAGGTATTGATCTACGGTATCGCGTTCGCCATCTTTCATGTCGCCCAGTGGATAAAACGGAAACATGTTTTCTTCCATCCAAATATTAGATTCAACAGGATCGATTTTCCAACCCGAGTTGCAAGTTGAAACCACTTCGACAAAGGAGGTGCCGATGTTTTTAGCCGAATTTTCAAAAGCTTTTCGGATGGCTCTTTTGCATTTACGCACGTTGCCCGGTGTATGTACACTTTGACGGGTTACATAAGCTGCTCCTGGCAGTTGTGCCAAAAGTTCGGTAATTTTAAGCGGATAGCCATTCAAATCCACATCGCGGCCATACGGAGTAGTTGCGGTTTTTTGTCCGAGCATGGTTGTAGGCGCCATTTGTCCGCCAGTCATTCCATAAATGGCATTATTAATGAAAATAATAACAATGTTTTCGCCACGGTTTACAGCGTGCATAGTTTCGCCTGTTCCAATTGCGGCCAAGTCGCCGTCGCCCTGATAGGTAAACACGTACTTCTCGGGGTTCACCCTTTTATAACCGGTGGCAACAGCGGGTGCTCTTCCGTGCGCAGCTTGCATCCAGTCAATGTGCAGGTAGTTGTATGCCAGTACTGAACAACCCACCGGCGATACGCCAACCACTTGATCCTGAATGTTCATTTCTTCGATTACTTCGGCAATTAGTTTGTGAACCACTCCATGACTACAGCCGTAACAATAGTGCATTGGGATGTCGGTTAACACCTTTGATTTACCGTAAACCTTATTTTCAGGTTGTATAATTGTTTCAAGTTTCAAAGTCTCTTCCATAATTTATCCTCCAATAAGTTTTGATTTAACAGCATCAACAACTTCCGATGGGTTGGCAATAATACCGCCCATGCGTCCAAAATGCTCAACAGACACTTTGCCATTAACCGCCAGGCGAATGTCTTCAACCATTTGGCCAGCATTCATTTCAACCGAAAGGAATCCTTTGGCTTGTGCACATAATTTTTGAATTATTTTGGTGGGGAAAGGAAATAAGGTAATGGGACGAATGAGTCCTGCTTTAATGCCTTTTGCCCTCAACTCCTGAACTGCTTTTTGCGAAATACGTGCCGATACACCAAATGCAACCAGAAAGTATTCAGCGTCGTCGCAATTAATTAATTCATAACGAACTTCGTTTTCTTCGATAGCACGGTATTTGGCCTGTAGTTTTTGGTTGTGTATTTCTTGTTGTTCCGATACCAACTCAAGCGAGGTGATAATGTGCCTTTCGCGATTGTGTTTTTTACCGGTTATTGCCCAGTCGCCATATCTTTCTTCAACTTGTTGGTTGGTAAGGCGGGGTTTATATTCGCTCAATTCAACTTTTTCCATCATTTGGCCAATTACGCCATCGGTTAAAATAAGTGCGGGGTTACGGTATTTGAATGCCAATTCGAAGCCAAGATCTACAAAATCGTTCATTTCTTGAACCGATGCAGGGGCTAATACTATTAATTTGAAATCGCCGTGGGCACCACCTTTGGTTGCTTGAAAATAATCGGCTTGAGATGGTTGGATGGTTCCTAACCCAGGGCCACCACGTTGTACGTTTACAATAAGTGCTGGTAATTCGGCACCTGCAATGTACGAAATGCCTTCGGACATAAGGCTGATACCGGGACTCGATGACGAGGTCATTACTCTTTTCCCAGCCGAAGCTCCCCCATAAACCATATTGATTGAAGCAACTTCACTTTCGGCCTGAAGCACCACCATACCGGATTCTTCCCATGGACGACGATCCATCAGTGTCTCCATAACTTCCGATTGTGGGGTAATCGGGTAACCATAGTAACCGTCGCAGCCACAACGTATAGCGGCTTCGGCAATTACTTCGTTGCCCTTCATTAATCTGATATCTCCCATTCTATTCTAATTTTTTCTGAATTTTTATTTTGAATGCAATTAAGCAGTTTTTACAGCTTTAACTCGGTACACGGTAATGCAGCTATCGGGGCATACCATTGCACAATTGGTGCAACCGGTACAAGCCTCGGGGTTAGCCATGTACGAAAAATGATAGCCTTTGCTGTTTACTTCTTTATGAAGACTAAGCACCTCTTGTGGGCAAGCAACAACACAAAGATTGCAACCTTTACAAACTTCTGTTTCAACTACTACTGCTCCTCTAACTTTAGCCATAACTATATTTTTTATTTATGAATTATGTTTTTCAAATGGATTCAACTTATATATTTTGATGGTCACGTTGGAATTGTTCGAGGCGTTTTTTCAAGTCGTCGAATTGACTTGGATGAACGGCCGAAACACAAGCTCTTAGCCCTTCCATGGTGCTTCCTGTGCTTTGTAAGGTAATGGCGCTTATGCCGTAAAACATAAGTTCGTGTAAAAGCTTTCCGGCTTTCATGCCTGGATAGCAAATGGTGAAATAAAACCCATCGCTAATGAGCTGATCAACATCTTTATCGTACAATATTTCAAAGCCATTCGATAAGAAAAGTTCTTTCATTACTTTGGCTTTATCGGCATAAGATTTTACATCGGCTATAAAATTGTATTGCCCCAAATTGGCGGCTTTAAGCATGGCAGCCATGCCATATTGAACCGAATGGGCCACGCCCGATGTCATTGCGTACAATACCCGATAAATTACCGCATTACCAAACCCTTTTATTTTGAAGCGTGCTTCAATTGTTGGTGAATTGCTATTGAAAATTTTATCAGACATTACCACCATGGCAACACGCTGCCCGGCATACGAGAATATTTTTGAGGCCGAAATAAATAATACGTAATTGTTGGTGTAATTTGCAACCGATACTTGGTAGGGTGCTTGACCCGGTTGTGACAGGTCTTCACGAAAATCCATGCCTAAATAGGCCAGGTCTTCCATTACCACTACATCGTATTGGTTGGCCAAATCGCCAATAATTTTTAATTCTTCGTTGGTTAAGCAAACCCAAGTTGGGTTATTGGGGTTTGAATATATAATTGAATTGATGTTGCCGTTTATTAAATAGCTTTCGAGTTTTTCGCGTAATTTTTCACCACGAAAATTATACACATCAAAGGATTCAAACTTTTCGCCCATGACCGTAAATTGCTGTTTTTGTACCGGAAAACCTGGATCGATAAACAGCGCTGTGTCTTTGCCCTCGCTATAGTGTGACACCACTTGAAACAAAGCATAAGTGCCCTGCATTGATCCGGTTGTGGGCACGCAGTGTTCAGGTTTAACGTCAATATTCATGAAATTTTTCACAAATTTTGCCATTTCGGTTTTTAGCTCGGGAATGCCATTTATATTGGGATAAATTGAGGCAACTCCTTTTTTAAGTGCTTCAATTTCGGCTGCTACACCTATTGCTGCAGGAGGTAAACCCGGTACACCCATTTCCATCCGTATAAATTTTTGACCGCATTCAGCCTCAATTTTATTGACAACTTCAACCACCTCGCGGATAGAAGCTTTATCCATGTCGGTAATATTCAAATCGTTGAGTTTAGCTTTAACGATATCGGCATTGATAGGTGTATTTTGCATTACTTTTTTATAAATGGTTCAAAATTAAATAATTCAATATTAATAAAATATGATAGCAGTCAGTGACCTTACTATGACTACGCTTCATAAATTTTTCGTTCACCGCGAACGTATTCTCCCAAAATTGTAAGACTGCTTACACTTTTTAAAACTTTGTGTATGGCCTGCTCGTAATTTTCGGTATTTTCCCATTCAATATCAACATGAAACGAATACTCTTGAGGTTTACCAATAATGGGCACCGATTGTATTTTGGTGAGGTTAATTTCGTTTTCGGCAAAAATATTCAACACCCTGGCCAAGGCTCCATAAAAGTGACCCACTTCGAAACATATCGACGCTTTATTGGCATCGGCATTGGCTGCACCCTGTTTCGACAGAATGAGGAAACGGGTGTAATTACGTTTATTGGTTTCAATGTTTTTATCAAGAATTTCGAGACCATAAAGCCGTGCTGAACGTTCGTTCCCAATTGCGGCAACATGAGTTAGCTTATTTTTGAGAATGTTCTTTGCTGCACCAGCAGTATCGAAATTATCGTCGAGCGAAATTTCGCCAAAAGTACCGTCGATGTATTCGGCGCATTGTTTTATGGCAATGGGATGAGAATGGATTTCGGTAATGTCTTCTTTCTTCACGCCAGGTAAAGCCATCAGGTTCATTTGTATGTGAATGTAAATTTCGCCAATAATTTTAAGGTGGAAATCGCGCATAAGGCCATAGTTTTCGAGCAAACTACCGGCTATGGCATTTTCGATGGCCATTACAGCAATATCAACTTCGTCGTGGTCGACCAATTGACATACTTTTCGAAAAGTGCGACATTCGATAATTTCAATTTCCTCAGAATTGGCAAAATATTTTTGAGCTGCATCTTCGTGGAACGACCCCACTATGCCTTGAATGGCTACTTTTTTCATTTTCCCTTTTTTTTGATGGTTTGTTTTCTTCATCATACATTTTTTACAAAAATACCCGGAACAAAGCCCCGGGTATAGATATATTTTTCTGATTATCAATCCTCCCGGAGAAACTTAGGTTAAAAAAGCAAAAAACAAAAAGCCATTTATCCTATTCATAACCAATCCGCTTTAAACTGTAATCAATATTTAATAACAACTTTCCAGTTCTGTTATCGTTTAATTTCCAGGTCGAAAAATAATAAAAAACTTTTTAGCAGCCCACAAAATACCCTACAATTGATTCTATTGTTAACATTTAGGGCATATCTAATTAGTTAAATCTTATACATATCGCTAGATTTTAATAGGTCTAGCTCATTTTCCTTGAGAATATTGATGCATTTTTGAATATTCGCCGGACGAATTATAATATTCGCCGATTGATTGAATGAAAAGGCGTACATGTATTCAATTTGCGCACCACCATCTTTCAAAACGGTAAGCGCACGGGCCAATGCACCGGGTTCGTTAGGGCAAATAAGGCAAATTACTTCGGTAAGACTAACCGAAAAATTATTGTTGCGCAAAATGACCAAGGCCTTTTCTGGGTCTGAAACAATAACCCGTAAAATTCCAAAGTCGCTGGTGTCGGCAATACTAAAAGCCGACATATTGATTCCTGCTTCGCCCAAAAGGGTCGAAACTTCGCTTAAACGTCCCGATTTATTCTCGAGGAATACCGAAAGTTGCTTTATAATCATAGTAGCTCGTTTTTATGGTTTATATTTTATTAATGGTCAATTTTAATGTTTAATAAAAGCTAATTGGAATTAAATGTTCCGATTGTCGATAACCCGTTGTGCTTTACCTGCCGAGCGTTCAATGGTTTTTGGTTCAACCAACTGAACGGTAACCGAAATGCCAAGTGTGCTTTCGAGTTTGTGCTTTATTTTTTTGGTCAGGTTTTGCAACTCCTTTATTTCGTCGGAGAAGAATTGTTCCTGAACTTCGACTTGTACTTTTAGTGTATCGAGTGTTCCAACGCGCTCAATTATTAATAAATAGTGCGGTTCAGTTTCGCTCATATCGAGCAGTACGCTTTCAATTTGTGACGGGAACACGTTCACACCACGTATAATGAGCATATCGTCGCTACGGCCCTTGCATTTTTCCATGCGAACCAAGGTGCGACCACAGGCACATTTGTCGTAAATAAGCCGGGTGAGGTCACGGGTGCGGTAACGCAACAAGGGAATACCTTCTTTGGTTATGGTTGAAAAAACAAGTTCGCCAATTTCGCCCGGTGCAACTGGTTCCAGGGTATCGGGATTGATAATTTCGGGAATAAAGTGGTCTTCGTTTACGTGCATGCCCACCTGATATTCGCATTCGCATGATACGCCAGGGCCAACAACTTCGCTCAATCCGTATATATCAATGGCTTTAATTTTGAGTTTTTCTTCAATTTCCCTGCGCATGTTTTCAGACCAGGGTTCGGCTCCAAAAATTCCTACCCTGAGTTTCAGCTCTTCGGGAGCAATTTTCATATCCTTCAGTGTTTCGGCAATAAAAAGTGCATACGAAGGGGTACAGCACAAAACTGTTGAACCAAAGTCTTGCATGAGCTGGATTTGCTTTTGGGTGTTTCCGCCCGAAATAGGAATGACCGAGGCACCCAGATTTTCGGTGCCATAATGTAAGCCAAGCCCACCAGTAAATAAGCCGTAGCCGTATGCAATTTGCACCATGTCGTTTTGATGAACGCCTGCCATGCATAAAGCACGGGTAACGTTTTCGCTCCACATGTTAATGTCGTTGCGGGTATAACCAACAACCGTTGGCCGGCCAGTTGTGCCCGACGAAGCATGTATCCTCACAATTTCGCTCATGGGCACAGTAAACGAACCAAAGGGGTAACTGTCCCTAAGGTCGACTTTGGTGGTAAAGGGTAATTTATGTAAATCGGCAACAGATTTGATGTCGGCAGGAGTTAATTCGGCTTCCTGCATCTTCTTCCTGTAGTAGGGAATATTGTGGTAAACTCTTTTTACAGTAGTGATAAGTCGTTCCGACTGAATGGCATTCATCTCCTCGCGCGTGGCGCATTCAATTTTTTCATTCCAGATCATGGTAGTATACTCTTATTTGTATTTGATGTGGTTCTGTTTTGTTATACAATAATTAAAAAAGTGCATTAAGGCGATAAATATATACATTTTTTTAAAGCGTAATTTTGAAGTATGCAATTATTGATATACCATACAGTTGCATTACAAACATATTAAACAATTTAGAGGTGTTGTAAGGTTATCAAATAGTATAATTACAGATAAATATTAACATACTTCAAATCAAATGGACAAAGTAATAAAATATTAGGCTTAATAAGCAATATAATATTGAATAAATCTTAAAAAACATACGAATACAAACTTTATTCAGCACTTAAAACACACACAATCAACTTATGATAATACTGATCAATAATGCAGCTATGTTTACATTGAAAAAACATTGGTCAGATCAAAAAATAGTGTATCGAAATGGATTTTTAATTTACTTTTGAACTAACAAAATATTGTACAGGCAAAATGGCAATACAATAATCGAATTTGAAGAGTTAGCTAAATAATTTGTTGTTTATAATCGACTATTAATTGCCGAGGCATAGAGTTGATTGCTTGCACCTTATATTTTTTAACGCAAAAATTAATAATTCGAATCACTTAAAACTCAGGATAACCTAAACCTATTGTTATGAAGAATGTATACGTTTTATTCGTATTAATTGCTTTATTTATTTCTTCACTTTCAACAAAAGCCCAAGAGTGGAATACCGGCTTAGATATTTACAGTAGTTATGTATGGCGTGGTGCTAAAATTGGGTCTGGTCCAGCGTTTCAGCCATACGTCGATTTCTCGTTTGGTGGTTTTGTGCTTGGAGCCAATGGCTCAGCTTGTGCTTCGGACAACGAAGCTTTTGAAGCCAACTTATATACAAGTTATGGTTTCGATTTTGGATTAAGTATATCCCTTACCGACTACTATTTTGGCAGCACCGATAAAACGGGCAATTTCATTGTTGGCGATTATTTTGATCGCTCGGTGCATTATTTCGAACCTGCAATATGCTTTAAAAAAGGTGGTTTGTTATTAACTGCTGCTTATATGATTGGCGATGACACCTCGGATACTTATGTTGAAGCTGAATACTCGTTTGGACTAGCAAAAGTTTTTGTGGGCGCTGGCAATGGTCAATATACTAAGGATGGCGGTTTTATGGTTTGTAATGTTGGATTAGGGGTATCGAAAGATATTGTTATTACCGATAAGTTTTCAATTCCGATTTCAGGTTCAGTAATGCTAAACCCTTCAACCGAAGGCCTTTTTGTGGTTGTGGGCGTGTCATTTTAAGAGTTCACCCAAAATGTTGGGCATAATGAGAGAATGACAGGGCGACTTGGAACGGGTTAAATATCAGTAAGTCTTAATTATTTCTGTTTATCTTTGTGAGATTAAACCTATTCGCGTTTTAATCTTTTCGAAAACATTTTTGCCACTTCAGGGTTCTTTTCGATTATTAAAATACAAATTCGATGAAACAAATTTATAAAATTTCATTTATGATCTTACTTGTGTTTGCTTTTGGTGCTTGCAATATCGACAACAATCCAAAAGCAATTGATTCGGCAAACATGGACTTAACAATTAGCCCTGCCGACGATTTTGACCAGTATGCCAATGGTGGCTGGAAAGTTAATAACCCTTTGCCTTCCGATAAAAGCCGTTTTGGTACTTTCGACAAGTTGCGCGACGAAGCCGAAAGTCAATTGCAATCCTTATTCAATAAGGTGGTTAATGAAAAACATAAACAAGGCTCAATTGGGCAAAAAATTGCTGATTTTTACAATGTGGGGATGGATACCATAACCATTGAAGAACAGGGAGCCCGACCACTTAAACCTTATCTCGATGAAATTGAGAAAGCCCAAACCATAGCGCACATTCAGCAGTTGATAACAAATTATCATTTGTCGGGTAACGGTGTGCTTTTTGCATTTTTTGGCTCGGCCGACAAACAAAATAGCGACAGGGTAATAGCCCAACTTTATCAAGGTGGACTTGGAATGAGTGACCGCGATTACTATATCAATAACGATACTCGTACCGTCGATATTCGGATTGAGTACATTGCTCATGTTGCTAAAATGCTGATGTTGGCCGGTAACGACGAGCAAACTGCAAAATTGAAGACCGACCTGATTCTGGCTCTCGAAACACAATTGGCCAAGGCATCGCTCTCGCGACTTGAGCGCCGTGACCCGCATCGCACTTACAATAAAATGAACTTAGCGGCTTTAGTCCAACTTTCAACTGGGTTCAATTGGAATCAATTTTTCGATGTACATGGTTTTCCTTATCAAGAAGAAATTAACGTAGCGATGCCCGATTTTTTCAAAACAATTGGGGGAATGATGGAAACGGTATCCGTCGATCAATGGAAAGCTTACCTCGAATGGAATGTAATTAATGCTGCGGCCCCTTATCTTTCGTCCGATTTTGTCGATCAAGATTTTTATTTCTATGGTAAAATAATGAAAGGCCAGGAAGAAAATCGCGAGCGCTGGAAAAGAGTGCAAGGTACAAGCAGTAGTGTTTTGAGCGAGGCAGTGGGCCAAATGTACGTGGCCGAATATTTCCCGCCCGAAGCTAAAAATCGCATGGTGGACTTAGTTAAAAACCTGCGTATTTCATTGGGGCAGCGTATCGATCAACTAGAATGGATGGATGCCAAAACGAAAGAGAAAGCCCACGAGAAACTGGCAACTATCAACGTTAAAATTGGATATCCCGATAAATGGCGCGATTACAGCAGTCTCGATGTTAAACGCGATAGTTATTTGGCAAACATTATGCGCTCAAGGGCTTTTGATGCTGAATATAGCCGCGATAAAATCAATAAACCGGTTGATAAAAGTGAATGGTACATGCCGCCTCAAATGGTGAATGCATATTACAGTCCATCGATGAACGAAATAGCTTTTCCCGCAGCAATTTTACAGCCACCATTTTTCTACCTCGATGCCGACGATGCCGTTAATTATGGCGCCATTGGTGTAGTTATAGGGCACGAAATTACGCACGGTTTCGACGACCAGGGGCGCAAATACGATAAAAATGGAAACCTTAACGAATGGTGGACAGCGGACGATGCGCAACGTTTTGAGGAACGTACCCGATTTTTGGTTGATCAGTTCAACGAATTTGTGGTGATTGATACCGTGAAAGCTGATGGACTGCTTACCTTAGGTGAAAATATTGCCGATTTGGGCGGTTTGAATATTTCACTTCAGGCGTTTAAAAACAGTAGTAAGCAAACCAAATTAATTGATGGGTTTACTCCCGAACAACGCTTTTTTATTGCTTATGCTCATTTGTGGGCCAGCAACGTACGCGACAAAGAATTGTTGAGGCTAACCAAAGAAGACGTTCACTCTTTGGGGCGTTTCAGGGTGTTGGGGCCTTTGCGTAATATGCCCGAGTTTTATGCTGCTTTCGATGTAAAAGAAGGCGACTATATGTATTTGCCAACCGAAAAGAGAGCTACAATCTGGTAGTTGTGGGTAATGCAAAAAAAACGCAAAGACTAAACTATCTGCATGATTTTAAGACAAGATGTTTTAAAAGTTATATTTGTAGAAAAGACTTTTATATGGAATTGAAAATATTAACCTCAAAACTTTTAAATGCATTCACTGACAATGTGAAAGAATCTCCGCTTGATAAACTAAATAAAGTTGAGAAGTTAGACTTACCTGTCGATTATTTCCAATTTCACAAATCGGTTTCGTCAGTTTATTCATCTAAAATAGAGGGCGAAGATATTGACTTCGACAGTTATTTTAAGCACAAATTTTTAAAGGTAAAATTCAAACCAGATTACACCGGAAAAGCTGACGATTTATATGCAGCTTATGATTTTATTGATAATCAAAAGCTAAATCTAAAGAATGTTCAAAAAACTCACGCAATTTTGAGTTCTAAACTTTTACCAAAAAGTCAGCAGGGATTGATTCGGACAAACCCAATGTTTGTAATCAATAGCGATGATAGAATTGAATATGTAGCTGCAAGTCCTGAGATAGTAAAAGTAGAATTAGAGAAATTATTTATAGACATTGATTTTTTGTTAGAAACTGATTTAAATGATTTTGAAATCTTTTATTATGCCGCAATGATTCATTTGGTATTTGTAAAGATTCATCCCTTTCAGGATGGAAATGGGCGGACTGCTAGACTATTAGAAAAATGGTTCTTGATTGAGAAAATTGGAGTAAAGGCGACTGCTGTGCAATTGGAAAAAAATTATTACATAAAACTTAAAGACTATTATTCAAATATTAAAAGACTTGGTTTAGAATACGAGGACTTAGATTATAATAAAAGTTTGGACTTTTTATTAATGACAGTCTCTGGACTTGATTAAATAATAAAGCACATACCCACAAACAAGTCGCTATATTTCATTGCGGTATTTGTTTGGATTGCGTGAGTTTTTATCTTTTTTGAAACCACATTGCGGCTCGACAGCGAAACACTTTGAATTCCGCAACGCAAACATAGTGCTGTACGTTATAATGCTCAATAGTAGCACTAAAAACAAGAGCTTGCCAAATAGGTAAGCTCTTGTTTTTTATGCTATTGTGGAACGCGCAATATTTTTGTTGTTCGCTGTGCCTTGTTGGTCGATACCGAGAGGAACAATAGATTGCTTGTGCTGTTGAGTATTGGTATTTGTAAACGGTAAACCTCATTTTTTGAATTCTTAAGCACTTCATTATAAATAAGTTTACCAGTGGTGTCGAAGAGTTTGATAATACATTCCTTATCGGCTTCGGTAAGGAATAGCTCAACATTAACCTGATCGCTTGCCGGGTTTGGAAATACCTTCATGTCGATAGAATTAAGTGCGTACAATGGAGCCGAAACGGTGGGCTCGTCGCAATACTGGTAAGCTGTTCCGGGCGAACCGCCAACGCAGCCCCTGAACCAGGCCGAAGCGTCGTCGGGAGTACTGCCTGTAAACCTGTATTCGAGAGTGCGGCCATCAAAATCGCTGCTTAATGGCCAAGGAAAGTTATCGGAGTACGAAACTTCAAAAACAATATCGTTTGAAGGGTTGTAGAGAATAATGGCATCGTTGGGGGTTCCCAGCCCGAATGAAAATTCTTCGTTGTAAACTTTAACCGATGGATTAAAATGGTTAAACATTAAATTATTGCTGGTAACTACTACGCGTTGTCCCGGTTCAAGAAAAAGGTCGTTGTTGAATTTGAAAATATGTTCGGGATTATCGTCGGTGAAGTACCAGTCGCGCAGGTTCACCAAATCGGTGCCGTAGTTGCACAGTTCAACCCAATCGGGGCTATTATAATTATTACCTTTTTTATAATTGAATTCACTAATGACTACCCCTGCATTAAATTCGCTGCTCGGTTTAAAAACCGCTTTCAAGGTCAGTTTTGATTTTTTGAATTCGCCTGATAGCAGTGCGTTGTAAACATCGTTTGAAAATGTGTTTTTGTCCCAGTTGTCGAACTCGTAACCAGGGTTTGCAATGGCTTTAATTTCGATGGGAACATTGGAAAAGTAAATGCCTTTCCATGGATAAACCATTGGATTAATGGTGCTTATTTGTATGGTCCCCGCGCCTTGTGGCTCAATGTCGAGGGTGAGATTTACTTTGTATGATACGTTGAATTGCGATTGCAGGTGGTTGCGTACGTAATTGCTTCTGATACTTAATTCACTTCTGAACGTTTCGTGATTTTTGGAAAAATTATTCATTTGCGTATTAATGTTTGATGAGCCCCAGCGCTTAAACTGGCCATTCATCTCCGGAAAAATTTCGTCGAACATCTCATTTTCGAGGGGACCGACGACCGAGAAATCGTAATTTGTATTCATTAAATCGGCAAAACGGTTCAAGAAATAAGCCCTGTACTCGGGGTTTTTAATCATGTTGTACCAAAACCCCGTGTAATTGTTCCATGAACCCTGGTTGAGCATGTATTCGATGTGGTTGAACGACGAAGAGGTCCAACCGTTTGGATTAAGTGCCCATTCTAAATCGTTAATGGCCCATTGCCAGCGCATGTTGGTTCCTACACACCTAAAAAGCTTTATGTTATTGTAGGGCCAATCGTTATTCCCGGCCCAGCTTTCGGCAATAATATAATCGGTATAACTTTTAATATCGAGAAATTGATCCACTTTAGTCAAATAATCACTTGCTTGATTGTTGAGTTGTCTAAAATATTCAAGATCCTTGATAAAGGGATCAATTGAGCCACGTAAAGCTTCCAGTTGCTGGCCTTTGAAATAGCTAACCCCTAAAAAGTCGAGCGAGTCGATGTTCATCTGATAATTGTCTTCCAGATAATCGTAATTAATTTTTTCGCGCAATTCGTACACTCCAAAATATTCACCATTAATATAAACAACTATGGGTTCGTAGGCCGAATAATAGGTGTAAGTATTACGCGCCAAAGCATTTACCTGCAAGCCATCTTTATAGGTAAGAATATTGTGTTGATTACTCCCGTTTCGGAGGTAAAACGAAGGGAAATTGTCGCGATTTGGGCGGCGATGCATTAAATTATATTTCAAGTCGCCGTCGCCCAACGAACCATTGCCCGGTTCAATGCGAAACGAATGCTGAGGCAACGAACGGCTGCCACCTGCTCCTCCATCAACTTGCATACCTGCATTTTGGACAAAAGCTAGTTTTTTATTTTTATTGAAATATTCAATGTGAGCTGGTATATTCCATGTTTGTTGCCAATTGGTAAATATTCCCGAATTGCCATAAAGATTTGAGTTATTGGTGGCGATCGACAAGACCGGCAAGGTGTATTTTTCGCCAATTAAAAAGGTTGAAGATGAAGCCATTCCCGGAATTTTTCCTGGAACAAAAGAACGTGCTCTGATTGTCTGGGTTTTTTTAATTGTAATGGCTGAGCTGTAAATAGTTGAATTGTTGGTAGGTTCGCTGCCATCGAGCGTGTAGCGGATACTCGCATTACTTTCGGTTGTGTATATTTTTACTTCAATAGGCGAATCGTAGTAGCCGGCTTCGGGCGAAATAAAGGGAAGCGCAGTATATCCTTCAACGTAAGCAGTTCGTTTATTGTTCGATTTGCCCGGTGTGGTTTTGGTGAATAGGCCAATTTGCGCAGCTCCGTCGTTGGTTCGCCCAATGGAGTGATTTGTATTAAGGCGTGGAACAGCCAACGAGTCGACCATATTTCCATTGTGTGAAAGGTAGATGGTTTCGCCATTTGACGAAATTTTGAAGTTGGTGTGCAATTGCTGGGGGCTGTCCTGCATAAACCAATCGGGGGTAGGCTTGAAAAACGAATGGCCTTCTTTTAACGAAAACGAAAGGAATGGAATAAGGCTGAGGTCGGTCGATGAGGTACTTATATTGTGTATTTGTATGGCGAAAGTATTTTCACCTTCAATCAAAATTGATTTTAAAAATTCAGAGTTGATTCTAAAAGCCTCAGGTTTTCCGCCTGAATACATCTGGGCTTCATGGTTACTGTCGGCCGTGGTGTTCCACCCCGCATTTTCGTTTACATTGGCACGCACAATTACAGAACCGTTAAGATATGCGATAAAACCATCGTCGTAATCAACATGCAGTATGGCGTCGGTAATCGCCGAAGTGTCTGATATATTAAAGTTTCGGCGAATAAATACCGCTACAGAGTTAAGGGGAACGATTGTGTTATCGTCGTTGTCGCCAAAGCCAAAGCCAGCTTGCCCTTTTTCCCATAACGAGTCGTCAAAGCCAAGGTCTTTCCAGCTTGTAGGGGTTTCAGCTGTTGGCACAATATAGCTGAACTCATCACTGGGTAAAATCGCCGATTCCCAATGTTTGTTAACCCCTGTTTCCTTTCTGTCTTTACCCGAGGCGTGAATCAGCAAAAAACCTTTTCCTTCGATATTGCAGTCACCAAATTCCCAAAGGGCAAGATTGTTGAGTCTGTCACTCAAGGTCCACCCTTTAAGGTTTACTTCGGTGTTGCTGGTGTTGTATAGTTCAATCCAGTCGTTTCGTTCGTTATCTTCGTCGTAAACCTGATCGAAATTACGGTTCGAAGCTTCATTGATAATAACTTGGGCTGAAACATTGAATAGGAGGAGGGTTATTAAAATTGACAAGCTGATTTTTAGCATAAATTTTAATTTTTTAGCATCAAAAATTTAATGGCTGGTAAAAGTAATACAAGTCTTAATAAAAAAAAATGGGATGTTTCGAATTATCGCTATTTTTGTGAAAACAGAAATAATACCTGCATGAGCGATATTTTATTGATCACACCGCCTTTTACTCAGCTGAATACTCCCTATCCGGCAGGTCCTTTTTTAAAAGGTTTTTTGAATTCATTGCATTTCGATGTTGCTCAAATGGATTTAGGTATCGAAGTGATCCTTCATCTGTTTTCAAAAAAAGGATTAAGAGAAGTTTTTGATTTTGCAGAGGAAAAGGGGGATATCGAAACAGATAATGCCCTACGGATATATGCTTTAAGGAATGTTTATATCAACACCATTGATGCTGTGATGCTGTTTTTGCAGGGGCATAACAATACTTTGGCCCGGCAAATAACGGGTGGCGAATTTTTGCCACGCGCTTCGCGTTTTAACCAACTCGGCGATACCGAATTGGCATTTGGAAAAATGGGATTGCAAGATAAAGCAAAGTTTTTGGCAACGCTTTATCTCGAAGACTTGTCCGATTTTATTGTTGAATGTGTCGATACTCAATTTGGTTTTAGTCGCTATGCCGAACGCTTGGGGCGCAGTGCCAATTCTTTCGATGAATTGTATTTCCAACTTCAACAAGATAAATCGTTTGTCGATAATATCACGCTCACTATTTTTATTGAAAAGTTGAAAACCATTCAGCCCAAAATGGTTTGCTTTTCGGTTCCATTTCCTGGTAATTTATTCAGTGCGCTGCGTTGTGCACAATACCTAAAACAAAATCACCAAAGCGTGAAAATTGTTATGGGCGGTGGTTTTGCCAATACCGAATTGCGAAGTGTTTCCGATGCCCGGGTGTTTGAGTTTTTCGATTTCATTACCCTCGACGATGGTGAACGCCCACTCGAATTGTTGGCTAATTTAATTTTGAAAGATAAAAATAACAATAAAACGATGACCTTGAAACGCACTTTTGTGCTTCAAAACGGCGAGGTCGTTTTCGTTGATAATTCGGATTTACCCGATTATAAACAGCGCGATTTATTTGCTCCCGATTTCTCAGATTTAAAGCTCAATCGTTATATTTCGGTAATTGAACTGCCTAACCCAATGCACACCCTGTGGAGCGATGGAAGGTGGAACAAGCTTTTTATGGCACATGGTTGCTATTGGGGTAAGTGTGCTTTTTGCGATGGTTTGCTTCCGTATATCAAACATTTTGACCCTATTCCGGTAAACGAACTGGTCGATCGCATGGAGAAAGTAATTGAGCAAACTGGCGAAACGGGTTTCCACTTTGTTGACGAAGCGGCGCCACCAGCCTTAATGACCGCATTGGCAATTGAAATTATCAAGCGAAAACTTACGGTAAGTTGGTGGACCAATGTGCGTTTTGAGAAGCATTTTACCCCCGATGTGTGCCGTTTATTAAAGGCTTCGGGCTGCATTGCTGTTGCAGGTGGTCTCGAAGTGGCCTCCGACCGTTTGTTAAAACTGATAAATAAAGGTGTTACTGTGGAGCAGGTGGCCAAAGTCACCCATAATTTTACCGAAGCCGGTATTATGGTGCATGCTTATCTGATGTATGGTTTTCCCTCGCAAACAGTGCAGGAAACAGTTGATAGTCTCGAAATGGTGCGTCAACTGTTCGAGCTTGGAATTGTACAATCAGCGTTTTGGCATCGGTTTGCACTTACCGCTCATAGCCCTGTTGGTTTGGCTCCTAGTAATTATGGCGCCAAAGCTGTTCTGGCAAACATTACTTTTGCCAATAACGACGTGCAGTTTACTGATGGCACTGGAATCGACCACGGACGTTTTGGTTTTGGCTTAGAAAAATCGCTTTTTAATTACATGCATGGAGTTTGTTTCGACCATCCGCTACAAAACTGGTTCGATTTTAAAATACCCAAAACCAGCGTTTCGCACCACTTTATTTCAACGTGTATCAATACTCTCGATTCGTTTCAAATTAAACCCAATGCGAAAATTGTGTGGTTGGGTGGCGAACCCGAAGCAAAACCAATATTCAAAACCAAGAAAGGGCGTACATTCGAAAACCTCCGCTTAATTTTTCATTCAACAAGCCAACAATACGAAATGGAAATAGACCGCCAACAAGGCGAATGGCTTATTTCATTGTTACCTCGCTTATCGGTTAATTCAAACGAACATTTTACTTGGCAAATGATGAAAGATGATTTTGAATTGCACTTTGATAATTTTGAACTCTTTTGGTTTTCGAAACCTTTGGCCAACCTCAGAAAAAGCGGCTTGTTGTGTTTATAAAAAACCTGATTTCAATGTGATGTAGGGCATTTTCCCCTTCCGTTGTTGCATAAAATAAGCTGGTATTGTGTTTGCTAGCCAATATCACAATCGTCTTATTGTTCTGTTAATTAGTTATTTGCTTCATTTTTCTTTTTTCCTTTGTAACTTTGTTTCTCTTTTTCCCTTTGTCCCTTTTTCCTTTTCAACTTTGTAACTCTGTCACCTTTTAACTTTTTTACCCTTTTACCCTCTCTTTCATTTCCTCACTTCGCAAGCCATCTTTATAACTATTGTGCTTGTTCATTTTTTCGATGCTTAGGTTCGAGTCGGTATTGTGCTCCCAGCGGCGACAAAGATAAACGGGATTGTAAATGCGCCCCACTTTGTATGTTCGGCTAATGGCTAATGCTACAGCATAATCTTCGCCATAGCTCACGTTTGGAAACCCAATTTGGCGAATCAATGGAGTGAAAAACGCCCTTGGTGCGCCCAGTCCGTTGATACGTAAAGCATTGTTGGCGCCGTTGTGGTTGGTCCATTCGCGGTGGTCAATTACTCCCGGCGGAATTTCTTCCAAGTCGAAATTCACCATTTGGTAGCTGCCAATAACCATAGCGCATTGTTCTTCTCTAAATTTGTCGACAATAATTTGCAGCGTGTGCTCATTCAAATACAGGTCGTCGCTATCAAGTTGAATGGCAAAGCGACCACACTCGGGATGATTAACTCCTTCGTTCCAGCAACCGCCAATACCCAAATCGTTACGCAACGGAACATGGCGAATTACACCTTTATTGGCAAAGCTGTTAACAATGGCGCCGGTTTGGTCGGTCGAGTGATTATCGATTACAATAACGTTAAAAGCAAAGTTGGTTTGTTGTATCAGTATCGAGTTAATGGCATCGGTAATGGTACTTTGGCGGTTTAATACGGGAATAATTACCGAAGCTTCAAATTTAAAGTTTGCTTGGTTTAAATTAACTGTTTTAAACGGAGGCCTTACAAGCACATTTAATGCTTCGAGATGTGAAGTAACAGCCTGTTCCATTTCAATTTGCCGTTGCCGATTGCGTGGGTCAACATAGTCGAACTGCTTTTGCCCCGACATCCGTAAATCTTGCTCCTCGAAACCAAAAACCATATCGTCGAAAAGTAAAGGGAGTTCAATTCGGGAAAGAAACAAGCGCAAACTGTACCAGCCCGCGTGCAAGTAATTTTCGCTTTGTTCTTCCAAAAAGCTTTTCAATACCGATGTTTTTATCAATATGGCCGGCCCAAAATCAAAATCGTCGCGCACGCTCCCTGTTTGATAATTAATTACTGGGTGCGGAAATTGTTCGCCATTACGATTTTCAATATAATGCGCATAAGCCATTACGGTTTTGCTTTTCGTAAAACAGGCAATCATCGTTTTTAGTTTTTCAATATCGATGGTCAGTTTGCCCGGCTTTACCTGCAAGAGCACAAAAGGAGCACTTGCTTTCTGAGCCAACAGTAAAATAGTTTCTGTCGAAAATGGGTGACTGGCTATCAGTTCGTTATCCAGCCCTTCGCTGTCGGCCAAAATATGATGTACCAATCCCGAAATTACTTCGTTCAATTGTGGGGTTACACTTCCGTTAATAAAGCTATCGAGTTCAATCATGGTTTTATTTTTATTTTAATGGGGCCAAATGGAACACTTTCGTTGTGTTGCTTGTCAATGGCCGAAATCCAAACATAGCCCTTTTCGTTTAAGGGCAGTTGTTTCGCTGTTTTTAAATCTAATTCTTCACCCCTAAAAAAATAGCGCACATTCGATGCTTTTTCAAAATTGGGCGCTTCTTTTGTTTTCGAAAAATAAATAAGGTAACCAAGATGGTCGCCCGATTGTGGATGTTTCTTACCATATTTTATGCGTAATTCATCTTTCTTAAAAAGCCCTTTGGTTTTAATTTTACTCGGGTTGGTTGGCGCATTTTCATCAATCCATTCCATGGTGGGCAAAAGTGCCCTATCGGGATATATCTCTGTATTTATCTTGTCTTTAAAATCGCGTGGATTCATGAAAAGATGTTGCATCCTGAAAAAAGCACTGCCTTCAATATTTTTGTTTCTTCGAGCAATCATCACCTGTTCGGGCAGTTCGTCGGGGTTGTTCCAGGGCAAGGTTTTCCCTTCGGCCAGTTTATAAAGCGCGTGTCCCACGTAAACGTGCCGTCCGTACGAGCGTTCGCCCCACCAGTTTACCAAGGTAATGTAATCGACCTGTGGATGCCCAATTTCCCAATACAACTGCGGAATCATGTAATCAATCCACCCTTTGCGTTGCCAGTTAATCACGTCGGCATACAAGTTATGGTAGTTGGTGTTTCCGGCAGTAGTTGCCGAACCCGGAATTTCATCTATTTCGTTGTAATTTTTCCACACTCCAAAAGGGCTAATCCCAAATTTCACCTTTGGCTTTATGCTTTTTATGGTTTTGTTGAGCGATTCAATAATCAAATCAACATTTTCGCGCCTCCAGTGCTCAATATCTTTCAATGCAAAGCCCCGATTGTTATTTTTAAACGATAAGGTGTCGGGAAAGGGTTTATTTGCAATGGGATAGGGATAAAAATAGTCGTCGAAATGAATGGCGTCGATATCATATTTACTGACCACTTCGGTCACCACGTTGTTGAGGTAGTTGCGCACCTCGGGTATGCCGGGGTCAAGATATTGTAAGTTGCCATAAGCAATTACCCACTCGGGATGGCGGCTGGCAATGCTGCGGGCCGAAAGTATCGTATTCATATTCATGCTAAGGCGAAAGGGATTCATCCACGCGTGGAGCTCCATACCGCGATTATGACATTCTTCAACAATGAATTGCAGCGGGTCCCATCCCTTTTCGGGAGCTTTACCTTGCTGCCCGGTGAGCCAAAACGACCAAGGTTCGCTGCTCGATTTGTAAAATGCATCGCCGGCGGGGCGCACCTGAAAAATCACCGCATTGAAATGCAATTCTTGTAAGGTATTTAGCATGGCCAATAGCTCCGCTTTTTGTTGCTCAACGGGTAATCCCGGTCGCGATGGCCAGTCAATGTTGTTTACCGTGGCAATCCACATTCCCCTGAATTCGCGTTTAGGCGAAGCGGGTAAAGCTTGTACCACCAACAGAAGCATAAAAAATATCCAAAACCAGCGCCGTCTAACCATTTCAATTTTTTTTCTGTTATTTTTGTCGTAAAAGTATCGATTTTCACCATTAAACACAGTACGAAAACCGATCACAAAGAAAACTCTTTATGGATAAAATTCAAGTAATAGTTGGTGATATCAACAATCAAACTCAGGCTGAGCAAATGCTTCACCTTCTTAATCTTTACATGCACGACCCCATGGGCGGCAATCAGTCCATGACTCCCGATTTGGCCAAAAAGAACATAGCTGGATTAAAACAACAGTCTAACTACCTGTTTTTCATTGCCTATTGCAATGGCGAGCCCGCCGGATTGGCCAACTGTTTTGTTAATTATTCTACGTTTAAGGCCAAACTTTTGCTAAATATTCACGATTTTGCCGTTTCACCAAATTTTAGGCGCCATGGTGTTGGCGAGGTCCTGATGAACAAAATTGTAGCGCACACCCGCCAAAACGACTTCTGCAAAATTACCCTTGAAGTGCGCCACGACAACCACGGCGCAAAAAACTTGTACCAAAAAGCCGGTTTCACCGAGTGCAACACGCCCATGCATTTTTGGGAACTCCCCTTATAAAAACGAATAATTATTTGGCGGGCATTTCGGTCTACGGCTACTAGCGTCCAGTTGCAAAAACCTGTTTCGACAGCGGCCAAAAGTAGCTCCCGTTGGTCGCTCTTTTTGCCGTGCTCAACAATGGTTTTTGCCACCGTCCGGCTAAACGCCTCCGCCCGGCCCGTGTACATTAATACCACAAAACCACTATAGAAACTAAGTAAGGGTAACCGGGTTTTCGTATAATAAAATTGAGTAACAGCGATTTTTTTAGGTCCAATATTCAGCTTACACCAACCGCTTGCCAACATTCAGAACCGCTAAGTCTTAAACTAAGGAAACAATATTGACAGGTTTCAAAATCCTCTAAGAATTAATAAAAGAGCGGCTCACTCTTTCAGTATCCTAAAAACCTGGTTGCCTTCTTCCGATTCAATTCGCAGCAAATAACATCCTTTTTTTAACGATGAAACATCCAAAACCGATTGTTGTGCGTAAATTATCCCTTTCAAAAACAGGCGTCCACTGATATCGTTTATGGTGTAATGTGCAGATTTATTGTTCGATAAGGCGGTTTCTATATTCAGATAATTCGATGTTGGAATTGGGAACACATTAAATATTTTAGCTTCGTTTTGTTCATCAACATTTACCTTACCAATTAAATAAACCGACGGTAGTGATTTTTCTTCAGTATAACTTTCACCTTCGCTGTTCAGTAAATACGATTTTGTCCAATTAGGGCGGGCGGGTATTTTGTGCTCATTGACCATTGCTTTCCATTCCTGATCGGTCATGCGATCAAAATCATCGGTTATTTTTTCGTAATACGAATAAAACGGGCCAGTGTAGGCAATATATTGTTTTTTGTTTCCGGGCTGTGGAATAATAAATACCCCAAGGTTGACGTAACCAGTTCCGGTATGCAATACCTTGCCTAAAATATTTCCGTATTCATCGGTGGGTTGAGTATGAATATCAACTGTTATCAAGTCGGGTTTAGTCATCTCGTCGCCGTTTAGAAATAGTTCGCCATACCAGCCCGAGTAAGGTGGTCTGCCGCTTTCTCCGTCCTCAAACAGCATCCGATTTAACCAATCTTCTTCTGCTGAGGTAAAAGGTTGATTGTTGATTTCCTTGGTGGCCAGTTCACTGAGTTTATTCATGGTTTCGGCAAAGTTTTTAAAGAACGAGGGTATCATCGTATATTCCCAGCTTAGTCCGTTAAACTGACTAAGAAATTCAGCAACATTTTCAGAAAAAACAGCCAGTTGTTGGTAAAAAGCAGGGTAGGGTTCAATATAAGAGTAGGGGTAAGAGCAACCAGTCATCCCGGTATACGATGGTTTGGCATAAAGCAAATTGTCGTGGCGCAGTTGGGTCCAGCTACCAAGTTGTGTATTCATTTTTTGTTGGTGCCATGCCGATGTTTGCATAAAAAATGGTAGCTTTTCATTGTTGGCAATGGGATTCAAATTACGAATAGCACCAAGCCAGGTATTGTATAGGCTGGCATTCCAAAAAGCTTCGTCCTTATTATCAATAAGAAAGCGCATATTGGCCAGGTTGGGTGCGTAATAATATTGCTCAATTTCGTCATGTAAAAAGAAAGCGGCATCGTTGTTCCCCAATGCAAAAAGCACATCGAGTGTTTTGGGCATCATGCGCTTTACTTTTTTCTCTTTAAGTATAATGCGATCGTACACCACATTCGACAATATTTCCGAATCGATAATAAAACGTTGTCCCGAAAGTTTGAACGATATCGGTAATATGTCGGGTTCAGTTGCATCGGGATTCGAAAAAAGTGCTTCGCCCATAATGCGTTGTTTAAAAACGTCGTTGCTAACTAATCCCAGCAGGTAGTCGTCAAAAACCAAATCGTCGAGCAGCTGTACGGCCGATGTAAGTTGTTTTGATTCAATATATTCATTGTATTGAAGTGGGGTAGTATTATCACTTATGCCCACAAAGTAGTTAATAAGTTTTTCGTTATCATTATAAAGAGTCTTTGCTGCCGATTGTTGTAGCAATTGGTTGAGCAAAAATGCATCAATATTCATACGGCGTATTTCTTCGCGGTTCCATGGCTTAGTCCAAGGGGTGTTGGCTGGTGGCGACAAGAAGAAGTCGATTCGTCCAATCCACATCATGGTTCTGAAATAGGGTTCTAACGATTTAAAACTATTTTCCTTATCATTATCAGTGTACACGTAATGTCCTCGGACTTTAAACTGCGAAAAATCGATACTTTTTAATTGAGGAGGGTCACAGAAAAGAGGAATATTGGCAAGTGTTTCGTCATCAATGGCGTCCATAATTTCGTTAAAAGCTTCGGTCGACGCCATGCGTGTGCTTACTCTGCGGTCGAGCATTAGCGAATAAACCACGGTAAGGTAGAGGTCAATATCGGCCAGACTTTTGTCCATGTTGTAATTCGAATAATTTGCGGCCATAGCAGGGAATTCATTGTACATTGTTTTAACCAGTTCCAAAAGGTTGGTCGACAATTGTTCCCTTTCGATTGTTTTTAGCAAGGTGCTATATGTATTATGTAGTGCATGCAAAATGGCATCGGTCGAAACAAACACCGGAAGATCCTTGGCATAAACCTCGTGGAAAGCTGTGGTGAAGCTGTTTTTTGTAAGGCGTTCGGAAACAAAAAAGTGATTTTCGCTTAATCTGGTTTTCTCGGCCTGGGTTAACGAGAATACCGACGAAGCTGTGTCGAGGTACAATACTTTATCTAAATTGGGCGTAAGGTTGTAGCCTTTGTAGTATTGTTGCGATGGGCGAGCGTAATGCTGGTGAAGCCCCTGATAGTCGATGTCCTTATTTGCTTCGCGAAAATCGAAGTAGGATTGCAGTTGGGTTTGAGCGAGTAAATTACCCGATAAGAGGCAAAATAGCATCGCAATGGGATAGAAATATTTCATGGCTATGTTTATTAATAGGTATAAAGTTATCGTAAACATATTGAAGAACCAAAAATTTTAAAGGGAATTATTGACGATCCATTTTTTTAAGGGAATAGGTCTTTTTCTAGCGTAAAATTGCGGTGGTTAACGATTAGTTAACATTAATTATAAGTAATTTTTAAGCCTAACTATTTGTAGTCATGTTTGTTTGAATTCACTTGCTGAAAAACTTTTCGAAATCATTTGGAAAAGGAAAAAAAAGGGTATTTCTTTGCAGCCGCTTTCAGAGATGGAGGCAATGTTCTAATAAGGTCTGTCAACATTATCAGCTACGTTAAAGCGTAGTTTATTTTATTGGTTAGTCAAGAAGTTTGAAGGCCTCTTGGTGCACTGGTAGGATAAGCGGATATAAAAAGAGTTTTAAAAAAACTTTTTTTAAAAAAGTTTAGAAAGATGTTGCAAGAGAAAAAAGAATAATTACTTTTGCACCCGCTTTAGAGCGTAACACTACGTTTTTAGCGATTGAGAAGAAAACAAGTTCATTGAAGATATTGGAAAAAAGAATAAGTCAAGCACCGGAAATAATTTCTGGAGAGTTTTATTGAGAGCGAAAGATATTTAAGACTTTTATAATTACAACGAAGAGTTTGATCCTGGCTCAGGATGAACGC
>DATERL010000177.1:0-13522 GCA_035271585.1 Prolixibacteraceae bacterium
CCGGTTATGCTTCAAGTCAAGTGAAAAAAACTTTGAAACAACTGGGCTTTGAACCTTCGTTAATTAAAAATATTGTTGTAGCGCTTTATGAAGCCGAGGTCAACATTGTTGCCCATGCCTGCAAAGGCGTTATCGACATCAGGGTAACACCATCGAAGGTCGAAATGCTTGTATCGGATCAGGGGCCTGGAATACAGGATGTTGAATTGGCCATGAAAGCCGGTTATTCAACCGCTTCGGAAGAGGTGAGGGAGATGGGTTTTGGCGCCGGAATGGGGCTGCCCAATATTCAACGAAATGTTGATGAATTAAAGATTGAAACCTCGGTTGGTAAAGGAACAACATTAACAATGATTAAAAATTTGGTTCATGCAGTCGAATAAACCATTTTATCACGCGTTAATTGTCGATGACCAAAAGTGCATCCGTTGCACGCATTGTGTGAAAATTTGCCCAACCGAGGCCATACGAATTGTTGATGGACAGGTTGTTATTCTCGAAGAACGTTGTGTCGATTGTGGCGAATGTGTTCGTGTTTGTCCTCAAAATGCTATTGGTATCGATCACGACGATTTGGCGTTAATCCAAAATTTTAAATATCGCGTAGTGCTTTTCCCTGCCGTATTTTTTGCTCAATTTCCCGAACACCTTTCCGAAGATCATATCTATACCGCTTTAATGAAAATTGGTTTTACCCATGCTTATGAGGTCGAACAACCCGTAGTGGTTTTAAAAGATATGATTCGAAAAAAGGTGAAAGAAAATACCAGTTCGTTTCCGATCATTTCTTCTTTTTGTCCTTCAATTGTTCGCCTAATTCAATCGCAATATCCCACTTTAACCCAATACATTGCACCCGTAAAAGTGCCCCACGATTTGGCCGCTCATTACGTTTTGAAACAACTAAGCGAACAAGGAATAGCTGCTTCGGAGGTGGGCTTGTTTTATGTAACGCCCTGTGTGGCGAAAATTATTGCGGTTAAAAAACCCGTAGGCGAAGACAAATCAATTATTTCGGGAGTAATTAGTCCCGGACAACTTTATAACCGTGTGATGTCGGTTATCGACGACATTGAACCGATTGATTGTTCCGAATTCAGAAAAGAACTAACCAAAGAAGGTATTCAGTGGGGCTTAACCCATGGCGAAACTTGGTGGCAAACTAAAAAAACAATGGCTGTCGATGGTATTCACAATGCCATCAATTTTCTTGAACGCATCGAGAACGAAGAAATCAGCAACATTAAATTTCTGGAGCTACGGGCTTGCGATCGCAGTTGTGCGGCAGGGGTTTTGTTGTCGCAAGATCGTTTTTTAACCGTTCAGCGTTTAAAAAGCAGGGCGCGTAGGTTTCCAAGTGCCGAAAAAAGATTGCAAGTCGAAGGCGAAAAACCTTTTAGTAAGCTCGAATTGAAAATGGTAACCGACGAAATATTACCTCGCCCCTTGAACCGTTTTGGCTCCGACTTGCAAAAAGCCATGGAGCGCATGCAACGGGCACGCAGCATTATGTGTCATTTACCAGGAATTGATTGTGGCGCTTGTGGTGCTCCTACCTGCATGGCTTTGGCCGAAGATATGGTGATGGGAAAAGCGCGCGTGAGCGATTGTATTTTTATTCAACAACTTTGGCAAAAAGATAAAAAAGTATCGCCCGAAAAAGCTTTAGCACGCATGGAGAAAAAATGGGGCGAAAAACGATTCGATCCCGATTGCACTAAAATAGGCGCTAAAAACGAAACCGGACATTGAAAGGTTTGAAGTTAGAAAGTTGAAAAGTGAAAAGTTGAAAAGTTAAAAGTTGAAAGTGAAAAGTTAAAGAGATGAAAGGTAAAAAGTTGAAAGTTGTCAATTACAGGCTTGTAGGGTTTCGAAAATTAAAACGCTATTCAATAAAAAAATAATAAGACCTAGAAATAATGAAAGTAAGTGAACTGGCAGAAAAACTGCAACTCAAGAGATTTACCTCGGCCAATATTCCCGATAAAGAAATTTTGGGAGGTTACGTGTCCGATTTGTTAAGTGATGTAATGGGTTATGCCACAGAAGGCAATGTGTGGATTACCCTTCAAAATCACTTGAATGTGGTGGCCATAGCTTCGTTAAAAGATATAGCCTGTGTGGTGTTGGTTAAAGGGATTGAGCCACCCGCCCAAGTAATAGCCAAAGCCAACGAAGAGGAAATTGCCATATTGGGAAGCAATAGTGCAACTTTTGAACTGGTTGGCGAAATTTATAAAATGCTGACTTAATGAAACAATTTAAGGCCGATTTGCATATTCATACTTTGCTCTCACCCTGCGGAAGCTTGGAGATGAGCCCTGCCAATATTGTTCAATCGGCCTTGAACGCTCAGCTCGATATAATTGCCATTACTGACCACAACAGCACAAAGCAAGCACCATTAATACAGCAAATGGCAGCCAATAAAGGTTTGACAGTGTTTTGTGGTGCCGAGGTTAATACCTCGGAAGAAGTTCACTGTTTGGTCTTGTTCGAGAATAATTTTCAATTGTTAGATTTCCAGTGTTTTATCGATGAGAACATTATTCCTGTGAAAAATAATCCCGATTTATTTGGAGATCAAATTGTTGTCGATATTGATGAAATGATTGTCGAAGAAGTTGATTACCTTTTAATTAGTGCGCTAAAAGCATCATTACTCGAAGTGGAGCAAAAAGTCCATGCTTTAGGTGGTCTGGTTATTCCGGCACATGTCGATCGATACTATAACGGCTTGTTTAGCCAGCTGGGCTTTATGCCCGAAAACCTAAAGGTCGATGGGCTTGAACTGTCGAAGAATGCGAACATTGAAGAATGGAGAACCAGTGGAAAAATACCTCCTAAAACCACTATTATTCAAAACTCCGATGCGCATTATCCCAGTCAAATTGGAACCGTTTTTTCTTTTTATAATATTAAAGAACCCTCATTCAGCGAGCTTAAAATGGCCTTGTATCATCAAAAGGGGCGTTCGGTCGAAATTGTTTAATCTAATTTATTATTCACAATAACATGCAAGAACTTTCACTACACCTACTCGATATTGTACAAAACTCGGTTGTGGCCAATGCCACACAAATAACTATTGAAGTGACCGAGTGCCCTAAAGCTGATACTTACACCATCGAAATTATTGACAACGGCTCAGGCATCGATGCCGAAACACTTACTCAAATTGCCGATCCCTTTTATACCACACGCACTACCCGTAAAATAGGCATGGGCATTGCCTTGTTAAAACACAGTGCCGAACAGGCTGGTGGCTCGCTCAGTATCGAATCGGAAGAGGGGAGTGGTACCAAAATTAAAGCCCTATTTTCGTTTGGCCACATCGATCGCCCCATTATGGGAGATATTGCCGGCACCATGACATTACTCATTGGTTCTTACCCACTTATTCGGTTTATTTATAACCACCATACCCCTTTGAGCGATTTCGAATTTGATACTAAAGAGGTCAAAGTTGAATTGGAAGGGGTGCCCATTAACAAACCAGAAATATTAAGGTTTTTAAAAGAATTAATAAACGAGAACCTGGCATGGATTGAAGCCAAATTAACATAATTTGCATGGATTGAACCAAAATATTTACTAAAACATAAAACTAAAACATAACATGAAAGTAAAATCATTAGCCGATTTAAAAAAAATTAAAGCCGATGTTCAGGAGAAAATGAAACTCAGGGAACAAAGCGAGCACGCCGACAAAATTGTACAGATTAAAGTGGCCATGGCCACTTGCGGTATTGCATCGGGCGCAAAAGAGGTGATGAGCTTTATGATTGATGAATTAGAATTTCGAGGCGTCGAAGCAATAGTAACACAAACAGGTTGCATGGGTTTCTGTTATGCCGAACCCACCATCGAAGTCACTATTCCGGGACAAAAGCCTGTTATTTATGGTTTTGTAACGAAAGACAAAGCCCGTGAAATTATCGATCGTCATATTGTTAATGGCGAAATGGTAGATGGTATTATACCGGTAACTTATAAAACAATTGACGAATAAAACCCCCTAAAACATTCAAAATGGCTGAAAATAAAATGCACATATTGGTATGCGGCGGAACGGGTTGTCATGCGTCGAAGTCGGAAGAAATTGTTAAAAATCTTGTTGATTTACTTTTAGAAAACAAACTCGAAAACGAGGTGAAAGTACTGGCAACAGGGTGTTTTGGCTTTTGTGAAAAAGGCCCCATTGTGAAAGTTGTCCCCGATAATACTTTTTACACCGAAGTTAAGCCTTCCGATGCTGCCGATATTGTAAACGAACACATCATAAAAGGCAGACCTGTTCAACGTTTGCTTTATAAAAATCCCAAAAACGATAACAAGGTGACCAGCACTGCCGGTATCGATTTTTATAAAAAACAACTGCGCATTGCTTTACGAAATTGTGGTTTTATCGATCCTGAAAATATCGAAGAATATATTGGTCGCGATGGATACGAATCATTGGCTAAGTGTGTGCTGGAGTTAACGCCCATTGAAGTAATCGACATTGTGAAAAAGTCGGGTTTGCGTGGACGTGGAGGCGGTGGTTTTCCTACCGGATTAAAATGGGAAATTACCCGAAATGAAGTAAACGAACAAAAATATGTGGTTTGTAATGCCGACGAGGGCGACCCTGGGGCATTTATGGATCGCTCGATTCTCGAAGGCGACCCGCACTCGGTTATCGAAGCCATGGCTATATGTGGTTACAGTATAGGTGCCAGTATAGGTTTGGTTTACATTAGGGCCGAATATCCCTTGGCCATCACCCGTTTGAAAATTGCCCTCAAACAGGCGCGCGAATATGGTTTATTAGGCAACGATATTTTAGGAAGCCATTTCAATTTTGATATTGAAATACGATACGGAGCCGGAGCTTTTGTTTGTGGCGAAGAAACTGCCCTGATTCACTCAATGGAGGGATTGAGGGGTGAACCTACCTTTAAACCACCATTCCCTTCGGTTTCGGGTTACTTGGGCAAACCCACCAACGTGAATAACGTCGAAACTTTTGCCAATATTCCCGTTATTATTAATAAAGGAGCCAATTGGTTTAACAGCATTGGTAGCGAAAAATCAAAAGGTACCAAGGTATTCGCTTTGGCTGGTAAAGTAAATAACGTGGGGCTTATTGAAGTGCCCATGGGCATTACCTTGCGCGAAGTAATTTTCGACATCGGCGGCGGAATTCGCAATGGGAAAAAATTTAAGGCCGTTCAAACTGGTGGCCCATCGGGTGGTTGCTTAACCGAAAAAGACCTCGATTTAACCATCGATTACGATAACCTGATAGCGGCCGGTTCAATGATGGGCTCGGGCGGTATGATTGTGTTAGATGAAGATGACTGCATGGTTTCTATTGCCAAATTTTTCCTCGAATTTACCCTCGACGAATCGTGTGGAAAGTGCACGCCTTGCCGTATTGGTAACAAGCGCCTGTACGAAATTTTGGATAATATTACCAAGGGAAAAGGAACATTGGAAGACTTAGATAGGTTGAGTCTTTTGAGCAATGTTATTAAAGATACATCGTTGTGCGGATTGGGACAAACGTCGCCCAACCCTGTACTTTCAACGCTGGCGCACTTTTACGACGAATATAAAGCCCACGTAATTGACGGGAAATGCCCGGCAGGTCAGTGTAAAGATTTGCTGAAATATGAAATCGATCCCGAACTGTGCACCGGCTGTACTTTGTGTTTTCGGAATTGCCCGGTTGGCGCCATAACTGGCGAAAAGAAAGGCGTTCATTACATTGACCAAACCATTTGTATTAAATGTGGCGTTTGTTTCGATAAATGTAAGTTTAAAGCCATCAGCATTGTTTAAGGTTTCTAAAAGAAGTAAAAAATGGATAAGATAAAATTAACCATCGATCATAAAGAAGTAGAAGTAGCAAAGGGAACCACAATTTTGGATGCTGCCAAGCTAATAGGAGTACATATACCCACTTTGTGCCACATGAAGTTGCACGATATGGGCATCGAAAACAAACCCGGAGGATGCAGGGTGTGCGTGGTTGAAGTGGAAGGCCGGCGAAACTTGGCGCCCTCTTGTGTAACCGAAGTAGCTCAGGGAATGAATATAAACACCCACAGCATACGGGTTATCAATGCAAGGCGCACAATTACTGAGCTGATTATTTCCGATCATCCTTTTGAGTGTTTAACCTGCGCCAAATCGGGCGAATGCGAGTTGCAGGATTTAGCCCACCAAATGGGTATTCGTGAGATCCATTTCAAAGGCGAAAAATCGATTTACCGCAAAGATACTTCGCCGGCTATTATTCGCGATATGGATAAATGTATCATGTGTCGCCGTTGCGAAATGATGTGTAACGAAGTACAAACAGTAGGCGCATTATCGGCCATTAATCGCGGTTTTTATGCCGTGGTAGCACCTGCTTTTGAGGAAAACCTCGATCACTCAGTTTGTACCTACTGCGGACAGTGCGTGGCGGTGTGTCCAACTGGGGCACTTACCGAGGTTGACCATACCCCGGCAGTAATTCGTGCTTTGTCCGATCCTTCAAAAATAGTTGTGGTACAAACAGCACCTGCCGTACGTGCGGCTTTAGGCGAATCATTTGGATACGAACCCGGTACTTTGGTAACTGGAAAAATGGTGACTGCATTGCGTAGGTTGGGTTTCAACTTTGTATTCGATACCGATTTTGCGGCCGACCTTACCATTATGGAAGAAGGCACCGAAATGCTCGACCGTTTAACACGTCACCTTAGTGGCGATAAAACGGTTAAATTACCAATTCTTACCTCGTGTTGTCCGGCTTGGGTGAAGTTTTTCGAACACCAGTTCCCCGATATGATTGATATTCCTTCGTCGGCAAAATCGCCACAGCAAATGTTTGGCGCAATTGCCAAAACTTATTTTGCCGATAAACAGAAAATAAATCGTAAGGATTTAGTCGTGGTTTCGGTTATGCCTTGTTTAGCCAAAAAGTACGAGTGTGGTCGCGACGAGTTTGCTGTAGATGGTAATCCCGATGTCGATTATGCCATTTCGACCCGCGAATTGGCCGCATTGATAAAACTGGCCAACATCGATTTTAAAGCCCTGCCCGACGAGAAGTTTGATTCACCTTTGGGCGAATCGACCGGAGCCGGGGTTATTTTCGGAACAACCGGTGGGGTTATCGAGGCCGCCATTCGTACTGCTTACGAGTTGCACACTAAAAAAACCTTACCAAGGTTGAATTTCGACGAGTTGCGTGGCATGGAAGGTGTTCGCGAAGCAACTATCGATTTCGATGGTTTGCCCATTCGCATAGGAATAGCGCACGGACTGGGAAATGCACGAAAACTGTTAAACGATATCCGCAGTGGTAAATCTCATTTTCATGCTATCGAAATAATGAGTTGCCCAGGTGGTTGCATAGGTGGTGGTGGTCAACCATATCACCACAGTAATTCCGAAATTTTGATGAAGCGTCAACAGGCCATATATCGCGAAGATGAAAATAAAAGCATTCGTAAATCGCACGAAAATCCATACATCGTAAAATTATACGAAGAGTTTCTGGGACATCCCATGAGCGAAAAAGCACATCATTTGTTACATACCAGCTATTTCGACCGTAGTAAACATTTTGAACAGGACCAAACCAATAAAAAGAATTGACTTATGCCAAAAATTAAATTATCAGAATACGCAACCAGCCAAACCAAAGAGATTTGTGCCCGGTTCAACAACAACGAGGGCGAGTTGATCAATGTATTACATCAGGTTCAGAATAAACTGGGCTATTTGCCTGCCGAGATACAGGAGTTAATTGCCAGTGAATTAAATGTTCCAACAGCAAAAGTGTATGGTGTGGTTACATTTTACTCGTATTTTTCGATGAAGCCGAAAGGCGAATTTCCCATTTCGGTTTGCATGGGAACGGCTTGTTACGTGCGTGGTTCGGAACAGGTGATGGATGAAATAAAACGCCAGCTAAAAATTGAGGTCGGAGAAACTACACCCGATGGCCGGTTTTCGTTGAGTTCCCTGCGCTGTGTTGGCGCCTGTGGTTTAGCTCCCGTGGTGCTTATTGGCGATAAAGTTCATGGTAGGGTTGCTCCAGCCGATATAAAAATTATTCTAGCCGGATACAAAGAAGGCTGTTTGAGCGAATAAAAATGTAAATAGTGCAAATAAGTTAGAAGGGATAAAATTAAGCTCCTCTGACTTCATTCATTTGATTATCTTTGCACAAAATTTTAATAATGGTAGCATTCGAAGATCTTAAACTGACAAAATCAGTACAAAAAGCAATAAAAGAAATAGGTTTTATTCAACCTACACCCATTCAACAGGAAGCGATTCCTGCCATTAAATCGGGACAAGATGTATTGGGAATAGCCCAAACAGGAACCGGAAAAACAGCAGCTTACATATTGCCAATTTTAACACAACTAGTTAAAGCCGAAGGAGAAGATCCTCGTGTTGTTATTTTGGTGCCTACCCGCGAACTTTCAATCCAGGTTGGCGAAGATATTGAAGAGTTGTCTCAGTTTACCAATATTCGGCATCTTGCTATTTATGGTGGTATTGGCTGGACCAAACATGCCGAATTACTGGTACAAGGAATTGATATTTTAGTGGCTACACCCGGGCGTTTGCTCGACTTGTACAACCATAATGTACTGAGCCTTAAAAAAGTAAAAACTTTGGTAATTGACGAGGCCGACCGTATGCTCGACATGGGTTTTATGCCTCAGTTGAAGAATATTTTCGATCGCTTGCCCATGCGCATGCAAAAGCTTCTGTTTTCGGCTACTTTTTCTGAAACCGTAGAACAATTGACCACCGAATTTCTCGATTTCCCGGTACGTATCGAAGTGGCACCTTCGGCAACACCCGTTGAATTGGTAAAGCAGTATTTGTATTATGTCCCTAATTTTAGGACAAAATTAAATTTGGTTGCCCATTTGCTCGAAAATGAATTAGATTTTTCGAAGGTGATTGTGTTTTGTAAAACTAAGGTGGCAGCCGAATCGGTATTTAAAGTGATTAAACGGAAATCGGAAGGGGAGAAGCGTGTTTTGCATTCCAACAAGGGGCAAAGTGCACGTATTAATGCCATCAACGCTTTTAAAAACGACGAAGTACGTATCCTAATCTCAACCGATTTATCGGCACGTGGCATCGATGCTAGTAAAGTTTCGCACGTGATCAACTTTGATGTTCCGGTTAACTACGACGATTATATTCATCGCATTGGTCGTACGGCAAGGGCCGGTAACGATGGGGTAGCAATCACCATGCTCGATCCTTCTGAAGAGTGGCACTTTGCCAGAATAGAAAAGCTTATCAGAATGTCGGTGCCTGTTGTCGAAATTCCCGAAGAAGTTGAAATTACAGGAACTGAATATGAAGAAAGCCAAAAACAGCTAAGAGAAATTGACCACCAACGCCGTACCGACGATCCAAACTACAAAGGAGCCTTTCACGATAAAAAGCGAAGAGTACCGAACGATAAAAAAGAATTCGTCGATAAATTTGCCCGTACTAAACCTAAAAGGCAAAGTACAAAGCGTAAACGCTAATCTAATATTTTGGTTAAGTGAGTTTTAGCTGTATTTTTATGGATCAAACGAAATAATTATTGGTACAATAAATTACTTGATTTATTTTTCCATATAACTATTTTATTTTCATTATCCCTTTTAATAAGCAACTTTTATGTCGAGTTTTTTTTGAAATAGTTTTCAGAAGAATATCAATGAAAGCTATAACTCAACATAAGCCGAAATCAGTCTTAAATGGCTGGGCATTATCGATACTTGCATTGGGTGATGACCCAGAAATTCACCATCGGCCTCGATACAAATAGGGCTCGATATATCCAGTTTCATGTCTTGAACTTGGTAAAAATCGAAATATTTTATGGTTTCGACCTTGCCGCCAAATATTTTGGGCAGACTCACAATTAGCTTACGTTTCGAAATTTTACAAGCCAGTGTTACATCCAAAAGTCCGTCGTTGGGCACCGCATAAGGGAGTAACTTAAAACCGCCTCCTTTAAATTGGCACACACCAATGGTGAGGTTGTATATTTTTGTATCAATAATTTTATCGTCGAGTTGGATAAGGCTGCTCACGTTTTTATGCGAAAATAACGACTTTACCAATCCCATCACGTAGTCACTTTTTCTTGACTTTCCCTTCGATTTGTTAGGCATAATATATTCAACAACTCGTGCATCGAAACCAATCCCAACCGAGTTGACAAAATAGCGCTGTTGGGTACTGTTATTATCATCCTTGAAAGTAACTTGACCAACATCTTGATGAATAATTTTTCCGGCTTTTATTTGTTGAATTGCTTCTTTGTAATTGCTTGATATATTGTGCGTTTTAATCCAGTCGTTACCTGTTCCCACCGAAATGAGACCCAATAGAATATCGTTAGGCAAAACGCTTTTTTGCAGCATAATCCCGTTTACAACCTCGTGTAAAGTGCCATCGCCACCAATGGCAATTATTTTGCGATACCCACGTTCAATTTTATTTTTAACCAATTCGATGGCATGTGTGCGGTATTTCGTTTTTACCGTATCGAATACAAAGCCTTGTTTTTTAAGCTCTTGTTTAATCGAAGGCCATTGCTCGCTGGCAGATTTTCCTCCCGCATTAGGATTTAAAATCACCAACCATTTATCAATAAAATTTTCATCCATCTTTCAATTTTGAAGGCGCAACATATAGAATACATTTTAATTTATAGGTGTTAAAGAATATGTTTTCAGCATTTTTGTATTTTAGCGCAAATTCCGTGATAATGAAACCTAGCCGTTCGTTTTTATTTTTTTTGGCATTAATTATAGTTGTTCTTCTTTTTGAAAACAAATGGAGGCTGAATGCTTGCTTTAATACTGCTATTCCTGTTATTTCTGATTTGCCGATTTTGACTTCAATTGATTCCATCCCTTTTTTTGGGAGGGATACTGTTGCTGATGTTGCTGATTCAATTGTTTCAGAAAAAATTAAAATAGCTGTTGTTTTCGATACCATTGCACTACCGATTACGCTTGAGTATTTTTTCGAACGGCTCAAAACATCAAATGACTCGCTGGTTCGTATTATTTATTTTGGCGATTCGCAAATAGAGGGCGACCGAATAACTCACCCTTTACGAAATGCTTTTCAACTTCGATTTGGTGGAAGGGGAATTGGCTACATGCCCGCCGAAATGTATTTCAATACCACCGAACAATTGGCCATCATTACCAACGATTTTAATAAAGATATTGTTGCGTATAGTTCACATTTTGAGCAAGATGATTATGGCCTATATGGTCGTTATTTTTCACCAATAAAAGTGAACTCCAAAATAAGATTGAATAACCGAAGCAAAACTCATAGTTTCGATAATTTGAAAATGTGTTTTTCGGGTAAATCTAAAATATCTATCGAAACGGACGAACCTCAGTTGATTAGTAAAGTACTGAATTGCGAAAGTGCTGCCATTGAGCTCATTCATTTTGATAAAACGCCCAATTCGCTTCGATTTACTTTTTCTGAAAGCAACAATTTCAAGCTTTATGGTTTTTTACTCGATCCCGAAGCTGGTGTGGTGGTTGACCATGTTCCCTTTAGGGGCAATTCTAATTTAATGCTCAACCGCTTCGAGCCTGAAAACATGATTAATATGGGCAAAATGTTAAATCCCGCACTGCTCGTTCTACACTTTGGTTTAAATGTAGTTCCCGATATTCGCCCTGATTATAAAAGTTACCAAAAGGCAATTGAACGCGATATTCATTTGCTGAATAAATACATACCCCATGCATCGATATTGCTCGTTGGTGTATCCGATATGGCCCATCGGGTTAACGGACAATTGCAATCGTATCCGAACATCGATAAAATTGTTGAGGCACAACGATTGGCTGCGTTTAACACAGGGGTGCCCTTTTATAATTTGTGCGAACAAATGGGGGGTGAAGGAGCTATTATTGAGTGGGTTGATAAAGGTTGGGCTAAACCCGATTATGCCCACTTTACCCTCGAAGGAACCGAAATAGTGGGGCAGTGGCTGGCCGATTATTTGCTCAATCAGTATGACCAATACCTTGCCGAACATGATTGAAACCCTGTACCATATTATTGCTAAACATTTGCAGTACAATGCTGCTGAGCCCTGGCTGTTTACCCGGCTGGCTTTTTGGGTGTTTTTTACTGCTATTGTTGGTTTGTATTCGTTCTTTTATAAAAAAGTAAGTCGAAGGAATATTTTTTTACTCATTGTGAGTTTGTTCTTTTATTACAAAACTGGTGGTTGGTTTTGCATCTTATTGGTTTTTTCATGCTTGCTGAATTACTCATTTGGGTTTTTTATTGGCAACACGCAAAAACGAATATGGAAACGGTCTTTTCTATTTGTGGGGGTATTAATTAACCTTGTTTTTTTAGCCTATTTCAAATACGCTTTCTTTTTTACCGAACAACTTAACCGTATAATGGGCAACGTATTCGAAACCTACAACTGGTTGGCTCACTGGTGGAATTTGCTCGCTTCGTCCAATATCGATACCAGTTCGATTGTGTTGCCGGTGGGCATTTCATTTTTTACTTTTCAGGCCATCAGTTACTTGGCCGACGTATATAAAGGCCGAACCGAAGTGGTGCGTAATGTGTTCGACTTTAGCTTTTACCTTTCGTTTTTTCCTCAGTTGGTGGCTGGGCCAATTGTAAGGGCTTCAAATTTTATCCCTCAATTGTATAAACCCTATGAAATTACAAAAAACGAATTTGGTCATGCACTTTTCTTAATATTATGCGGACTGGTAAAAAAAATAATACTCTCCGACTATTTGGCTGCAAACCTTATCGACCGTGTTTTTGATAGTCCTGGCACTTATACTGGAGCCGAAAACCTTATGGCCGTTTATGGATATGCGCTTCAAATTTATGGCGATTTTTCGGGTTATACCGATATTGCCATTGGCTTAGCCTTAATTTTGGGCTTTAAGCTAGCCATCAACTTCAATTCGCCATACAAAGCCAATTCATTAAGCGATTTTTGGCGTCGTTGGCACATTAGTTTGTCAAGTTGGTTGCGCGATTATCTTTATATTCCACTTGGAGGAAGCCGAAAAGGTAAAATAAGAACTGCCATTAATTTGATGATAACTATGGTGTTGGGAGGCTTGTGGCATGGTGCCAGCTTAAGTTTTGTGATTTGGGGAGCATTACATGGAGTTGTATTGGTAGTCGAAAAAATGTTAAAATCAATCAGTAGTCGATTTTTTAATAAAAAATACCTGCAACCTTTTTTCATCTTTATCATCTTCCATATTGTATGCCTGGGATGGATTTTTTTTAGGGGCGAATCAAACCAAGATATTTGGTTGATGCTCAATAAAATTTGGTTTACTTTCAAATGGCAAGGCCTAATCGAATTTATTGAAGGATATCCACTCGTTTTTGGTATTATGATTATCGGAATCACAGTGCATTGGTTGCCATCGGCATGGCAGGAGCTGGTAAGGGGCAAATTTATAAGTTCTCCATTATGGAT
>DATERL010000178.1:0-2155 GCA_035271585.1 Prolixibacteraceae bacterium
ATGTAATCCTATGCACATTATTAATGATGTCGTGTGATTTGTTTCAGTCAAACAAACCGACAAATAAAGTAATGAGTGCCGAGGAAGCAAAAATTGAATTAAAGTCTGTCAATCAGGATCTTACTTCGAAATTTGATCAAATGCTTGCCACTCCTGCTATGGGATCTCTAAATTATCTTGCCAGTATGGCCATGTCTGACGATGATATGAAATCAGCTAAAACAGCAAGAAGAGTACATGATTTTGCTACATTTTCTTACAGCAAAGCACTAAATTATTTTAGGGGCGAAAGAAGTGTACTTAAATCGGGTCTTTTTGATGACGATAATGATGGCATGTACGGGTATTTAGAATATAACTTCAATACGGGTGAATTTGAAATGGTTAAAGAGAGCAACAGTGTACTTCAATTAAAGTACCCTGCCAACGAAACTGCGGAGTACAATCAAACTAATAATGCAGTTTTGACCATTTCTAACCTTAAGTTTACCACAATCAACTCAACCGAAGAGTATTACGATTACTATACCGAAAGTATGGTTGTCGAAGAAACAACTGAACAAATTCCGGTGAGTGCTAGTGTTGAAATTACCATCGACAACAAAAAAGAGCTCGTAGCAACGTATGCAGCTACTTTCAATAGCCAAGGTTTGCCCCTTTCTGTTAATGCTACAAAAGAAGCGGGTGGCTACAAGCTTGTTTATAGCTTTTTGGGCAACGGTACAAAATACAATTCAAAGCTTTCCTATAAGCTGGGTTCCGACGAATTGATGGGACACGATCTTAATATTGTATATGCTGCCAATATGGAAGATATTTTAAAAGTTGAAGGCGATTACACGGCTATACCAATAAAACTCAGTGGTTACCTCAATGTCGATGCCATTAATTCTTATATGGAAGAAATAGACGAAAATGATGGAAATCCCGATATTACCTTCCTTAATTCGCAACTTGATGTTGTTGTAACACATATAAGCAAAAAAGCGACCATTGGAAATGTGGAATTCAGAATGAGTCCTATTGATGAATGGGGCGACATTAATCCTGAATTGGCCATTATTTATAACGATGGAACCTATGAATGGTTATTTGATGTGATGGGTATTGAACAATAAACCACATAAAAAATACTTTTAATAGATGCACCTGAAAATCGGGTGCATTTTTTATTTCAAAAAATTATGGCGTTGTGAAGAAATTGAACCCATAAAATACTGGTGCGAACAATATATAAAACAATTAAACCGATAGTCTGTTTTTGTTGTTTTTAGCATGCTTTTCTTATTTTTGTTGAAACCGAATATTACACGATAAAATAATATATTATGAAGAATTTTCTTTTAATACTTGTTTCCCTTTTCATCTTCGCATTACATTCATTGGCTTGTACTAATTTTGTAATTTCAAAAGGAGCTTCGACCGATGGTTCAATCATGATTACATATGCTGCCGATTCGCACGTTCTATATGGCGAACTTTATTTTACGCCGGCGGCTGAATATCCCGAAGGAGCAATGCTCGATATCTACGAATGGGATACTGGCGAGTTCAGGGGGCAAATAAAGCAAATTGCTAAAACTTTCAGCGTGGTGGGCAATATGAACGAACACCAGGTGGCAATTAGCGAAACTACTTATGGCGGCCGAGCTGAATTGGAAACTCAAGCGGGCGCTATAATGGACTATGGAAGCTTGATATACGTGACCTTGCAACGTGCCAAAACCGCACGTGAAGCCATTGCTGTGATGACCGGTTTAGCTGCAGATTATGGCTATTATAGTTCGGGCGAGTCGTTTTCGATTGCCGATGCAAACGAAGTGTGGATACTCGAAATGATAGGCAAGGGCGAAGGCGAAAAAGGTGCAGTATGGGTGGCACAGCGCATTCCCGATGGTTACATTAGCGGACATGCCAACCAGGCACGCATTACCACTTTTCCACTAAACGACCCTGCTAATTGTTTGTATTCCAATGATGTGATTTCGTTTGCCAAAAATAAAGGCTGGTACAAGGGACCCGATAAAGAATTCAGTTTTTCCGACGTATATGCTCCGCTCGATTTTGGGGCTGTTCGTTTTTGTGATGCTCGTGTTTGGGCAGGCTTTAATAAGGTGGCCAAAGGAATGGACAAATATACCGACTATGTTATGGG
>DATERL010000179.1:0-4708 GCA_035271585.1 Prolixibacteraceae bacterium
ATACCGATTTTGGGGAAGGATAAGCCCCTTTATCAATGGCATTATCCGAAAAATTATTATCGGTATAAATAGTTGCTTCGGGATCGTAACCACGATAGTTTGTAATTGTAAGTAAGTTCTCGAAACTTACTGAGAAAGCCCACTCCATCCCCATTATTTTTTTATGAGGTTCGTAACCTAAAGTCAACGATTTTAACCGGATGAAACTAGCATCATCGATAAACAATGAAGATTCATAAAACTCTTTTTTGCTAATTACACCAATTGAATCATTATAGAAACCTAAAATATCACGGTTCAACCCTGACATTATGCTTGCTGCGCGGGTTGCGTTGTATTTTTCAACTCCCCAGACTGAATACAGCGAAACATCGAGCGTAAAATTCTTATACCTGAACGAACTGTTTAAATTCCAAGTAAAATCAGGGATAGAATTTCCTATTACAACTTTATCGTTTTCAGTAATTCTGGTATCTTTGGTATCGCTGTTGTAAAAGGCCATATCATAAACTTTGGCATAGCTCTTATCATTCCGATATTCCTCTTTCCATTTCCCCATGCTCTTATAGCCATAAATGTTCCCCAAAGGGTCATTTTCTTTAACAATAAATTCTGGGAATAGAATATCTTCATTATAAAATAAGATGTCTTCATGATTGGCCAGTTCTGTTACTTTTTGTTGTGATGACGAAAAATTTCCCTGCAGATGCCAATCAAAATTAGCAGTAGTAACAGGAATTGCTTCCAATTCTATTTCATAACCATTTACCGCTATTTTGCCCAGATTAGAGTAAATAATGCCACCTCCATAATAATCTGGGATTGTTCGTTGAATAATTTGATCGCCAATTTGTTTTTTGTACCATGCCCCATGCAAGCTTAAGCGTTTATTCAACACTGAAAATTTAAATCCAAAGTCAAGCTCCTTTGTACTTTCGTGTTTCAGATGATGGTTCGCAAACTGTTTGATATAAGGATAAGATTCAACCCCTTCTCCCCCTTCGGAGTATTCGCCATAAGTATAAATATCGTTAGCCAAGCCATTCAATGGGTAATTACCACTGATCCCAAAATTAGAATAAAGGTTTAATTCGTTAAGCCATATAACATCAGACATATAAGGTGCGTTAGCCAAATTCCAGCTAATGGAAGCAGATGGAAACAGATTAAAATTATTTGTAAACACCCCCTCTTTCAACCAGCTTGCATTAGCCATTGCAGAGAAAAAGTAAGTGTTTTGGTAATTATAGCTGAAATTAGCCAAATAAGTATTCATTTTACGTATGACTGATCCCTGCATTCCGTAGCCAGCCATTGAATTTCGAATTGTATAGTGCTTGGGCAGTTCACGTCCCAAGGTATCAACTGTCCACCACAAATTGTCGGTATAAAATCGATTGGCCAGGACTAATCCGAATTCATTCAAACCTAATGTTTTATTATAACTTACATTTACCTGATGGTTCAACAATCTGACATCTTCATTGCTTACAAATAATATAATTGATTTTTGGGAAGTTAAAGATTGATCGGAATAATATTCTTCATTGGAACTGTATGTTGAGGAACGCATCATTGCCGATTCCATCACATTGACACTTAATTCCTTTGTAAGTGAATATTTAACAAACAGACTTAATGCATGGTTTTTAACAATAAGGCCAGTATTGTTATTGTCGATAAGAGATTGCAACGGTTCGCTGCTGTTTAATGGGCCATAACCATAATGGATACGTTTATAATAGGTTGTATTTTTGCGTTCAGTTTTATAAATTAATGAATCGGGAGTGCATTCCAAACAGGGTGATTTGTTTATTCCTTCAAAAATAATACGGTTCCCGCCATAGGTGTTTTGGTTGTTTTCATTGTTTTGAAAACTCCCCCGGTAACTAACACTTAAGGCTAATTTGTTACCGAATGTTTTACTTAATCTTGTTGTAACTGTTGCCCGTTGATAAACAGAGCCGGGTAAAATTCCTTTTTGCCCAGAGTAGTTCCCCGACCAATAATATTTCAAACCTTTTGCATTACCACCACCTGATAGCTGGTACTCATTGACAATGCCTTTATTGAAAATCTCATCTTGGCGGTTGTGATCACATAAGGTATCAGAATAGGTAGGATAATACTGTTGTAAATTTGAGTTGATATTTTGTTTAGCTAGTTGAAGTGATTCCAGAAAATCTTTATTATCCATTAAGTCGTAATAGTTATTGAACCATTGCAGGCCAGTTTTATAAGAAAAACTGATTTTGCTATTGCTTGTCTGTTTTGTGTCAATCAGTATTACTCCATTGCCTCCCTGATAACCATAAAGTGCAGTAGCTGAAGCATCTTTTAGTACGGTTACATTGGCGATGTCGTTAATATTCAAATCGGCAATACCCAAACTGGCTAAGTTTACAATGGGAACAGGAACGCCATCGATTACATATAAAGGTTCGGCAGAAGAAAAGAATGAAGCCTGACCTCGAATACGAATTTTTTGTTGGTCGCCGGGCGCACCCGAAGTTTTTGTTGCCCAAACTCCAGAAATGCTTGCATGTAGTATATCGGAAGCATTGCTGCTGTTTTGTTTAGCTATTACTTTCGAATCGATTGAAGGTAATTCGCGACCGTAGTCCAAGTTGCCAAAAAACTTGCGTTGGGAGGTAATCTGCACCTCACCCAGCAGTTCATCATCAGCTTCAAGGTAAATGTTCAATACCTTGTCGGCACTTACCATTACTTCACGTTCCTGTATTTTATATCCAATAAAACTGTACACAATATCGGCGTTTCCTTCTGGCAGTTTTATGGAGTAAAAGCCTTCCTGATTTGTAACCGTTCCTGTGGTGCTACCTTTAAGATACACATTTACTCCGAGTAGTTTATCCATTGAAGTCTGCTGGTAAACAGTTCCTTTCACTATGTAGCTACGACTTTGCCCATTGACAATGAACGAAAGCAGAAAGAGTCCTGTGAGCAACAAAAAGAAATATTTTGGTTTCATTAGTTCCATTTTTAGTTTTGGTAAATGTCATCAATCAATCCTCCTAAACATAAAAACATTACTAGATACATAATAATCGACTCTGTTTGGGCAAGCGGTATTTTACACCAAAAGAAAGTTTCTCTGCACCAAGCAATTGAAGCCAATTTATCTGATTTTAGAAATAAAGTCATGTTGCTAAGATCTTCTTTAAAGCCCAAATATAACAAACTTAGTACGGGTGCGATGGCAAGAAAACAGCTCTTTTGCAACCCGATTTTTTCTATCGGGATTGCAAATGTGCTGTTTTGAGCTGGGGCTGTTGTTTTCCCCAATGCGCCCATCAGGCGCAAAGAGCGAGGGGAAAAAATTAAAACCCCTTGCTGTAATGCTCGCACTCGTAGTATTAATTTTGTCATTTTCATTTTGTCTTTATCAAGTTTGCGGTAAAGTGTACAAAACGCGTTTTTTGGCTTGGCGCTAACGGTTACGTGTATGGTGTCGTTTGGCGATTCGGAGCACGAACCTGTCAAAACGGCACAAAGTTTATTAGATGTAATGCCCTTGAAGTTAGCACTATCCGCCAAATGCACTATACACGATGTTAGCATTTCGGTGGTTATTGTCATACTGTTTTTGTTTTCATTTCAAATTTACATATTCCGCCCGATAAATTCACCCCGTGGGATAAATCTTTTTTACAACTTTTCGCTTCATAACAAACTTCTCATATCCAACGGGGTAAACATAATTCCACCACCAAGCACTCAGGTTTTTAAAAATCATTTCTTTCCTTAGTTTGTAGCTTTTGTAATGTTTCATTATGCCCAAATATGAATTCATGCTGCTTTGGAAGGCTTGTTGCTCTTCTTTTGAGGGCTTATGGTCTCGGGCTATTTGGTTTTGCTTTTCTATGGCGTTGTAGAAATTACCTTTAGTTCTGTCGGCAATGTATATGCGGTTTGGCAAAATTACTGTTCCCAAAAATTTTACTCCTTTGCTGTAATGTTGCAAATATATTTTCTTGGGGTGAATTGTTGTTTGTAATTCCGATTGCAAGTACTCCGAAAGTTTCGGTATAAGATTTCTCAAATATTCTTTATCCTTGTGTACTATCACAAAATCATCCACGTATCTGCCGTAATATCTTATTTTTAAATCGTGTTTCATGTAATGGTCAAAACTGTCCATATAAAAGTTTGCAAATACCTGACTGGTAAGGTTGCCTATAGGTAAACCGCAGTTTGGTTTGCTGTGAAAAAGGCTTTTGGTTTGAGGCAAATTATCCCAATCGCTTTTATTCCCCTTAATAATGCAGTTTTTTGTTGGGTCCTTGAATATTACTTGTTTACATAGTTTTACTATCAACTCTTTGTCGGAATGTTGGTACTTTTCTCTGATGAATTGTTCGAGTTTTGCAAAAAGTATATTTTTATTGATACTCATAAAAAAGCCCTGCAAGTCGAGTTTTAGTATGTAGCAATCTTTGGTGTAGTTTGCAGAACATTGACGTATAAATTTATCAATTCGCTGTATGCCAAAATGTGTTCCTTTTCCAACACGGCAACTGTAACTATCGTTAATAAACTGTTTTTCAAACAAATGGTTCAATTTTCCGATAATTAGATGATGCACCACTCTATCTCTAAAATCGGCTGCAAAAATCTCACGTTTTACTGGTTTATCTACTATAAAAGCAATTGACCTGCCTATTTGGTATGTGCCATTGTTTATTTC
>DATERL010000180.1:0-24148 GCA_035271585.1 Prolixibacteraceae bacterium
ATTGTGCTACACTACCCCCAATTCCGCTTTGCTTGCTACGCACGCACGCTTCATTGGGGGTTATTCATTGGTGAACCCCTAACGGGGTTATTTGCGCATGATTCACATCTATATGCCTATCAATAAACACTTAAAAAAAAAGATGGTATTTACGTTACACCATAGTTGGCATTTGTTGATAGTGAGATGGCGATAAGCCGAATTCTTTCTTGAATAAAAAAAAACAGGTAAAGAAATTAATCCTTACCTGTTTCTTAATTAATAATTTGTTGCGTTTTAGCTATCGATTGATAATCAGTAAATTACAACTTACACAAATAAATCATCATGTCGCTAATTATCAATTTATTCCATTTTGTCATAATACTAATGTCTAAATATCTATCAATCTATAATTAGTACTAATATCTAACAATCTATTTATCAACTATATCGCCTTATAACTTTTGTAATGAAACCTTGCGATTAACCATCATTCCATTGTTCATAACCACCTTTACCATGTAAATACCATTTCTCAGTTCCGATGCATTAATAGTGGAATGGGTGTTACCATTCGTTTTAGCCTGCATTACCAACTGTCCGGTAAGATTATACACATTCACTAAAGCCACTCCTCTCGAAGTTGTTTCCAAATAAAGTACATCGCCATAAGCATATACTTTAATGGCTTCTGCTGTTTCGGAGTTGTTGATGCCTGTTTTTAATACTGTGGTAAAGCTCCAAACTGGCCCTGCTGTTGTACCTATTGCGTTTTTTGCGTTTACCTGCCAGTAGTAGCTTGTTTTGTACTCTAAACCAGCTAAAACATAAGAAGTGGCCAGGGTGCTTGTGTAAGGAACAACTACTGCAACTGGCGGATTGCTTGTGCCCAATACCAATTCGTATTCACTTGTATTGGCGCCAAATTTCCAGTCCAACAACCTGCCATTTTCAATATCGATGGCACTATTTAGTGGCGCTATATTGCTTACCACAAGGGGAACAGACAAGGGTTCAGCTGCAGTGGTAAAGCTCCAAACTGGCCCTGCTGTTGTACCTGTTGTATTTTTCGCATTTACCTGCCAGTAGTAACTTGTGCTGTATTTTAAACCGGCTAATATATGTGAAGTAGCTAGGGTGTTTGTGTAAGGAACAACTACTGCAACTGGCGGATTGCTTGTGCCCAATACCAATTCGTATTCACTTGTATTGGCACCAAATTTCCAGTCCAACAACATGCCATTTTCAATATCGATGGCACTATTTAGTGGCGCTATATTGCTTACCACAATGGGCAAAGGCATGGGTTCAGCTGCAGTGGTAAAGCTCCAAACTGGCCCTGCTGTTGTACCTGTTGTATTTTTCGCATTTACTTGCCAGTAGTAACTTGTGCTGTATTTTAAACCGGCTAATTTATGTGAAGTAGCTAGGGTGTTTGTGTAAGGAACAACTACTGCAACTGGCGGATTGCTTGTGCCCAATACCAATTCGTATTCACTAGTATTGGCGCCAAATTTCCAGTCCAACAACATACCATTTTCAATATCGATGGCGCTATTTAGCGGCGCTATATTGCTTACCGCAACGGGAACAGACAAGGGTGCAGCTGCAGTGGTAAAACTCCAAACTAGACCTGGAGTTATACCGGTTGCATTTTTTGCATTTATCTGCCAGTAGTAGTTTGTGTTGTATTCTAAACCGGCTAGTTGATATGAAGTGGACAAGGTGCTTGTGTAAGGAACAACTACTGCAACTGGCGGATTGCTTGTGCCCAGTACCAATTCGTATTCATCGGTATTGGCGCCAAAAAGCCAACCCAACGATATGTTATTTGTAATGTTGGTAGCACCATCTAGCGGAGCCACATTAGTTGCGGCAACGGGAGCAATCATAGCTCCTTCATAAATCCTTACTTGGTCAATAACATTGGCGTAACCGTCTTTGTTAGTACCTTCAAAAGCAAGCTGATACGTTGCCGATTTCTTTGGAAGCTCAAGCTCGAATTGAGTCCAAGCATTAATATTATCGGCATAGTTGGCCAATAAAACCCAGGTTGCCGTTGCATTTATCCTGTAGAATACTTTGGTGGTATTCTGGTTTCTTTGATTAATTTCTTGACCAAGATAAAAGGATAGTTTTGGTATTGAAACGCCTGATAAATTAAGAACAGGAGTAACCAATTTGGTTCTATTTCCGATAACACTACCAGATAATCTCGCATTGCGTGTTCCATCAAAAGCCGTTGTGATAGCACCTCCTTTGGCTCCTGTTATAAAAGTCCAATTATCTGCCCCATAATCTTGTATTTGCCTCCAACTAGCAAGGGTGGTCGAATTGGGTTCAAACGATTCGATAAAAGGAAAATTAGAAACAACAACCATGGTTGGCACAGCGGTTATGGTCAGGTCTAATACAGGAATACAGCCTAATTCGGACCAAGTATCTGCCATAACATAGTAGGTGCCAGGACTAAGCGTTCGAGTAATGGCGCGCTCAGCAGCATTACGGTCAACTGAAATCCAAAAATTACCAGCACCCAAAGGTTTTGTTGGTTTGGCGTTAAATAACCCAAGCCCGCTATAAGTGGTAGTTTTGGGATCCATTTTAATGCTTACTTCAATTGTTGAAGTAACATTTAACTGATAAATAATATCCTCGCCGCCACCATAAGAGCCAAGATCGCTATTTGCATAATTGTTACCCTTGCCGCAGGTGGTGTTACCCAAATCGGCATAAGGTAAATCAGCAGGGATATTGACCACAATGGTTTCGGATGTAGCTCCATTAGTAAAACTCCAAACTGGCCCTGGGGTAGTACCTGTTGTGTTTTTTGCATTTACCCGCCAGTAGTACTTTTTGTTTTGCTCTAAATTGTTCAGCACATAAGAAGTAGCCAAAGTGCTTGTGAAAGGAACCATCACATTGGTTGGCGGATTGGTGGTGCCCAGCACCAATTCATATTGACTTGTATTGGCACCAAATTTCCAGTTCAACAACATGCCATTTTCAATATTGGTGGCGCCATTGAGCGGAGCTATATTGCTAACCGCAACAGGTGCAGGCGTGGGTGTAGAACTGGTAGTAAAACTCCAAACTGGCCCTGGGGTAGTGCCTGTTGTGTTTTTTGCATTTACCTGCCAGTAATACTTTTTGTTTTGCTCTAAATTGTTCAGCACATAAGAAGTAGCCAAAGTGCTTGTGTAAGAAACCACCTCGGTGGTTGGCGGATTGGTGGTGCCCAGCACCAATTCGTATTGACTTGTATTGGCGCCAAATTTCCAGTCCAACAACAAGCCATTTTCAATATTGGTGGCACCATTCAGCGGAGCTATATTGCTAACCGCAACAGGTGCAGGCATTCCGCATTCCGATTCGTTATTGGCCCACTTTGCAGTTGCATCTTTCTTCCATCTTGTTGTTAAATAAGTTGCTGCTTTATTGTCAACATAAATGCAAGTTAAATCAGGATTGTTGGTGGCATCAAAACCTGCAATATTTGCATTGTTCCTACTTCTTACATCCAAACTTGTAAGCTGATTATTTTCGCAATCTAAATATTTTAAAGCCGTATTTTTAGATAAATTCAAACTTGAAAGTGCATTATTATCAGAGCAATACAAATTGGTCAATTTTGTATTTTTAGACACGTTCAATTTTGTAAGATTAATAGATTTGCAATACAAAACTCTCAATTGTATATTTTTAGATACATCCAAATCTGGAAGGTTATTGTTGCTGCACAGCAGTTCTTCTAAAGCCGTATTTTTAGATAAATTCAAACTTGAAAGCGTTTTATTATTAGAGCAATGCAGTTTAGTCAACTTTGTGTTTCTAGATACATCCAAACTTGAAAGTGTATTTTCATAGCAAACCAATTGCTCTAAAGCCACAAAATCCTGAATTCCAGTTAAGTCGCTGATGTCTTTATTATTTACTTCCAAAGTGGTAATTACACTTAAATTGGCTGTGGGTATTTTATCACCTACAGCTCCATCACCATGCCCTAAATCTTTTAGTGCTTGCCGAAAATTAGCGTCGCGGATTTGGGTATAAGCCACCGTTCCGCATTCCGATTCGTTATTGGCCCACTTTGCAGTATCATCTTTCTTCCATATTGTTGTTAAATAAGTTGCTACTTTATTATCAACTAAAATGCAAGTTAAATTAGGATTGTTGATGGCATCAAAAACTCTAATTTGTGCATTGGTACCATTTTTTACATCCAAACTTGTAAGCTGATTATTATAGCAAAGCAAATTTTTCAATTTTGTATTTTTAGATACATCCAAAGATGATATTGAATTTTTATGGCAATACAAATATGTTAAAGCCGTATTTTCAGATAAATCCAAACTTGAAAGCTGATTATTATAGCAATACAATTCAGTCAATTTTGTATTTTTAGAGACATTCAAACTTGAAAGCTGATTATTATAGCAATCCAATAGCGTTAAAGCCACAAAATCTTGAATCCCCGTTAAATCGCTGATATTTTTATCTGATACATACAACTCCGTAATTGCACTTAAATTAGATGTGGGAATTTTATTGCCATCAGCTCCTGCGCCATACCCCAAAGTTTTTAGTACTTGCAGAAAATCGGCGTCGGGAATCTCGGTGTAACTGCAGCCACCACCATCGCCTGTAAGATTTTTAGTATTTCCATCACGCTCTCTAAAAACGTTCCAGCCCTTATTATTAGCAATGGTGTGGTTGCTGAGAGAGAAGTCGTTTGATTTTAAAGAAGATGAAGCATCATCCACAAGTAAATAAGGATTGTTAGGTGGATTGTTTTTTAAACGAAGGTAAAACTCATTCATTTGACAGGCATCCCAACCTAGATTTCCTAAGTTTATTTTCTTTAGATTTGTTGCTCTGGCTAAGTCTCCTATTATAAGGTCAGGCTTTAATCCAGGGGACTCACGAAAAATTAACACCTCTAATTTTTCGGAGTTAAAAATTAGAGTTGAGAGAATTGGGTTCCGGTCTGCATGCAAAATACGTAATTTTGATGAATTACGTAAATCTAAACTTATGAGTCTATCGTTGGCAAACACAAATGCCTTCTCCAGCAGTTTTTGGTCATGTAAATACACATTCATTAAAAAATCGCAATTATTGATTTGAACAAGTCGTAGGTTGTTTTTTTCACTAAAATATATCTCATTCATTGTAGTATTATCAATTTTAAAATGCGACAACAGTGCACCGAAAATAGCTATTGTTCCAGTTTCTTGTCCGCTATTGTTCTTCGCATTATGATTGAAGTGATCTTCGGAAGGGTGATTGCTTATTACTAGATCTCTACTTTTACCAAACTGTTCATGAATTCTTACATAACTTTCATCAATAGAAATAGGAAATCCAGGTGTTGGCTTAATACCAAGGAACAAATTTCTGTAACCCTCACTTTTCGATAGGGGGATAACGATGGCAGGAATTAAGTTTTTTTTGCAATTATTTTCATCTAATTTCCAAAATTTATTTCCGTTATAATCTTTCATTGAGCAAACTTCCCAATTTTTTTTCTCGGTGCAAAGGCATTCGATTTTAGTATATTATCACCTGCATCTGCAACATTTGTTGTTTGTGATAGATATAATTCTCCCCAAGCTTTACTATTTCTGTCATTTAAAGTTGCGTATAAAACCTCCAACGCCTGAGAATTTAAATTATCATGCAAATAATAGATATACTGCAAATGGGGATTGTTGCTTTCGCATCGTATAGCCTCTGCACGAAAATTTATTTCAATAGCATCTAAGTACTTACTGTATATTTTGATAGGCTTACCATTGGTTACTATTCCACTAATTTGGACCTTGGGATTGGAGCCGCCGCTGTTTCCGTTTGAGTATTCTTCAACAACCCCATTACCCCAATCTATAAATACAACATTACCTGCGGGTGCTTTGTAAGTAGAGTAAGAAATACTAAACCAGCTTGTTGACTCAGGGTAAATAGTAAATGAAAGACCTGGCAGTTGCGCCCAGGTGGCCATTGCGCCTAGCATTAGCGCTGCTAAAAAAAAGAGTGTTTTTTTCATAATTAATTCAGTTATTAGAATAAGGGTTCATCAACTTAAAAATAAAACTAGCAAACTGAATTGCTCCAACACCTACAAAATAGAATTGTGCAAAAAGCGTTTTCAATTGTTTTACAAATACAAATATAGGGTGCTAAAACTTAAACAACTAGGACTATTTGCGCATAAACTAGGATTATTTGCGCATTAACATTTGACCCCATTAGGACTATTTGCGCATCATTTGCGCTTAAACACTTATCAATCAATGCTTCATATATACATGTCAAAATAACCGGAAATTTTGTCACTTTAAAGTTTTATGAAAAAAATGCAATAGCGATACTTCGATTTTTTTCTTGAATACGCGCGAAAAATTGCTGGCAGTATAAAACCCGGAGGGTTAAATAATCATTACCCCCAAACTATATTCTACTCTTTATCATTGTTGTCAGGTAAAAGTGAGAGATTGCTTCTCCGCCAACCAACCCCTCCCCATTTTTAATCACTAAATAATGCCATCATTTATAGTGAAACCCAGAAAACATATTTGCTACTATAATTATTTTCCCCGCTGGGGTTCTGCATTTCTATCGTGCTACCCTACCCCCAATTTTGCTTTGCTGCTGCGCATGCAAGCTTCATTGGGGCTTATTCATTGGTAAAACCCGCTAGGGTTACTCACACTTAAAAAACTATCAATCAACACCAAGTATATAAAAGCAAAAAAACGTTTTACACCATAGTTGGCATTTGTTGATAGTGAGATGGCGATACACCGAATTCTTTTTTAAATAGGCGTGAAAAATAGCTAGCATCGTAAAACCCACAAGCATCCGATACTTCGCTTACAGAAAGGCTGTCGTTGGCGAGCATTTTTTTGGCCTTGTTGAGTTTAACCTGCAAAACATACGATATGGTTGAATAACCTGTAATACCATTAATTTTTCGGCTTAGCTGCGATATGCTCATGGCCATTTTGTCGGCCAGAAAGGTGGAATTCAATTCAGGATTGCTAATTTCAGAATGAATAATGCTGCTAATGGTTTGCAGAAATTTCAGGTTGTCATCGCTGTCTAATTTATTCTCGGAACCAGCGCGCGTGATGGCGGTCATGTATTTTTGCTTGAGTACACGCCGGTTTTCCAAAATATTTTCAATGTTTATCAATAGTTCTTCCGAATGGAAAGGCTTGCGAATATACGCCTCTACCCCACAACGCAAACCCTCTATACGGTCTTCGTCAGAGCTTTTTGCGGTGAGCATAATAATGGGTATGTGGTTAAGAAGTATATTTTGTTTCATTTCGCAAGCGAGTTGAAAGCCATCTTTCACGGGCATCATTACATCGGTAATTACCAAATCGGGAATACTTTTTTCTGCTACATCCAATCCTTCTTCACCATTCTGTGCTGTAATTACCTGATAATCGTCCACTAAAAGTGATTTCAGATAAAGGGCAATATCTCTGTTATCTTCTACTACCAAAACAAGGGGTAGCAAGCTACAATCTTCATTTTCCAACAACTCTGGCTGCTCTTCGTTTTGAATATCCATTTTGTTGTCTTCGGGTAATATCGAAACCTGCTTTTCAGACTCTTTAAGGGGCAAAATATGAGTTAACTGTTTGTTTTTCAAGGGTAAATTAACAGTAAAAACAGAACCTTTTCCCAATTGGCTTTCCACCTCTATTTTCCCCTTCATTTTTTCTACCATTAATTGCGTAAAAGCCAGACCTATTCCTGTTCCTGAGGTGTTTTTAGCTTGAGGACTTTGATAAAAGAAATCGAATATACGTTCTAAATCCTCCTGCGGAATACCCTCTCCGGTATCGGCTATGCGAATGGTAATGGTATCGGGACGAGTTCCTTTATTGACAATAAAATCAATTCTACCGCCTGCCTCAGTATGTTTAATGGCATTGGAAAGTAAATTGCAAACAATTTTATCGATATAGGATGGAATGAAATCCATTTCGTTGGACGAGCTATTGCTGTAAAACACTAATCGTATATCTTTATTCTCGGCATATAAGCGGAATGTTTCTGATGTCATTCGCAGGTAGGCAATAATATCGCCACGCTTCCATTGAGGTGTATCTGCCCCCCGTTTAAGCTTTGCAATATCTAACAATTGGTTCACCAAATTGAGCAGGTTGTTGCTTTGCCGGTCAATGGCTGCCATAAATGCCAATTTTTCTTTTTCCAAAAGGTTTTTCTTTTGCTGCATTTGTCGGTTCAGTCCCTGTATTACAGTAAGGGGTGTACGAAATTCGTGGGTAATATTGGTGAAAAAGTCGGTTCGAGTTTGTTCCAGTTTTTTCAATATGGTATTGCTGCGTGTGCGCTGGCGGTAGGCGTAATAGAGCAATGCCGTTATGATGGATGAAACCAAAATAACAACCCACGACATGTATATAACAAATTGTTTTTCTTGTTTTTCCAGTTTACTGGCTGCTTCCATTTGTTGAAGTTGCAGCGTATTTTTGTTTTGCTCGTAGCTCAAGCGTACATCCATATAATGATTTGCTTTTTGTATGCCCTGTACGCTGTCTTCCATTGCTTTATGTTGCTTGTAATGATGCAGGGCAACTTGGTGATTACCTAGTTTTATATCGTATTCGTGTTTAAGCAAATATACGATAGCAAGATGATCGGGCGATTTGATTTGCATTGCCGTGCTTTCGGCCAATTTTATGTAACGGTTAAATTCGGCTATATTACCGGTAATTAAATGAATGCGGGCAATAGACAGGCACGCTTCGAGCCAATGCCATTTGTCTGAAATTTGAGCCATCAAATTATACGCTTTTTGGTATTCGGCTTTTGCCAATTCAAACTTTTGTTCCCGCTCGTATAATTCACCTATGTGTATCAGGCACAGCCCAATTCCCATATCCGATTTGGCAATTTTATTGTGTTCCAACGATTTTTCATAATAGATATATGCCGAGTCGTATTGTTGTCGTTGCTCAAAAATTGCTCCCAAATTGGCGTAATTAATGGCCTGTCCTATCGGACTTTTCAGTGCAATTTCGTCATTCAATGCTTCGCGAAAGCATTTTTCGGCATCGTCGTAATATCCCAACGTAAGACTAACATTTCCAATGCCACTCAACGATACTATGCGGTTTTTCATACCAACGGGCGTTTTTAAACCCGACCAAGTTTCGGAATAATGCAGCGCCTGATAGTGATACTGGGAAGCTTCGCCCTGCGCCCCAATGCGTCGAAAATCGGTACCGAGGTTATTCATTGCCTGTACTATTTCGATGGTATCGTTCAATAGGAGTGCCAAATCCAAACCTTGCTGATGGTTGATGATGGCTTCGGAAAAACGAGAATTCACGCGTTGACGTAAACCTATCTGCTTATAACAAAGCATTTTGCCAACACTATCCTGCTCTTCGATAAACTGTTTCAAAAGTATCTGAAGCGAATCCTCGTCACGTATTTCATGAAGCTTTGCCGAAAGGTCTTTCTGATATATCGTCTCTCCCACCGTTTGTTTTTCAGGTGAAGTGCAATGGCTTAGCAACGCAATTAATGCGAATAAAACAAATAACTTTTGTATGGTCATGGGTAGGTGTTTTGTCATCTTATTCATTATTTGTGCGTGATATTTACACTTTTCTTACATCCTTTTCTAAAAAAATTAAGCCACGAGGGCTTTTGTACCGGTTGGGGGTTTATCGCTTGCTCTATTTCATCAAAGTGCATCAGCAACTCCTCATATCGTTTACTAAGATAATTGAGTTGTTGAAGAACACCTTCTTTTTTTGATTTATCGAGATTCATTTCATCCTTTTATTAAGCCAGCCAAGATATGAAGCAAAACCCTATTTTTAAATACACTTTTCAACGTAAGTTTATCTACGTATTTTTACTTAGCTTGAAATCAAGTTTATTTCGACTTATCAAATGAATTACCATGACAATGATTCGAAAAATAATTCGGCTATAATAGTAAAGATTTCAGCGTTTTTAGGAAGAAAAGCAGTTTATCTTCTCTTCCGTTTTGTTATGTTTGTATCGTATAAAATATCAATTTTACTATATGTTCTCAATCATTTTTTCACTTTGTGAATATTTTTTATGCGTAAAGACTTCATAATTAGGTGTTTATTCTTCTGTTTACTGCTGCAATTTAGCGTTTTACTCGCTTCAGGAAGTCGTATTGACTCGTTGCAACTTGTACTCAAAGATTCTAAGCTTTCTGTTTCAGAAAAACTGTCTTGTTATGAGTTATTGGGCGAGGAATTCGAAAACAATTATCAGGCGGCCGAAGCAGCAAGTGCGTATCAAAATGCGCTAAACTTGTGCCGTAAATTAGAAAAAGAAGAAGATAAACTTTCAGGCTTATTATACCAATATGCTGTAATGGCAACTTATGCAGGTGATTACAGCAATGCCATTTCGGCATTAGATGAAACCTTAAAACTTACCGAGCAACATCCAAACGATGTATTGAGGGCACGAACTCTTATGCAAACAGGATTGGTATATTTTTTTCAACAAAAATGGAACGAAGCGCTTTACTTTTATCAACAAGCACTTGGTGCTGCCGAAAAACTAAAAAACAAAGAAGGAATTTCCATTGCCTACAATAATATTGCAAATATTTACCAAAAACAACTACAACCTAAAAAAGCGTTTAACTACTATGGCAAAGCACTGGAAATACAGCGCGAACTTGCCGACAGCGCTGCTATGTGCAACTGCTTGATGAACATAGCGAGCAATCACCTGGAACAAAACCAACTGAGAGAGGTGTCCGCCCCTTTAAACGAAGCCTTGGATATTGCTGAGAAAATTGGCGACAACGAAATAATTGCATTGAGTTATATGCACCTGGGCGTTTTGTATTCTAAAACTGGCCAAATGAACAAAGCTACCGAGATGCTTAAACAAGCTGAAATATTGGCTTTGAATACAGGATATGAACGAGTTAGACAAGAAATACTACATACGGCAAGCAATATCTATTTTGAGGCCAAAGAGTATAAACCGGCTTATGAGTATCTTAAAAAATCGCAAACATTGGGTGATACCCTGATGAACCAGCAAATGCTGGAAAAAACACAGGAGTTTGAAATTAGTTATAAAAGCAAGGAAAATGAATCGGAACTAACGCTATACAAACAGCAATTGAAAGCCCTACATCAGCAACAAATTTTTCATGCTATTATTGTACTATTGCTCATTCTACTTATTGTATCCCTCGTTATTAACCAAAAGCGCAACCGAATACAAAACAGGAAACTCAAAGACCTGAACGAAACCAAAGACAAACTCTTCTCCATTATTTCACACGATTTGAAAAGTCCCGCCATGGCACAAAAAGTGGCAATCGACACCATGATACAGCGCGCAGATCAGTATGATGCCGAAACATTGGTGATGTTGACCTCGTTCAACAATGCTGCAGAATCACAACTTTCGCTCTTGCAAAATTTGTTAAATTGGGCAAATATACAAACAGGTAAAATGATGTATAGCCCAATAAAATTTAATCTCTGCGAAACCATGGCCAAAAGCATAGAATTATATGCCGTATCGGCAAAAAACAAAGGCTTGCAATTCGTGTCCGACATGCCCGATAACTGCATGGTACAAGCCGATCGGCAAATGATAAACACCGTTGTTCGCAACCTGCTAAACAATGCCGTGAAGTTCTCAAAACCGGCTGAGATTATTCGCATAAGCATTTCCTGCCACAACAGCTATATGCGAGTTTCAATAATCGATAAGGGCGTGGGCATGCCGCAACAACAAATAGATGAACTGCTCACTGATGGAAAAAGCACCTCAAAAGACGGCACTCAAGGAGAAAAAGGCAGCGGATTGGGATTAATTATCTGCAAAGAATTACTCGAAAAGAATAACAGCCGCCTTGAAATTGAAAGCAACGAAAACGAAGGAACTGTCTTCTCATTTAACTTACCAAAAGTATGATTTCACTGCCTCCAACCCGTATTATTTTGGTTGATGACCATGCACTTTACCGCATTGGTTTGCGCACAACCATTGCCGCTATGGATGCTCAGCTCAGCATTATTGGCGAATGCGCTTCGGGCAAAGAGTTTACGATGCTGCTGCAACAAAACACAATTCCCAACCTGGCGATACTCGACATCCACCTGCCCGACGAAAGCGGTATCGCCATTGCCCGCCGCCTGAAAAACGATTATCCGCAAACCAAAATCATTATGCTTTCCTCCGAAGTTACGGCCGAAACCGTGAGTGAACTGCTTGAAATAGAAGTGGAGGGTTATTTGAGTAAGATGGCACAAATGACCGATATAGAAAATGCTATTCGCACAGTAATTTCGGGAAGTCATTATTACGGGCAAAGCATAGCTAAGATTATGTACGACGTTTATTTATCAAAAACAGGCATTACTCCCCGAAAAAAATTATTCTCGACCAAAAAAGAACAAGCACTAACTCCACGCGAAATAGAAATCATTCAACACCTATGCAACGGGAATTCGGCTAAAGAGGTAGCTGATAAACTAAACTTGAGCTTCCGCACCATAGAAACACATCGGAACAACATTTTGCGAAAACTCGGCTTCAAAAACACCGCCGAGTTGATAAAATATGCTGTGAAACAAGGAATTGTGGAGTGGAATTAAAAATGCCCATTACCAATAAAAACCACTTCAATAATGTTGAAAAAGCATGTTTTTTTATTTTCGTTCACGAAAAACAAAATGATATTATTACTTTTAGCCCCCTTAAGTAATTTATTATTTATAATTGACTATTTATTATTGAGCTTAGGTGCTGATTGACTTCAATTTAGATTAGCATTTGATACAAAATAAATAGTTCCAAGTATTTAATTAGTGAATAAAATTCATAATATTATGGCAAAAGAATATACAAATGATTTTTTGGTCGATTTTGGTCCCGACGGACAGAAATTATTACCCGTTGTAACCCAAGATTTTCACACAAAAGAAGTTTTAATCCTTTCGTTTTTAAACAAAGAAGCCTACCTAGAAACCCTACGGAGTGGATATGCCACCTACTGGAGCCGTAGCCGCAACGAGCTTTGGAAAAAAGGACTCACCTCGGGCGATATGCTTCGAATTGAAGAAGTGAGGGTGAATTGTGAGCAAAATTCATTTTTGTTTTTGGTAACACCTGAAGGAAAAGGGGCTTGCCATGCAAAAAAGGACAACGGTATGCCCTATCATTCATGTTACTACCGTAAAATTGACAATTCGGGACAACTCGAAGTAATCGAAAAATAAAAACATAGTTTAGAAAAACAAAATGAACAACAAATTAACCATAGGAATGCCTGCCGGATCGCTGGCTAACCCAAGCCGTGGAGGCAATCTCATTCAATTACTCGACGATTCGGGCTTCAAAATTGCCGGGTACGATGCTGGAGGCCCAAGTGTTTTTAAAACCGTAAACTTTTTGTACGGCTGGGATGGCCGTCCACAAGAATTTAGCTCACAGCTGGCCCTAGAAGAACTCGATGTGGCCATTGCTGGCGACGATTGGATACAAGAACGAATTTTCGAATTCAAGCTCGAATATGGTGTCGACATTGAACTGGAACAAGTAATGAACCTGAACCGTGGCGGTGTAAGGCTAGTGGGCATTGTAAAAGATGAAACCCCACAGCCCGACATGGCCAGCTTTCTCAACGATTTAACCAACGAGAAAAAGCTCATCACCGTAGTGGCCGAAATGCCTTACTTGGCACTGAACTGGATACGTAAAACCTTGGAGAAAATTGGAAAACTGGAGCAATTCAATCAATTTTCGGTTCAGAAATACAAAACGCCATCTAAAATTGAACAAGGCGTTTTAATATACGAAACCTGGGGCAAAACCGAATCGAAAGTACTGAATGGAGGTGCCGATTTTGGCCTCGAAATTACTCAAAGTGGCAGCGCCATTCGTAATTATGGTTTGCGTATTATTGAAGAGGTTTACAGTTCACAAACCAGTATTTGGATTAACCCAAAACTCAAACAAAACAGCGAAAAAATGGAACTTTTAAAAATGTTCCTGCTCAATATTTATGGTTCAATTAATGCCGAAAATCAAGTTTTGGTAACCTTTAACGTGCCCAATCAAAAATGCAATAAAATTGATCAGTACCTCTGCGAAAACAATCTTTTTGCCGATGAGCCAACCATGAGTGTGGGAAAAACGCACACGGTTTACAACATCGAGGTAGACACCAAAAACAGTAAATTACCATTGGCCATGGTGCGTTATCAATTGGCCGTTATTGGCGCCACCCACATCGACACCCTACCCATTAAGTCGTCAATTCCAAACATTGATGTTATTGGCTTATAAAATTGAATAAAATGATAAAAAAAGGAGTGCGTTTTACAAATGCACTCCTTTTTTGTGCATTAAACTATTTGGTTTAAACAAAATCACGGTTTTTGGGTTCTTGTAAGGAATTTATTAAAACAGGAAAAATGAGAACTATTATTTTAATTATATCAATGATGTTGGCAACTATATTGTCGGCACAAACTCCTAAAAACCTTTATAGTTTTGTGGTTGAAGACATTAACGGTAAAGCCTACGACTTATCGCAACTTAAAGGGAAAAAAGTATTGATTGTAAATACGGCATCAAAATGTGGTTTTACACCACAATACGAAGAGCTAGAAAAGCTTTATCAAATATATAAAGGCGACAATTTTATCGTAATTGGTTTTCCGGCCAACAACTTTATGAAACAAGAACCCGGCACCAATAACGAGATTGCGGAATTTTGCCAGCTAAACTATGGCGTTTCGTTCCCCATGATGGCCAAAATATCGGTTAAAGGTAACGATATACACCCCTTGTACAAATGGCTAACCACACAAACAGAATCGGATGTACAGTGGAATTTTCAAAAATACATGATTGATGAAGATGGTAGCATTACGGGCTGGGTAAACTCGCGCACCAAACCCTTCGACGAAAAAATTATAAACTGGATAAAACAATAATGATTCAGTATAATAGATCGAAAAAACTTCTTGATAAAATTAAAAAAAGAGACAAAGTAACAAAGAAACAAAGTTAGAGAGTGCTCTTTGATTACGCTAGTTTTGCTGATGTAATCATAAAATAAGACATTAATTTCACACAGATATTTTTGTTATTTATCACAAGCAAAATTCAAAACTTTTTAAAATTTCCTTTGTGCCTTTGCGGTGAAAAACCCTACTCGCAAAAAATCAAAAAAGTACGCACTAAGATTAGTATTGAGACAAAATATAGAACATTAATATTCAATCACAAGTCAATGGAACACCGATTCGTGTTCCTTTTTTTCTCTCTATTACAACAACATTTTATTAATCGCTTTACATATTTTTTAAAATTTGTTCCGATAAAACTATATTTGTGTGAAAATAACACGCATTTTAATGAATAAAAGAGGATTTGCAAGCGATAACAATTCGGGGATTCACCCCCATATTTTAGCAGCCATAAGCGAAGCCAATAAAGGACATGTACACGGTTATGGCGACGATATTTATACCCATAGGGCAATTGCAAAATTCAAAGAGTTATTTGGCAACGATATCGATGTCTATTTTGTTTTTAACGGAACCGGAGCCAATGTGCTTTCAATTTCTACGCTAAACCGCCCTTTTCAATCGGTAATATGCCCTTCAACTGCTCACATTATGGTTGATGAGTGCGGAGCTCCTGAAAAAATATCGGGTTGTAAGCTCATCCCCATTAAAACCCCCAACGGAAAACTAACGCCCGAACTCATTAAACCACATTTACATGGTTTTGATTTTGAGCACCATGCCCAACCCGGAATAATTTCAATTTCGCAGGTTACCGAATTGGGAACACTGTATAGTGTTTCCGAAATTAAAGCCATTAGCGAACTGGCTCATCAGCACAATATGTTTGTGCATGTTGATGGTGCCCGACTTGCCAATGCAGCGGTTGCGCTCGATTTACCTTTTAGGGCATTTACAAAAGAAGCCGGAGTTGATGTGCTTTCGTTTGGTGGCACTAAAAATGGTATGATGATGGGCGAAGCGGTAGTTTTCTTCAATCCCGAATTGGCCCAATATGCTAAATATATTCGAAAACAATCGGCACAGCTCTACTCGAAAATGCGTTTTGTTTCGGCTCAGTTTATAAGCTATTTCGAAAACGATTTATGGAAAACAAACGCACTACATGCCAACACAATGGCCAAACTGCTTGCCGAAAAAGTAAAACACTTGGGCATATCAATAACTCAAGAAGTTGAAGCCAACGGTGTTTTTGCCCTACTCGACGATTCAGTTAGTGAAGCCTTGCAACAAGAGTATTTTTTTTATCCCTGGGACGAAAACAAACACGAAGTGCGCTGGATGACAGCTTTCGACACAACAGTTGATGATATTGAAGGTTTTTGTGCTACTTTGGAAAAATTACTCAATGGCTAAATTTACTTTCAGATATTACCCGCGTCCTTTAACTCCGGAGGAAGAAAAACTCGAGAAAAAGATTTTTTGGTACAGCATGTTTGTTCCTTTGCTCTTTTTATTAATAATATGGTTAATTAAAATTGTAGAATTAACGCTCAATATTGATTTTACCCAATTTGGGATGTATCCACGTCACGCGAAGGGGTTATCAGGCATTCTTTTTTCTCCGCTTCTGCATGGAAGCATAAAACACATTGCCGGAAACTCATCGACCTTTTTTGTGCTGGCCACTGCCCTATTCTATTTTTATCGCGATATGGCTTTGCGCATATTTGTGCTCAACTATTTAATTGCAGGCATACTGCTTTGGCTTGGTGGCCGCGAAGTGTGGCACATTGGCGCCAGCGGAATCGTTTACGGCTTAACTGCTTTCCTTTTTTTATCGGGGGTATTACGAAACGACAGCAGACTATTAACCATCTCGCTCATTGTCACTTTTCTTTACGGCAGTTTTTTCTGGGGGCTTTTCCCTACCGAAGAACATATTTCGTGGGACGGACATTTAATGGGCGCCATTTCGGGAGTTATGCTTTCGCTAATTTATTATAAACATGGACCTCCACGTCAAAAATTCGACTGGGAAGACGAGGATGAAACCGACGAAGAAGATGAATATTACACTGATATGGAAGACGATTCGACACTAAATGATTCGCAAAATCCAACCAGCGAAACAATAGATATTTTAAAATTGAAATAATACATTTTATTAACATTTCAATATTCAATTTAAAACCCTACAACAACAATAAAAAAATCACTACTTTTGCGGTGTAAAACATATAAATAGTTCTTTCAAATGATAAGTCGACGAATAATAAGAATAAAGGTAATGCAGTCGTTATATGCGTTCCATAGTTCGCCCGATCAAACAATTAATTTAGCTGAAAAAGAGCTCTTTCATAGTATTAATAAATCGTATGATTTATACCACTGGCTCCTCCAATTGCTTGTCGATGTTCACGACCATGCATCGGAACTTATCGAGCTTAAAAAGAAAAAAAACTTCCCAACTCCTGAAGATCTAAATCCGAACCTTCGTTTCAGACAAAACACTATCATTCACAAGGTTAACGAAAATAAACCCTTGCAAGATTATGTGAACAAGCAAAAATTAAGCTGGCACGATCATCCCGAGCTAATCAGAAAACTTTTCAACCAACTGGTAGAATCGGAAGAGTACATCAGGTATATGACGAATGAGAACAACACAATAAACGACGACCGGAACATTATTGATTATTTTTATGCTAATATTGTTGCCGAAACAGATGACATCCATCAATTATTAGAAGAAAAAAGCATATATTGGAACGATGATGTTGAGTTTGTCTTAAGCATGATAATCAAGACTTTAAGCAAGTTTAAAATGTCAACACCTGATTTCAAAAGCTTAATGCCTTTGTTTAAAGATGAAGACGATTTGAATTTCACAAAATCACTTTTCCGAAAAACAGTGTTGAGTTCGGAAGAGCATCGTGAAATTATCAAAACACATTTGCGAAACTGGGATCTTGATCGCGTAGCATTTATTGACGTGCTGATTATGGAAATGGCAATTTCGGAGTTTTTGTATTTCCCATCAATACCTACCAAAGTCTCGATGAACGAATACATCGATTTGGCAAAGTATTACAGCACATCGAAAAGCCAAACTTTTATCAATGGCATACTCGATAAAATACACACCTCGTTAAAAGATGAAGGCAAAATTGTTAAAACAGGACGAGGATTAATTGGATAATGATTTTTTTAATGAATAATAACTTTTAAACTTTATAGAAATGATGTACTTAAATTACATTTTAATGACACAACCTGCCGAAGGTGCTCAAGGAAATTCACTTGGAATGTTCCTGCCATTAATCGCCGTTTTGGTTATTTTTTGGTTCTTCATGATCCGCCCACAAGCTAAAAAACAAAAAGAACTGCGTAAGTTCCGCGATTCGCTACAAAAAGGCGATAAAGTAATAACAAACGGTGGAATATACGGAAAAATCGTATCGGTAAAAGAAAATATTGTTGTTCTTCAGGTTGACGAAAATACTAAATTGACTATGGACAAAGGCAGTTTGATAAAAGACCCAACCGATTTACAGCAACAGAAATAAGAGAAAGAAGGGTAAGCCCTTCTTTCTTCTTTTAGCAATTTTCTATTTGGCCAATTTATTAACTTTAGCCTTTTAAAAGCAACTATTGAGTGATTAAAGATTGGATAAATACAATTAAAAAAGAATTTAAGAGCTTTAATCTTAAAAAGAATAATCGTCCGGTTATTTTTATAATATGTGTACTAATTGCTTCGGCATTATGGTTGGTTAGTGCTATGGGCAAACGATACGAAACCACGGTGAGTATCCCTATTCAATATACCAACCTACCAACTAATAAGGTTTTAATAAATAAACCCCCATCAAAAATCAATGTAAAAATGGAAGCTTTTGGCTCCACTCTTTTGCGTCACAAAATACAGTTGTCGATAAATCCCATAAACTTCAACATCAATCAGTTTACGAACAAAGTGATGGAAAAAAGCAACGATACAACCTTTGTTATCGACTTGCAAAAATACATTCCTCAAATTTCGAAGCAGGTCAGCTCCGAAATTACAATCATCGATATTTTACCCGAACAAATTGAATTCAAATTCGACAAGGTTATTACAGTCAAAAAAGCAATAAAACATAACTTAACCCTTAGTTTTGAACCTCAATTCTTTTTACTCGACAGCGTAAAATTCACTCCCGATTCGGTTTCTGTTTGCGGTCCAAAATCAATAGTCGATACCATAAATATGGTTTGTACTAAGCCTAAAATATACCGAGAACTTAACGCAAGTGTAAAAAACAGTAAAATACAACTTCAGTCGATACCCGGTGTAAGTATTGTACCCAATAAAGTTGCCGTAGAGATACCGGTATCGTTTTACACCGAATTCAGCGATCACTTGCAGCTTATAAAATACAATGTCCCCGATAGCATTAACCTCATCACATTTCCAAGTCAAATCAATGTAAAATGTCTGGTTGCCATCGACCAATACTCAAACCTAAACAGCACCAGCTTTATTATTGGCATTGACTACAACAATCTGAATATCAACACAAATAAATTCCCCATTCAGGTTCATCGATCGCCAACATATATTAAATCGATAAGCATCAACCCTACCGAAGTCGAATATTTAATTCAAAAAAAGCGCGATGATTAAAGTGGGCCTTACCGGTGGAATAGGCGCAGGGAAATCAATGGTATGCAATATCTTTAGCAAATTAGGCATTCCGGTTTATGTAGCCGACACCGAAGCTAAATTATTAATGAATACAAACCCTGCTATAAGGCAACAGCTGCTTGCTTTGTTCGGAAAAAATATTTACCTCGAAAATGATGTACTTGACCGAAAAAAACTTTCTGAAATAATATTTAATGATAAAATTGCACTCGCAAAAGTGAACGCGATTGTTCACCCCATTGTTCGAAAACATTTCGACAAATGGGCTGATCTTCAAAAGTCGGCATACGTGATTCAAGAAGCTGCTATTTTGTTCGAAAGCGGTCAAAACATCCATTTCGATAAAATAATATTACTTACTGCTCCTTATGAAGTAAAAATTGAAAGAGTGATGAAACGCGACAATGTAAGCCGCGAAAAGGTAATCGAAAGAATGAACAATCAACTGACAGATGAGGAAAAAATTCTAAAATCGGATTTTATTATTAACAACGACAACATAAGCATGGTACTTCCACAAGTACTTGATATAAATAAAAAATTACAATAAAAATGGCAAAATTTGGTAAATGGATTGGTGCAGGTCTGGGCGCGTTTGCCGCAGGTCCAATAGGGGCAATTATTGGTTTTATTGTAGGCTCGGCCTTCGACGGTGGCTCCCAAAGCATTAACCAAGGTCAACAACGTTTATACAGTAGCTCAAAAACATCGCGCAGACCAACAACTGGCGGTTATGCAATGAGCTTATTGGTTTTAGCGGCTGCAATAATGAAAGCCGATGGTAAAACCATGAAATCGGAACTAAATTACGTTCGGGCATTTTTTGCACAAAACTTTGGTGACGACTCTGCTAACGAGGCCATGGTAATGCTACGCGACCTGCTTAAACAAAACATACCAATATATGATGTTTGTTCGCAAATACGTAGCAATATGGAACACTCGTCGCGCTTACAACTGCTTCATTTTTTATTTGGAATAGCCCAAGCCGATGGCGAAATCCATAAAGCCGAACTCACATTAATTGCACAAATTGGCGTTCGTCTGGGCATCAGTTCTGCCGATTACGAATCCATTAAATCGATGTTCATTAAAAACACCGACTCGGCGTATAAAATATTGGAAATTAGTCCCGACGCATCCGATGAAGACATTAAAAAAGCCTATCGTAAAATGGCCTTGAAATACCATCCCGATAAAGTAAGTTATTTGGGTGAAGAATTTCAGCATGCTGCCAAAGAAAAATTCCAAAGCGTAAAAGAAGCCTACGACAACATCAAAAAACAACGCAATATTTCTTGATTATTAAACGAATAATTATTTCAATTCAGCACACGTAGTTTTATAATCTGGTTTCCCCAACTACTTTCCTATTATTATGTGTAATACTTCTTGCAACTGCAAGCAGTGATTTGGTAAACTCCAATTTACTGGTTTGTGATCTGTAATCACATTTAAAAATAATCAAGAGCACGAATTGCCTTTCCTAACAAACTTGTTATTACAAATCCCGAACAGTGGAAAAAAAAATGCCTTAAGCAACGCCTTGCTTAACATTTAAGGAGATAAGTTATAAGACTATTGTAAATCAATTATTATTGAAAACCTTGAAGAGTAAAAAATGCTTGACATAATATTTAAAAACGAAAAATTAAACCAAATCACAGTATAACAACAATATATACAAATATTAGATAAATTGTTGACACTAAAAAACATAAAAGAATATGCTAAACCTAAGTAATTTATTATATTTGTAGTAACAGTTGATATAAGTTCAACTATATTAATTGTAAATAAAAGCAAATTACATACAGTTCTTTCTCTTTAATGCATGAATCCGTATAGGTTTCACTGACCCCGAATAAATGTGCTACAAGCGCATTTACATTCGCATTCAACAAATGAGAATTCCCTCTCATTGTTATAATTTAAATATATCGTCCCTTTTATTCACCTCAAAACCCATAAGCCATGAACACAAAAAAACATTTCACACTCAAAAAAGGAGTGACTAAAATTGTCATCCTACTCTTAGCTTGTTTTATAACAATGCCCACATTGAATGCTGTAAACGTATTGCCAAACGTAAAAGTCAATAAAAATAGCTATCATAAAGTTGCATTTGATACAAAATCAAAAGCAATTGCTGTGTTAAATAACAATTTATATGCTGTTTGGCAAGGAGAGCCCACTAATACAACAAGCAATATCTATTTTTCAAAATCAATTGATGGTGGATTAAGCTTTTCAACAGAATTGAATATCTATCAAGGTGCAAGTTCATTGTCTCATCTTTGGGCTTCTCTTTATGTGACGCCAGATGCTAAAATTCATATTGCATGGGCGGTCAGTGCTGTGAAAGATGAATATAATATTTGGTATACTAACTCCGAGGACGGCGGTCAATCCTTTAAGACTCCAATCATTATTACCACAAACAATGCATCTATTTTTCCATGTATTGGTGGATATGGTAACAATGTGTATATTTTTTACGGATCCATGGAGAATTACCCTATAGCAGATTATTACTTTACTCGTTCCACCAACAATGGAACTTCTTTTGAAACTCCTATTCAAATCAATGATGCCCCATGTCAGGGTAATGTAGATTTTGATGGATTAAATACGATGACTATAGGTGCAGACGGAACCATTTATCTTGCATGGGCAGATGGTCGACGTGCTGAAGGTGAAGGAGATATTTTCTTTGCCAAATCTGTTAACCAAGGACTTAGTTTTAGCGCCAATGTAATGGTCAACGATATCAATGGAATAGGTGCTAATGCTATTCAAAACATGCCCTCAATTGCAGTGGAAGGAGATAATGTGTATGTAGCCTTTTCAGATAAAAGATTGGGTGATGGCTGGCTAAATAAAAGAGCTTACTTGTCGGTATCAACGAATGGAGGAAGCTCTTTCTACTCAGAAAACCTTTTAGCAGGATATACTGGTGCTTTCACAAGTTTCGATATTGCTGTGTCGGCAAGTGGAAAATTAAGTGTTGCCCTAAGTGGTTTCATTATGCCAAATTGGAGTGTTTGGCTGTATGAATCATTAAACAAAGGAATGTCATTTTCTACGCCCATAGCTTTAAACGATGTAAACACGACTGATCGTAGCGATGTGCAATTAATGGCAATGCCAGGAGATTATGTGGGCGCCTTTTGGAAAGACAACCGTGCTACTTCATATGATCTTTATTTTACCAAAACCAGTGCACAAACCACCTATATTCCCGACGATAATTTTTTGCAAGCGTTGATTGATTTGGGTTATGGTACTGGAGTTGTAGATAAATGTATTCCAACAAGCAATTTAAGTGGTATTACAAATTTGGATGTATCATCAAAAAACATCAGTGATCTCACAGGGATTGAAGATTTTGATGCATTAGTATCTTTAAATTGCAGTAATAATAAACTCATCAATTTTGATATATCGGAAAAAACGGCTTTAAAAGAGTTGTATTGCCAAAACAATCAACTGTCTGACATTCACCTATATAACAACACAAACCTAGAAGTTTTAAATTGCAGTAATAATAAACTTATGGGGTTGAATGTATTTAATAATACAGCCCTAACATTTTTGCATTGCAATTCGAATCAATTTACAAGTTTGGATATAAGGAATGGGAACAATGCAAACATGACCGATTTTGATGCTTCCGACAATTTAAATTTAAGCTGCATAATTGTAAACGACAAAACAGCAGGCTATTTATCAGACTGGACTAAAGATGTAATTTGTAGTTTTGTGAATAATGAATCGGAATGTAGCTTTCCAATTGCTTATACTAAAATACCCGATAATAATTTTCTGCAAGCTCTTATTTCATTGGGCTATGACGATGGAGTTTTAGGCAATTTTGTACCTACATCGAATATCGATACAATTATCAACTTAGATTTATCAGAAAAAAACATCAGCAATTTAACAGGTATTGAAGACTTTGCAGCTTTAAAAGAATTGAACTGCAGTAATAATAACCTTTCAAGTTTAAATGTACAATCAAATAGTGCTTTGGAGATTTTGAATTTCGATTCTAATGGTCTTTTAAATATTGATGTATCGAATAATACGCTTTTAAGTGGCCTGTCATGTATGTCAAATAAACTCAAAAGCTTGGATCTTTCAAAAAATACGGTTTTAGAAATTTTGTATTGCTCTTTTAATGATTTAAAAAGTTTGGATATAAGGAATGGGAACAATGCAAATATTACAGCTTTTGAAGCCACCGAAAATCCGAATTTAACTTGCATTTATGTAAACGATAAAACAGCTGGCTATTTATCTGGCTGGTTAAAAGATGCTACTGCAAAGTGGGCCAATAACGAATTGGAATGTGGCCCCCCAATTGCTTACACCCACCTACCCGACAACAATTTTCTTCAAGTGCTAAAAGATTTAGGCTATGGTGCAGGAG